>DATBPT010000161.1:0-13434 GCA_036561205.1 Solirubrobacterales bacterium
CGCCGACGCCTGCGGGGTCGGCGCGCTGCCGTACGTCGGCGACATCGGCCTGACCGCCAAGCGGCTCCCGGACCCGCCGCTGACCTGCCCGTGACCGCCGGGCGCCGGACGTACACTTGAGGCAGTGCAGATGAACCGCAACGGCAGCTCGGCCGGGAGCGCCGAAAACGGCTCCGACGCGGGCGTTCGCAACGCCCGCGCCCGCCAGCGCGCCGTCGCGATTGGGGCCCTGCCAGGCGCCCGAGGCGATGACGGCGACCCCCTGGCCGAGCTCAAGGAGCTGCTGCGGACGGCGGGAGTCGCGACGGCGAGCGAGATGGTCCAGGTGCGCGATGCGCCGGACCCTGATCGCTATCTCGGGCGCGGCAAGCTCGACGAGCTGAAGGCCGAGATCAAGCGCTCGGGCGCCAACCTGGTCGCCTGCGACGACGAGCTGGCGCCGCGCCAGGAGCGCAACCTCGAAGCGGCGCTCGACGTGCCGGTGATCGACCGCACGGCGATCATCCTCGACATCTTCGCCGACCACGCGCACTCGGCCGAGGGCAAGCTCCAGGTCGAGCTCGCCCAGCTGGATTACAACCTCGCCCGCATGCGCGGGCTCTGGACCCACCTCGAGCGCCTCGGCGCCGGCCGCATCGACGGCGGCATCGGCACCAGGGGACCGGGGGAGTCCCAGATCGAGACCGACCGCCGGCTCGCCCGCGACCGGATCTCGGCGCTCCGGCGCCGGCTCGTCAGGGTGGAGCGAAACCGCGGCGTTATGCGGGCGACGCGCGAGTCGTCGGCGGTCCCGGCGATCGCCCTCGCCGGCTATACGAACGCCGGCAAGTCGACCTTGCTGAACGCGCTCACCGGCGCCGGGGTGAGCGTGGGGGAGAGGCTCTTTCACACCCTCGACCCGACCACGCGCGCCTACGAGCACGACGGCCGGCGCTATCTGGTCACCGACACGGTCGGCTTCATCCGCAAGCTCCCGCATCAGCTGGTCGAGGCGTTCAAGGCGACGCTCGAGGAGACCCGGATCGCCGACCTGATCGTGCACGTCGTCGACGGATCCGATCCCGAGCCGGTGCGAGCCGAGGCGATCGCGGCGGTCGATTCGGTGCTCGAGGAGATCGGCGCCGCCTCGCAGCCGCGCCTGCTCGTCCTCAACAAGATCGACCTGCTCGACGACGAGGCGCGCCGCGACCTGCTCGTCGGGGTTCCCGACGCAATCGGCGTCTCCGCCTCGACGGGGGAGGGGATGCGCGAGCTCCGCGAGGCAATCGAAGCGGCGTTCGTCGGTACGTTGCGCGAGGTCGAGCTGCTGATCCCGTACGCGGACGGCGCCCGGCTGTCGGAGCTGCATCAGCTCGCCGGCGACCTCGAGCGCACCGAACGCGCCGACGGCGTGTTGGTACAGGCCCGGATCCCGGCCGCCCACCTGCATCGGTTCGCCGATCTCGAGGTGGCCGCCGGACCACAGAACCCATGAATCAGGAGGAGAGCATGCTCGGAGGCAGGAAGCCCGGACTTCGGTTCGCTGCTGTCGCAGTTGGCCTGGCGTCGTTTGCGATCGCGGCGTCGGCCTCGGCGGCGGTCAAGTTCGAGCGCATCGCCGGCTACAACGATCCGGCGACGCCGGACAGCCTCGACAAGGTCGGGGTGCTGAAGGTGGGGCCGAAGAAGGCCCCGAACGTGCTCGTGCTGAACCCGGGAACCTCGGCGAGCGCGGCGTACTTCCGGCCGCTGGCGAGCTTCATCGTCTCGGAGACCGACGACTGGCAGGTGTGGGCCGTCGAGCGCCGCGAGAACCAGCTCGAGGACCAGTCGGTCGTCGACGAGGCAAAGCAGGGGACGGCGACGACGCAGCGGCTCTTCGACTACTACCTCGGCTACCTCACCGACTCCAGCGTCACCAGCCACTTCCAGGGGGTCCCCGACTCGGAGGTCCCGTTCGCCCGCGGCTGGGGGATGCGGGTCACGGTCGAGGACCTGAGGAAGGTGGTCAAGAAGGCGTCGAAGCTCGGCGGCAAGGTGGTCCTCGGAGGCCACTCCCTCGGCGGCTCGATCACGACCGCCTATGCCACCTGGGACTTCAACGGCAAGCCCGGCGCCAAGGGGCTCTCCGGCCTCGTCTTCATCGACGGCGGCAGCAGCCCGACCCCGGTCACCCCGGAGCAGGCGAACCAGGAGCTGGCCGACCTCCAGGCCGGTTCGCCGTGGCTCTCCTTCGGCGGCATTCCGGCGCCGCTCGCCGGCCTCTTCAACATCGTCGGTTCGACGACCACGCACCTGGAGCCGACCGCGGTCTCGAAGCTGCAGACGTGGCCGCTCTTGCCGGCGAACCTGAAGCCGCCGGTGACGGCCACCAACGAGGGCGCCTACGGCTACGCGCTCGACACCGAGACCTCACCGCCGAGCCTGGCCGCGGCGCAGGCCCACCTCGGCCACCTCGCCGCCAGCGGCGATCCCCGCGGCTGGGACCCCGCCGGCGAGCTGACTCCGGTGCAGCGGTTCGCGGACATGTTCTCCGGCACCGGGCTGACGGGGCTCGACGGCACCGCCTGGTATCACCCGATGCGGCTGACGATCGACGCCGGCGCGGTCGCCGACGGCAACGCGAACCCGGCGCAGTCGGTGTTCGACGTCCATTCGACTCACGGAGCCGACCTCGGCAAGCGCACCCGGATCCTCGCCTTCGGCGCCGCCCTCGGCGGCCAGCGGGTCCTCGACGCCGCGACCACGCTCGCGTTCCAGTCGAAGATCCGGTCGAAGTACGTCACCCTGGTCAACCGGGCGACGACCTACGCCCACAACGATCCCAACTCCGCCTTCCCCGACAACGACTTCGTCAAGAAGCTGCTGCCGTTCCTGAGGAAGATCGAACGGAGCTGAGCGGGTCGGTGGAGCTCCGTGTACGCCTGCTATCCGCCGACGCGCGGCTTCCCAGCCGCGCCCACCAGGGCGACGCGGGCCTCGATCTCCACGCCGCCCACGGCGCGATCATCGGCGCCGGCGAGCGGGCCACGATCGGCACCGGGGTCGCAATCGAGGTGCCGGCCGGGCACGCGGGCCTCGTGCTCCCGCGCTCGGGCCTTGCGGCACGGCATGGGATTGCCCTGGTCAACGCACCGGGCCTGATCGACGCCGGGTTTCGCGGCGAGCTCAAAGTGCTGCTGCTGAACACCGACCGGACCGAGCCGTTCGAGGTCGGCCCCGGCGATCGGGTCGCCCAGCTGCTGATCACCCCGTTCGCCGACGCCGCCCCGGTCGAGGTCGTCGAGCTCAGCGCCAGCAGCCGGGGGGAGGGCGGCTTCGGCTCCTCGGGGAGGTGAGTACCTAGCCGCGCAGCGCCGCCTCGCGGGCGCTCTCGTGGGCGGCGCGCTCGAGCGTGTCGTCGAGCGGCGCCAGCTCCGGCTCCGATCCGGTTCGGCGGGCGAGCGCGAGCGCGATCAGACGGTCGGCGAGCTCGGCGTTCTTGGGCAACAGCGGCCCGTGGAGGTAGGTGCCGATCAGGTTGCCGTCGCGGACGCCCTCGAAGCCGTCGGAACCGTTGTTGCCGTGGCCCTTGATCACCCGGCCCAGCGGCTGGGCGTCGGGGCCCAGGTGGGTGCGGCCGCCGTGGTTTTCGAACCCTGCGAGCTCGAGCGTGCCCCCTCGGCCGAGCTCGGCCTCGATCGCGACGTTGCCGATCAGCCGCGGACCGGGCTCACGCACGGTCTCGAGATCGACGAGCCCGAGGCCGGCGATCCGTCGCTCGCCGACCTGGTAGCTGTGGCCGAGCAGCTGGTAGCCGCCGCAGACCGCGAGCACGACGGCGCCGTCGCCGACCGCGGCGGCAAGCGCGTCCCGCTTGCTCCGCAGCATGTCCTCCGCGACCAGCTCCTGATCCCGGTCCTGGCCGCCGCCGATGTAGACGAGGTCGTGCGCGGCCGGATCGAAGCCCTCGTCGGGGCCGGAGCTGGCGAGCTCGAAGCCGATCCCGCGCCACTCGCAGCGGCGCTGAAGGAAGAGCATGTTGCCGCGGTCGGCGTAGATGTTCATCTGCTCCGGGTAGAGCGCCAGCAGGCGAAGCTCCATCAGCTCACCTCGAGCACGCAGATCACGGAGCCGACGTGTTCTTCGGTGGCGGCGATCTCGACCCGCTCGCGCCGCGCGAGGCCTGCACGTACGGCCTCCGCCTCGAACTCGTCCGCGCTCAGGTGGTCGAGCCGGATCGACTCCCTCGCCTCGGTCAGCGCGCCGTCCGGCGAGACGATCTGGCGCAGCCGCCGGATCTCGAGCCCACCGGGAACCGCCGCGACCTCGATCGGCAGGCTCGAGTAGATCCAGCCGTCGAGCTCGCGGACGTCGGGCAAAGGGGGGAGGCTGGGGCCGACGGCGACCGTCCCGGCATCATCGACCAGCAGCGCCGCCGCGAGGACCCCTGCCGGGCGCAGGTGGCGCCGGACGGCCTTCAGCAGCGTCTGCCGCCGCTCGCTGCCGCCGAGCAGGTGGACGAGCTGCATCGGGGCGAGGATTGCAGCGAAGGTGCGGTCGATCGCCAGCCGGCGCGCGTCGGCGCAGACGGTTTCGAGCTCGAGCCCGGCGGCATCACCGCGGCGCCGCAGCTCCTCCAGAAGGATCGCCGAGGAGTCGAGGGCGACGACGTCCAGGCCCTCGGCGGCGAGCCGCAGGGAAACCCGACCGGTGCCGGCGCCAAGCTCGAGCACCGGGCCACCGGATCGGCTTGCGAGCTCGACCCAGACCGGCAGGTCGGCGCTGTAGGCGCCGCACTCGACGTCGTGCCAGATCGCCTCCTCCGCGGCGGCGGGGACGCTCATCGCCAGAACTCCTTTGCCAGGCCGCGCCCGGCGAGCAGCGTCCGCAGCTCGATCAGCGCGGTGTAGGTCGGCAACGCGAACAGCGCCCCGTCCGCCTCGGCCACGGCGCGGTCGAAGGAGCGCTCGATCGAGGGCTCGACCACCAGCGCCTCCGGGCCGAGGCCCGCGTACTTGAGCCGCACCGCCATCTCCGGCGCTCGCGTGCCGGAGCAGATCACGCGGCGTGCCGCCGTGGCCAGAAGCTCGAAGTCCGCGTCCCAGACCCAGGACACGTCGCGGCCGTCGGCGATCTTGTCGTTGAGCGCGATCCAGAGGTCGAGGCCGCCCATCTCGGCCTCGAGGCGCAGGGTCCGCAGCACCTCGTTCGCCCCGGCCGGGTTCTTGATCAGCAGGATCGAGACGGCCGTGTCGTCGATCTGGATCGTCTCCACGCGCCCGAACGCCGCCTCGACCCCGGCCAGCGCCTCCACCGCCTGCTGGAGGCCGAGACCGAGTCGCAGGGCCGCGGTGATCGCGGCGAGGGCGTTGTAGACGTTGTAGAGCCCGGGCAGCGGCAGCTCCAGCCGCGCCTCGCCATCGGGGCTCGAGACCAGGGCCCGGGATCCGCGCATTCCGAGCAGCTCGATCTCGGTCGCGAAGACATCCGGCGCCGGGCGGTCGGCGCCACAGTTGGGGCACTCGTAGTGGCCGAGATGGCCGACGAAGGCGCGGGCGTAGGCATATGGATGGCCGCAGCGCCGGCAATGCTTGGCGTCGTGGGCGTGCTGGAGCTCAGGCAGCGCCTGGGCGGGGTCCTCGATCCCGAAGTAGCTGACGCCCTCGCGGCGCTGCAGCTCGCGATCGCGGCCGAGGTCGGCAACCAGCGGATCGTCGGCGTTGAGGACGAACCCGGTGCGGCCGCTGCGCTCGGCGACCAGCGCTGACCACTCGTCGGCGAGATGCTCGAGCTCGCCATAGCGATCGAGCTGGTCGCGAAACAGGTTGCCGAGCACGATCAGTCCGGGGTCGAGCTCGGCGGCCATCCGCGGCAGCCAGGCTTCGTCGACCTCGAACAGGCCCTCGCGGCCGCGCTGCTCGAGCAGCGCCGTGGCGACGCCCCAGCTCATGTTCGAGCCGGCGCGATTGTGGACCGGCTCGCGACCGGCGGCGTGCAGCACCGCCGCCAGCATCCCGGCGGTCGTCGTCTTGCCGTTGGTCGCGCTGATGATCGTCGAGCCGTCGACGAGGCCACTGCCGAGGCGCGAGACCGCGTCGGGGGCAAGCCGCAGCAGCAGGCGCCCGGGGAGCGTCGTGCCGCCGCCGCGGCCGCTGCGGCGGCTGAGGGCGCCGGTCGCCCTGGCGAGTCCGACCTTGGCGCGGAAGCCCGCCTCGCTGATCACGAGGGCATCGCCGGCACGATCACCTTCAGCGCTCGCGGCAGCAGGGTCACGGTCGCCGGAAGGTCGGCGATGTGGTCGCCGTCCGCGTAGACGGCGAACGGGCGGTTGGCCTCGATGCGAACCTCCCGGCCACGCCAGCTCTGGACCTCCATGATCTCCCGGTGCTCACCCTTGAACACCTTTCCGAGGCCGCGCAGGAAGCGGAGCTTGCCGACGTTCCCGGACGCCTCGACGTCGAGCAGGCCGTCGTCAATCTCGGCGTCCGGCGCCGCGTACATCCCGCCGCCGTAGAACTTGCTGTTGCAGGCGGCCACGCTGTACCCGGTGGCCTGCCTTCGGTCGCCGTCGATCTCGAGCGTGAAGGTCGCCGGCTTCCAGGCGATCAACGCCCGCAGCGCTGCGTACGCGTAGACGAGGTTGCCCTTGATCCACTTCGCCTCGTTGGCGATCCGGTTGGCGTCCGAATCGAAGCCACAGCTGGCGATGCAGAGAAAACGCTTGCCGTTGACGACGCCGACGTCGATCCCGCGGATGGCGCCGGCGGCGAGCACGCCGACCGCGGCGTCGATCTCGCCTGGAATCGCGAGCATACGGGCGAGGTCGTTGCCCCGCCCGCCGGGGATCACGCCCATGGGCACGTCGCCATCGGCGAGCACGCCGCCGACCTGGCCGATCAGCCCGTCGCCGCTCATCACCACCGGGATCTCGCCGGCGGCGGCCCCCGCCAGCGCCTCTTCACAGCCGTGCTCGAGCCCGGTGGTGATCACCGTTCGATGCTCGAGGCCGGCCGCGGCCATCGCGGCTTCGGCCGTCGGGAGCAGTTCGCTGACCCGCCCGCCACCGGCGGATGGGTTGACGAGCAGCAGGTATCGACTCGGCTCGGACGCGGACATGACGGGTCAGCCTACCCGCGCCCGGCGCGGCCGATGAAGTAGGTCCCGCGGCCCGCTTCGCCACTCTCGACCGCCTCGATCTTGCGGCGGCGAAAACCGCGCTCGAGTACCGCCGGTGGCGTGTAGAAGGGGGTCGCGGAGCCGCCGGTGGCGACGATGACGACGTGCCCATCGGGGCGCAGCACCCGCGCGATCTCGGCGAAGAACGGCGGCATGTTGACCTGGGTGACGAGGTCGAACGAGTCGTCGTCGTAGGGGAGGTCGGCGGCGTCGGCGACTTTGAACGCGATCCGGCCGTCAGGGTCGAGGCCAACCTTCGCCTGCGCCGCGCGAATCATCCGCTCGGACAGGTCGATGCCGCGGACGCTCGCGCGCGGGAACTCGCGGGTCAAGAACAGCGCCGCCTCGCCGGTACCCGTGCCGATGTCAAGCACACGCTCGGGGGTGGGGGAGACCTTCGCCGTGGCTGTGGCCAGCGCCGCCAGGTGATCGACCGAGCCTGCGCCCGTGCGAGCATCCCAACCGGCCGCGGCCTGATCGAAGTACCCCTGGATCGGTGCCCGCAGCGCGGGCCACAGCCACGGCGCGTGGGTGACTGCGGCGTTCAGGGCCCGCCCGATCAGCCTCGTCCGGGCTGGAATCTGACGCTGCCGCTCAGCCACCTCGCCATGATCGCAACCAATAGCCTCCCGCCGATGAGCAGGCCCTCGAGAACCCGTCTCCCGGCCCTCCTGGCCGCGGCCCTCGCCGCGAGTCTGCTCGCGGCCTGCGGCGGCGGCGACGAGAGCTCGACCAGCTCGACCACGACCACCGCGGCCGCCGGTTGCACCGAGGTCGAGGCGCCGGCGGCCAAGAACGACAAGTTCAAGAAGCCCGAGCAGGTGCTGCAGAAGGGCGAGCCGGCGACGGCGACGGTCGAGACGAGCTGTGGCACATTCACGATCGGCCTCGAGACGGAGAACTCGCCGAAGACCGCGAACTCGTTCGCGTTCCTGGCCGAGCAGGGGTTTTATGACGGCACGATCTTTCACCGCATCGCCCCCGGGTTCGTGATCCAGGGCGGCGACCCGACCGGAACCGGGAACGGAGGGCCGGGCTACACGGTGATCGAGCCGCCGCCGCAGGACACGACCTACAAGCGGGGCCTCGTGGCGATGGCCAAGACCGCGGTCGAGCCGCCCGGGGCGTCCGGAAGCCAGTTCTTCGTCGTCACCGCACCGGCCGACGCGGGCCTGCCGCCCGATTACGCCGTGCTCGGCGAGGTCACCGAGGGCATGGACGTGGTCGAGGCGATCGGCGAGTTGGGCGACCCCAGCGAGCAGCCGACGCAGGTGATCACGATCGACAAGGTGACGATCGACGCCGGCTAGCCGGACCCCAGGCGTGCCTCAGTACGCTCGCCGGGCATGTCCAGAATCGAGATTGGCGATCAGGCGCCGGACTTCGAGCTCTCGGGAACGGGGGGGAAGACGTACCGGCTGGCCGACTACCAGGGTCGCTGGGTGGTGCTCGCCTTCTATCCCGGCGACTTCACGCCGGTCTGCACGCGCCAGTTCTGCTCCTACCGCGACGCCGCCGACCACCTCGACGACCTGGACGCCGAGGTGCTCGGGATCTCACCGCAATCGGTGGATTCGCATGAGCGCTTCGCCACCGAGCACGAGTTGACGGTGCCGCTGCTGGCCGATCCCGACCACGAAACCTCGCGCGCCTACGGCGTCGTCGCACCCGGGGGACTGGTCAGGCGCTCGATCTTCATCGTCGACCCCGACGGCATCGTCCGCTACCGCCACGTCGCCCTGCTCGGCCTTCGCTACCAGGATGTCGAGCACCTGGCGTCGGCGCTCTCGCTGGCGCGCGACGCCGCCGCCGCCCGTTGACGGGCGCGTCGACCCCATTCACGGTCACGGGCCCCGCGGGCGGGCTCAGCGGCGAGTTCGAGGGAGAGGGCCCGCCGATCGTGCTCCTGCACGGGTTGACGGCCGTGCGCCGCTACGTCGTTCATGGCTCGCGGGTGCTGCCGCGGCGAGGCTTTCGCGCGATCTCCTACGACGCCCGCGGCCACGGCGAGTCCGACCCCGCGCCGGCCGATACCGGCTACGGCTTCGAGGAGCTCTCCGCCGATCTCGCCGCGGTGCTCGGCGCGCAGGTCGGCGACCGCCGTTGCGTGCTCGCCGGGCACTCGATGGGGGCGCACACGCTCACCGCCCGCGCGCTCGCCGAGCCCGACCGGGTCGCCGCCCTGGTGGTGATCGGCCCGGTCTACCTCGGCAACCCGACCAGCGACGAGACCCTCGCCTACTGGGACGCGCTCGCCGACGGGCTCGAACGGGACGGGGTCGAGGGCTTCATCGCCGCCTATGACCGCGGCCTCGACCCCGCCTGGCGGGAGACGCTGCTGCGGATCACCCGCGAGCGGCTCTCGCTTCACCGCCACCCCGAGGCGGTCGCCCGGGCGCTTCGCGAGGTGCCGCGCTCGGATCCGTTCGCCGACCTGGCGGAGCTCGAGTTCCTCGAGCTGCCGGCGCTCGTCGTCGCCAGCCACGACGACGCCGACCCCGGGCATCCGTACGCGGTCGCGGAGGCCTGGGCGCAGAGATTGCCGCAGGCGACGCTGATCAGCGAGCAGCCGGGGGAGTCGCCGCTCGCCTGGCAGGGGGGAAAGCTCTCGCGCGAGATCGCCGCCTTCTGCGAGCGCCCGGAGGTCGCAGCGCGGCTCAGCGGTCCTTGAGCGAGCGGATCAGCTGCGATCCTTGAGCCTGTAGACGAGGCGCAGGCCCGACCAGGTCTCGTCGATCGCGCAGACCTTGGTATCGACGAGGCCGGCCGCCAGGGCGAGTTCGCGGATCACGTCCTCGGTCAGATCGGTGACCACTCCGGACGATCGCTTCGGCCAGGCGATCCAGAGGCCGCCGGCGGGGAAGATCGCTCGCCCGAGGGCCGCGAGTCGCCGTTGCAGCTGTGCGCGCCGGGTGAAGAAGGCGACCGCGACGTCGAGCGGCGCGACCGCGCGGCCCTTGACCGTGACCGCGTCCGGCAGCTCGCCGAGCGCGGCGGCGAATTCCGGCGGCGGGGCGGAGAAGGCGACGGTCGCCCCCTCCTTGATCCCGAGCTTCTTCGGCAGCGGCGTTCCGGAGTATCCGGCCACTCGGTCAATCTATGCTGTGGCTGTGATCGACGACGGCGAAGCGATTCACTACCTGGCCGTCCCGCGAGGGACGCCGGTCTACGCGGCCGATGAGACCAAGGTCGGCGTCGTCGATCAGGTGGTCGACAACTACCGCGAGCACATCCTCGACGGCTTCGTGATCGCCACCGACAAAGCCGGGCTGCGGTTCGTCGACGCCCCCGAGGTCGGCCGCACGGCGGAGCGCGGTGTGACGCTGACGATCAGCCCCGAGCAGGTCGAGAACCTACCGCCGCCCGAGAGCGGCGCGGGCAGCTTCCGCGCCAACGTCCGCACCGGCCGCTTGAGCCGGGTCTTCGGGCGTGCCTGGAAACGCGATTAGCGGCGAAGCCACCGGGGTACGAGAGCGCCGATGGAGGTCGAGCCCCCTAGAGTCGAGTTCTCGCTGCCTGCGGTCGCGGCGAACGTACCCCTGATCCGGCACGCGCTCGCCGGCCTCGCCGAGGCGCTCGAGATGGAGCCGGCCGAGGTCGCAGACCTGAAGACGGTCGTCACCGAAGCGTGCATAAACGTCGTCGTGCACGCATACAAGGACGACACCGGGGTGCTGGAGGTCGATGCCTGGCCGGAGGACGGGTGCCTGGTGGTCAGCGTTCGCGACTATGGTGCCGGGGTCCGGCCCCTGGCCGATGTCGAGCACCGCAGCCTGCGCCTCGGCCTGCCGCTGATCGCCGCGCTGACGCGCAGCTTCGAGGTCAGCGGCTCGCCCGGACACGGAACCGAGGTGCGGATGAAGATCCCGTTCGCGCCCTCCAGCAATGGGTCCGTCGCCGCTCCGGAGGCCGGTGAGGAGACGCGGATCAGCCTGCCGGCA
Organism: Solirubrobacterales bacterium; assembly: GCA_036561205.1. Classification (GTDB taxonomy): domain Bacteria; phylum Actinomycetota; class Thermoleophilia; order Solirubrobacterales; family 70-9; genus WHSW01. The sequence continues at coordinate 11,079 of DATBPT010000161.1, forward strand.
GGCGAGCTTCTGGGGCCGATCCTGGCTCGCGTGATCTCGATGTTCGCGACCCGCGCCGACTTCTCCGTCGACGAGCTCTCCGACGCCGTCCTGCTCAGCGACGCGATCTCGGCCAGCGGATCGGCGGGCTTCCCTGACGGCACGGCGCGCTTGGCGATCTCCGAGCAGTCGGGCTCGTTCGAGGTCCGGGTGGGCCCACTGCAGGGCGGCGGAGCCCAGAGGCTGCTCGACGGTATGAGGATCCCATCGCTGGACGCGTCGCTCGAACGGCTCGCCGACGAGGTCAGGGTCGAATCCGGTGACGAGGGCGAGGTGCTCGCAATCCGGATCGGGCGCCCGGGCTGAGTCAGTCCTCGGAGCCTTCGACGGCAGCCGCTTCGCGGAGCTTGCCGAGCGCTCGGCGGAGGATCCTGGAGACGTGCATCTGCGAGTAGCCGACCCGCTCGGCGATCTTCGACTGGGTCAGGTCCTCGGCGAAGCGCAGGCGCAGGATCTCGCGCTCGGTCTCGTCGAGAACGTCCGAGCTGGCGTCGATCGCGGCTCGATCCTCGACCAGCTCGTAGCCCGGGTCGTCGCCGCCGATGCGTTCCGCCATCGGCGTTTCGTCGCCGGGCTCGGAGGCGCTCGTCGGCCGGTCCAGGGAGACGATCCGGCGCGCGGCGCCCGCCTCGAGCGCCTCGAGCACCTCGGACTGGTCGACCTCGAGCAGGTCGGCGATCTCGGTCACCGTCGGCGAGCGCTCGAGCTCGTGGCTGAGCTTGGCGATCGCGTCCTCGACCGCGCGGATGCTCTCCTGCAGCCCGCGTGGGACCCGCAGCGTCCAGACGCGGTCGCGGAAATGGCGGCGTAGCTCGCCGAGGATCGTCGGCCCGGCGAAGGCCGCGAACGGCACGCCGCGCTCCGGGTCATAGCGCTCGAGCGCCGCGACGAGCCCGAGGCTGGCGACCTGGAAGAGGTCGTCGCTGGGCTCGACGCCGCCGCTGTAGCGCATCGCGAGACTGCGGGCGAAGGGGAGGAACCGTCGCACGAGCTCCTCGCGAGCGTTCTCGTCGCGGGTGGCGGCGTAGTCGCGCAGAAGCCGCTCCTCGGCCGCAAGCGCGTCGCTCGGCCCGCCCGGCGGGGGCCGTTCTCCCGGTGGTCTGCGCTGGCGGCGCTCGCTACTCATCTCGAACAGGGGTGCGGGAACCGCTCGTGGCCCCGCACCCCGAGCCCGTGAGACTAGGCCACCCGGGGCCACCCCGGAGAAAAAGCGAGGGCCCAGGTGGGGGGTGACCTGGGCCCTCGAGTTCGAACCCCCCTCGCGCACAGCGCTTGAAGGGCTTACGGCGCGGATACCCGGCGCCTCGGATCGCAAAACCACTCGTATAACCGCGGTAAACCTGGAGGAGTCAGCAGGCTCGCCTATGCTCGCGGGGTGGCCACTTGGGAGACCGTCTGCGAGCTCGCCGGCGAGCTGCCCGAGGTCGAGCAGAGCACCTGGTACGGGACGCCGGGGCTGAAGGTGCGTGGCAAGGGATTCGCGCGCCTGCGCGAGGACGGCGCGCTGGTGGTGATGATCGACATCCTCGAGCGCGAGGCGCTGATGCAGGAGGACGCGCAGACGTTCTACATCACGCCGCACTACCAGGACTATCCGGCGATGCTCGTCAACCTCGAGCGTGTCGACCGAGAGGAGCTGAGAGAGCTCCTGATCGAGTCCTGGTACCGAAAGGCCCCAAAGCGGCTGGCGAAGGCCTACGAGGAGGCCTCGTGATTCGCAACGTAGGTCTGCAACACAGCGAGCTCGGCGCGGACGCGCTCCAGTCTCGCTCGCCCTCCTCGACCCCCGCCACTGTTGGCGTAGATGCCCACCGCGTCTCGCCAAAGCCGGAACTGCTCGCGCTTTCTGCCCCTTGGTGGGCTGCGATCGAGCAGGTCGGCCAGGTGCTCAGCGTCAGTCGCGCGCCGTACCGTCCAAGAGGCCTCCGGGGACACTTTCCCGGCCGGGGGCGTGTCACCAACCAGCAGGCGTCCAACGTCGGTTCGTAGCCAAAGCTCGGAAAGGAGAGGGGCATCGTCGCTGCGCAAGGCGATCCTCGCGACCGGAACCAGCGAGGAACCATTTACGTGGACGCCGAAGGAGCCGTCTGCCGTGAACAATCCGCTCATGTAGGACACCCAGTCCGGGCTCATGCCGATCGCCGGGTCTCGTGGCGGCGGGGGAGTCGAGGAGTACGCAGTCTTCTCGCTCAGCCGGTCCTTTATGTAAACCAGCGGCGCCCAATCCCGGTTGACGATCCGCCGGGTGGCGTCACTGCCGACCCACCAGCTCACGGCATCGGACCACAAAGCAAAGTTCCCGCCCTTTCGGCCTCGT
>DATBPT010000162.1:0-11483 GCA_036561205.1 Solirubrobacterales bacterium
ACCCGCTCCTCCGCGGTCTCCCCGATCCCGACCAGGATGCCGCTGGTGAACGGGATCTTCAGCTCGCCGGCGGCACGGATCGTCTCCAGCCGCTTCGCCGGATGCTTGGTCGGCGACCCCTGATGGACGACCAGGTCCGGGTTGATCGACTCCAGCATCAGGCCCTGCGAAGCGGTCACCTCGCGCAGCCGCGCCAGGTCGTCGCGGCCCAGCACGCCGAGGTTGGTGTGCGGCAACAGCCCGCGCTCGATCGCGCGCTCGCAGGCCCAGGCAACGTAGGAGACGAAGTCCTCGTGGCCGTACTCGCGCAGCCGGCGCGCGACCTCGGGGTTGACCTCCGGCAGCTCCCCGGTGAGCACGAGGAGCTCCTTCGCGTTGCGCCTCACCGCCTGCTCGAGGTGCTCCTCGACCTGCTCAGGCGAGTACAGATGCGCCCTGTGGGTCGCGAAGGCGCAGTACTTGCAGTAGCAGCGGCAGGTCCGCGAGAGCGAGAGCGTGTAGTTGCGCGAGAAGGTGACCCGTCTCACGCCGCTCACGCTAGCAACGTAGCGCGCCGCGTCCGCGGCGCTACTTGTTGCGCTCGCGAACCTCGGCGTCCTTGACCGCCTGGGCGACCCCGCGGACGTCGGAGGTCGGCGGCTCCATGCCCTCGGCGTACTGCGGGCCGGCGATCACGAACCGGTAGACCGCGACCGCGAGCAGCGCGCCGACGATCGGCCCGAAGATGTAGGGCCAGGAGTCGCTGAAGCCGTTGAAGGCGTCGCCGATCAGCGCCGGGCCGAACCAGCGGGCCGGGTTGAAGGCGCCGCCGGTGAGCGGGCCGAAGATCATCACCGCGAAGCCGAGCGTGGTCCCGATCGCCCACGGCGCCCACTCCTGGCGGGCGCGGGGGTTGAACGCCACGGCGCAGACCGCGAGCACGAGCAGGAAGGCTCCGATGCCCTCGACCACCGAGGCGGCGAACGGGCCGGCGATGATCGGGCTGATCGTCGCCGCGCCGTAGTCGGTCGCGCGGCCCTCGTCGAGCAGGATCGCCTTGACCAGCAACGCGCCGAGCACGGCGCCGGAGAGCTGGGCGAGGATGTAGACGACCGCGTCGACCGGGTCGATCCGCTTCATCACCGCGGCGGCCATCGTGATCACCGGGTTGAAATGCCCACCGCTGACCTGCCCGAAGACGATGATCAGCACGAAGAGGACGAACGCGTGGACGAGCCCGATGACGGCGAAGTCGGATCCGGTCTGCGACGCCGCACCGGTCGACAAGTAGAGGCTGACCACGGTGCCGATGACAAAGACCAGGAACAACGTCCCGACCAACTCGGCAATGTAAGCCGCAAGCCCTCGATCCTGCACTTCGAAAATCCTCCTCGGGTGGGGTGCGCGCGGCAGTGTATAGAGGTGCGGCCGCCGGCAACTCCGGTGGCGGGCCGGTGGGTCAGCCGCGCCGCGGAGTGTCGTGGTCCATCTGCAGCCGCCGCCCGTCGGCGATCACCTCTAGCGCCCGCTCGCGCGACTGCCAGCCGTCGACCTGCACCTCCTTGCCCTCGAGCTGCTTGTAGACGGAGAAGAAATGGGTGATCTCGCGCTGCAGCTGCTCGGGGATGTCCTCGAGCGTCTCGGCGTGGTTCCAGCCCGGATCCTGGGTCGGGACGCAGACGACCTTGTCGTCCTCCCCCTTCTCGTCCTGCATCACGAACAGCGCAATCGGCTTCACCGGGATCACGCAGCCGGGGAAGGTCGGCTCGGAGACGCAGACCATCGCGTCGAGCGGGTCGCCGTCACGGCCACGGTGCCCCATGAGGAAGCCGTAGTCGGTCGGATAGACCATCGAGGAGGAGAGGAAGCGATCGAGGACGAGCCTGCCGACGCCTTCGTCGAACTCGTATTTGTTGCGGCTCCCCTTCGGGATCTCGACCAGCACCAGCAGCTCGTGGGTGATCGGGTGCTCGTCGGTGAGCTGGTGGTCGAACATTGGCCGCAAGGCTATCGCCGCCGCCGGTAACCTCGCGCCCGCAATGAGAAGGGTCGTCGCGTCGCTGGCGGCCGTCCTCGCGGCAATCGCCCTGATGGCGTGCGGCGACGACGGTGCTGAACCGGGCGCCTCAGAAGAGGCGACCCTGGTCCTGGACTTCCAGCCCAACGCCGTCCACGCCGGCATCTACGCGGCGCAGGCGAGCGGCGCCTACGAGGACGCCGGCGTCGGGCTGACGATCCGCGAGCCCTCCGCCTCCACCGACGCGCCGAAGCTGCTCGCGAGCGGCAGGGCCGAGTTCGCGATCCTCGACATCCACGATCTCGCGATCGCCCGCGAGCGGGGCCTCGACCTGGTCGGCGTCGGCGCGATCGTCCACCGGCCGCTCGCCGCGGTGATCGCCCGTGACCGCAACGCGATCCGCAGCCCGGGCGACCTCGCCGGCGGCTCGGTCGGGGTCACCGGCCTGCCGTCAGACGACGCGGTGCTCGACTCGGTGCTCGAGTCCGCACACACGGACCCGTCGACGGTGAGGCGGGTGACGATCGGGTTCGACTCGGTCGCCGCGCTCTCGGCCGGCCGGCTGGATGCGGCGACGGCGTTCTGGAACGCCGAGGGCGTGACCCTGCGCCGGCTCGGCGTCCCGACGCGCGAGTTCCGCGTCGACGAGTTCGGCGCCCCGCCCTACCCGGAGCTGGTGCTGACCACGACCGCCGAGACGCTCGCCCAGCGGCCGGCGCTCGTCGACGAGGTCGTCTCCGCCACCGGAAACGGCTACGACGAGGTGGTCAGCGATCCCGAGGGCGGTCTCGACGACCTGCTCGCAGCCGTCCCGGAGCTCGCCCGCGGCGAGCAGCGCGCCCAGCTCGCCGCCCTGCTGGCCGCGCACGCGCTGGGCCCCGCGCTGGACCTCGACCGCGGGGCGCTCGACGCCTGGGCGAGCTGGGAGGCCGAGCGCGGGATCGTCGCCCGGACGCCCGCCGTCGGCCGGACCTTCGCCCTGGACGGTTAGGCACGCACCCAGGCCTCAAGGCCACCGATTCCCCGGCCGATGAGAGTCATGGAGGTGCACGTCTCCGGTCCAATGCGATCCGAGTCGATTTCAAGCAAGCGAGAGGCGATCCCGGCGCGTTCGCGGACGCTCGTCCCCGCGGCCGCGACCTGCGGGCTGCTCTGGGTCGGCGCCGTGCTCGTCGCGGGCTTCGAGATCGAGGGCCCGGCGCTGATCCTGCTCGGCGTCGCCGGCGTGCTGGCGACGGCCGTGCTGCTGTTGATGATCCAGCGCCAGTACTCGAGGCTTCGCAGCCTGGCCGGCACCGACGCGCTCACCGGGCTCGTCAACCACCGCAGCTTCCAGGAGATCCTCGCCGAGGAGCTCACCGACGGCGCCGATGTCCGGCGGCCGGTCGGTCTCGTGATCCTCGACCTCGACAACTTCAAGGCGATCAACGACACCCACGGCCACCCCTATGGCGACGAGGTGCTGCGCGCGGCCGGCGCCGCGGTTCGCACCGCGATCCGTGCCGACGACACCGCCGCCCGGATCGGCGGCGAGGAGTTCGCGCTCATCCTTCCCGGCTCGGACTCGGGGACGGCATTCGCCGTCGCCGAGCGCGCCCGCGAGGCGGTCGCGGCGGTGGCTGTGCGCGGCTTCGAGCTCAGCTGCTCGGCCGGGGTCGCCGCCTACCCGGACGATGCCGAGGATGCCTCGACGCTGTGCCAGCTCGCCGACGGCGCCCTCTACTGGGCCAAGCGCGGCGGCAAGCGCCGCACCAGGCGCTTCGACCCCGAGCACTCGCCCGCCACCTGGACCGATCGCCAGCGGACCGAGGTCCAGCAGCTGCTGCGCCTCGACCGGCCGATCACACCGGTGTTCCAGCCCGTGGTCGGCCTCGGCACCGGGCGCGTGGTCGGCTACGAGGCGCTGGCGCGGTTCCCGGGCACGAGCGGGCGCACCCCCGACGTCTGGTTCGCACAGGCCCACGGCTGCGGCCTCGGTCCCGAGCTCGAGGCCGCCGCGATCAGGGCCGCGCTCGAGCCCGTGGGACGGCCGTTCGACGTTCACCTGGCGATCAACGTCAGCCCTTCGGCGCTCACCTCGGACCTGGTCCAGGACGCGCTGCGGGGCAACCTCGAGGGGATCGTGGTCGAGATCACCGAGCACGAGTTCGTCCCCGACGACGACTCGCTCACCGCCGCGATCGCCGACCTGCGCGGCCGCGGCGCCCGGATCGCGATCGATGACGCCGGCGCCGGCCACGCCGGGCTCAAGCAGCTGATGCGGGTGCGGCCGGACATCGTCAAGCTCGACCGCGCGCTCACCCATGACATCCACCGCGACGCCGCCCGCATGGCGCTGGTCGAGTCGTTCGCCCGCTTTGCCCGCGACGTCGGCGCGACCGTCTGCGGCGAGGGAATCGAGAGCCTCGACGAGCTTGCGGTGCTCGCCGACCTCGACGTCCAGTGGGGTCAGGGCTTCGTCCTCGCCCGGCCGGAGCCGCCCTGGACCGAGGTATCCCCGATCGCCGCCGAGGTCTGCCGGATGGCACTCGCCGACACCTTCCGCTCGCTGCCGACCGAGCATCATCCGATCGGCTCCAGCGACCGGCGCCTGGTCCACCTCAGCGCCAGGCTCGCCTCCGCCCGCACCCCGCGAGACCTCGAGAGCGCGCTCGCCCTGATCGCGGCCGAGCTCGGCTCGTCGAAGGTCTGCCTCTCGGCCTGGCACGAGGCCGACCAGATGCTCGAGACGCTGGCCGAGAACGGCGAGCGCTCCGATCAGACGACCTTCGCGATCGCCGACTATCCGCTCACCGCCAGGGTGATCCGCGAGCAGGAGGCGGTGCAGACGGTGGCCAGCGACCCCGAGAGCGACCCGAGCGAGGTCGATCTGCTGCTCTCCCTCGGGGAGCGCTCGCTGTTGATGGTCCCGGTGGTCAGCCGCGGCGAGAGCATCGGCATCGTCGAGGCGTTCCGCTCCGACGAGCGCGCCTGGTCGCGCGCCGAGATCAACCGCGCCCGGGTGATCGCCAACCAGTTCGCCTCGGTGATCCCGACGCTGGCGGCCGAGCGCGACCGCGAAGCCGCGGGTCAGGAGCAGGTCGAGCGCGGGCGCTCCTAGAGCGAGCGCCGGGCGCGGAACTCGCGCCGTACGGACTCCGGCCGGCCCCACATCTGCACGACCTCGGCGCGGCCCTCGTGCACGTCGCGGACGATCATCTCGCCCTCGATCCCCTGCTCGTCGAGCAGCGCCAGCGTCCCCTTCACGGTCTCCGCGGCGGCGGCGTGCCCGAAGCTGTGGGCGACGTTGATCCGGAAATGCCATTCGGCCCGCGAGAACGGCTGCGCGTTGACCATCGTCATCAGCACCGCCGCGTCGATGTAGCGGTCCTCGTCGGCGAGCCGCAGGTCGCAGACGATGTCGGTCCAGTCCGCCGGCAGCGAGTCGAGCAGCTCCTGGAAGTCGTCGGCGAGCGCCATCGCCACCGGATCCTATTCGGCCGGGACCACCCGCATCGCCGCGGCGATGCGGTGGCCGAGCACGTGCTCGTCGGAGCCCACCTCGACGAACAGGGGCCCGTCGAACGGCTCACGCGCCCGCAGCCGCAGCTCGACCCCGGGGCGGATCCCGCGCTGATCGAGGTAGCGGAGCATCTCCGAGTCGGAGTCGGAGACGCGGCTGAAGGTGCCGCCCTCGCCCGGCTTCAGATCCGCCAGCGAGACCCCCTCCTCGTCGACGAGCGCGAGCCCGCGGTCGGGGATCGGGTCGCCGTGCGGGTCGTGGCTCGGGTCGCCGAGGGCGGTGGCGATCCGCTCCTCGAGGTCCTCGGAGATGTAGTGCTCGAGCACCTCGGCCTCGTCGTGGACCCGGTCCCACGGCATCCCGAGCGCGTTCGCGAGGTAGGCCTCGATCAGGCGGTGGTGGCGGATCACCTCGAGCGCGACCCGCTCGCCGGACTCGGTCAGGACGACGCCGTGGTAGGGCTCGTGCTCGACCAGGCCCATCTCGGCCATCCGCTTCAGCATCGCGGTCACGGTTCCGGGCGAGACGCCCAGGCGCACGGCCAGCGCCGAGGTGCCGACCGGCCCGTGCTCGCGTCCGGCGAGCGCGTGGATCGTCTTCGCGTAGTCCTCGACCGCCTCGGTGTTGGCCGTCGGACTGCCGCGTCTCGTGTGCGCCTGGCTCATCAGATGCTGACCAGCAGGCCGGTGAGATAGAGCATCAGGATGCCGGCGATCAGGCCGATCACCGCCTGCGTATGGAGGGCGCGCCCCTGCTCGTCGCGCATCGACGGGACGAGCTGCCAGATCACCTGCAGGATCGCTCCGACGCCGACCCCGAAGAGCAGCGCGGCAAGGCTCGGGTTGTAGGCGGCGGCACCGATCCAGGCGCCGAGAATCGCCGGGGCGCCGGCGATCAGGCCGAGCCCGGCGAGGCGGCCGAAGCTCGGTTTCGACTTCGTCAACGGGGCGACGATCGCCAGCCCCTCGGTGGTGTTGTGGATCGCGAAGCCGACGACCAGGAAGGCGCCGAGCGCGAGCGCGCCCGAGGCGTAGGCGGAGCCGATCGCGAGGCCCTCTCCGAGGTTGTGCAGGCCGATCCCGATCGCCACCATCAGCGCCAGGTAGACGCCGCCGGCGCCGCTCGAGGCGGCGCTCTCGCGTCTTCCGCGCAGGTACGCATCGATCCCGCTCAGGGCGAGGAAGGCGATCAGCGCCCCGAGGAAGACCAGCGAGGTGCCGCCGAAGGCCGACGGGGCCGCGGCCGCGATATCGAGGCCCTCGAGCGCCGCATCGACGGCGAGGAAGGCGAGCAGGCCGACGGTGAACGCGATCAGGGCGCGCAGCCATTCGGCGCCCACGCGCCGGGTGAAGGGGAGCCAGAGGAGCCCGAGGGAGACCGGGATCACGCCGACGTAGAAGCCCAGCAGCGCCATCAGGCCGAAGAAGCCGGCGTCGGCCGCGGGGGTCTCGGCGGCGACCGGGATCTCGTGCTCGATCGTGCCCCCGGTCGAGGTCAGCAGCGTGATCGCGTAGGCCTCGCCCTCGATCCACGGGTAGGCGATCACGAGCGTGGTCGAGCCCAGGCGGCCGATCGTCCGTCCACCGCCGGCGGTGAACGGCGCGTAGCCGTCGTTGACGGAGACCTGGGCGATCTCCACCGGGTCGGCGCCGTCGTTGCGAATCGTGAGCTCGATCTCGCCAGGACGCAGGACGGTGCGCTCGATCGCCACCTCCTCGATCGGCGGCCCGGTGCGCTCGCCGAGGCCCGGGCCGCCGAGCCCGAACAGCAGCGCGACCATCGCCGCGATCGCGAGCAGCGGCAGCAGTCCGAGCACCCAGGCCGGCGCCCGGCCGAGGACGCTGCGGGGATCGGTTGTGCCGGCCTCCATGCTCAGCTGACGTCGAAGAAGCCGGTCCAGCCGAGCTCCGCGAACTCGCTCACATGGGCGTGGAACATGTACTCACCGGGGTACGGGAAGCGCAGCTCGAGGATCCCCCGCTGGCCCTGGCCCTGGATCACGGTGTCGGTGAACTCGGTCGGCTGCAACGAGGTCCCGGTCGGGAAGTAGTGGAAGAAGTTGGCGTGGACGTGAAACGAGTTCAGCGGGTCGAACTCGAGCACGTTGACGAGGTAGATCCGCACCAGCTCGTCGCGCTTGACGCGCACCGGATCGGCGACGAAGTGGAAGCCGACCGTGTTCACCGCGTAGACCTCGTTCGAGCCGTCGAAGTTGGTGTCGAAGCCGTTCATGACCATGATCAGCTCGTCGGCGTCTTCGCGGCCGTCCTTGGGGTCGATGATGAAGCCGCCGTAGAGGCCGCGGGAGATGTGCGACGCCAGCGGCGAGACGTGGCAGTGGTAGAGGTGGAGGCCGAAGGGGCTCGCCTCGAACTCGTAGCTGAAGCTCTGACCGGGGTCGATCGCGCCGCCGCCGCGGTCCTCCCCGATCCCGGGCATCCCGTCCATGAACGCCGGATGGACGCCGTGGAAATGCACCGTGTGCGGGTGCTCGGAGCCGTTGATGAAGTTGATCCGCAGCAGCTCGCCCTCGCGGCAGCGCAGGGTCGGCCCGGGGACGCGTCCGTTGTAGGTCCAGGCCTGGTAGTGGACGCCTGGAGCGATCTCGATCTCCTTGTCGACCGCGACCAGGTTCCACTCGCGCAGCACGCGCCCGCTCCCCAGACGCGTGGTCGTGCCGTAGTCGAAGTCGCGCAGGACCTCGGTCGGGTTGAAGCCGTTGGCGGCGGAGTCGACCTCGCGCCCGGCGGCGAAGGCCGCGTGGCCGCCGGCCGCGTGCCCCGCGTCGGTGAAGTGCATGCCGTGCTCGCCGACCATCGCCGCCTCGGCGGCGGTCTGGTCGTGGCCGCCGCCGAGCGCGTCATGGAGGCCCTGGTGCGGGATCGTCTCGTGCAGGAGCGCCAGGGTCGGCGCCGCGACCACGCTGCCGGCGAGCAGCCGGCGACGGCTGATCCCGCGCTTATCGGAGGGTTCTTGCTTTCGGTCGTCCATAAGTCAGATTTTGATCACTCAAAATATCAGACGGGAAAACGGAGATGTCAAACTCGTTCGACGATGGAGAGCGCGACCGCAGCCGAGATCGACGCCCAGTACCGGGTCCTGCGCGAGAGCGCCGGGGCCTTCGAGCGGGCTGGCCGGCGGGTGATCGAGGCCCGCGGAACCGAGGCCGCCGAGTACCTCCAGGGCCAATTGACCCAGGACGTCGAGTCGCTCGAGCCCGGGACCGGGGCCTATTCCGCGCTGCTCGACCGCAAGGGCCGTATGCAGGGTGACATGCGCGTCCTGCGCCTCGACGACGCCTTCGGCATCGGCACCGAGGAGGTGGCCGCGCCCGCGGTCATCTCGCATCTCGACCGCTACAAGGTCGGCCGCGATGTTGAGATCGTCGACCGCACGGACGAGCTGGCCGTCGTCTCGGTGATCGGCCCGGCCGCAATCCAGCATCTCCTCGACGGTCCGCTCGGGCCCGAGCACGCGCACCGCGAGCAGGACGTCGGCGGGATCGCAACCGTAGCCGTGGCAACTGACCTCGGCGTCGACCTCACGCTCGCCCGCAACGAGGTCGAGGCGCTGCTCGGGGCGCTCGCCGAGCGCGGTGTCGAGCCGGTCGCAGAGGCCGCCGCCGAGATCGTGCGAGTCGAGTCGGGCCGCCCGCGCTTCGGCCGCGAGATGACCACCGCGACGATTCCCGAGGAGGCAGGGATCAACGAGCGGGCGGTCAGCTTCAGCAAGGGTTGCTACATCGGCCAGGAGACGGTCGCGCGGCTGCACTACAAGGGCAAGCCCAACCGTCACCTGCGCGGCCTGCGCTTGGCGGCGCCGGTCGCCGGCGGGGACCCCGTGCGGCTCGGGGAGCGCGAGCTGGGGACGATCGGCACCGCGGTCCTCTCGCCCGCGCAGGGGCCGATCGCGCTCGCGATCCTGCGCCGCGAGGCCGAGCCCGGGACCGAGGTCGAGGTCGGTGCGGCGACCTCCGCCGAGGTCGTCGAGTTGCCGTTCTGGCGCTTTGCGACCGGCTCCGGCCTGCGCCCGTTCGGCTAGGGTTGCGCGCACGATGGGCGTTCAGAGGAGGCTGATCGTGCCGCTCGCGGCTCTCGCCAGCGTGGTCGGCCTCGCCGCCTGCGGTGAGGACGACTTCGAGAACAACCCGCGGCCGCCGGCCCCGATCGAGCTCAGCGCCAGGATCGGCACCGACGCGGTCACCGTGAGCCCCGCCGACGTCGGCGCCGGCGTGGCGACGATCACGATCTCGAACCAGACCCCCGATCCCGCCCGGCTCGTGCTCGAGGGCCCCACCGACGAGGCCAGCGACGAGATCCTTGCCGGCGGCACCGGCTCGGTCAAGGTCGTGCTCGAAGAGGGCGACTACGCGGTCTCCGACGGCGAAAGCCAGCGCCAGACGGCGCTCGTCGTCGGCCCCGAACGCGAGAGCTCGCAGAACGACCTGCTGCTGCCGTAGCTAGTCGCCGGCCGAGGCCTGGGCGGCGGTCGCGACCAGCGCCTCGATCCGGGCCAGGCAGCGCTCGACGTCGACCACCATCTCGTCGAACTCCTCGCGCGCGGCGTCGGCGCTGTTGGTGACGCTGGTGAGCGACTTGCGCACGCGGTTGGCGCGCTTCAGCCGCGCCGCGGCCTCCTCGGCCGCATCGCGGACACCGGCGACGTCGACCTCGAGCTCGACCGTGCGGCTGGCGATGATCCGGGCCCGCACGTAGCGGTAGACGAGCCGCAGCGCCAGCGGGTCGGGATCGTCGCGATCGAGCACCGCGATGATCTTGTTGCCCTGGTACTCGGTCAGCTCCTCCAACCCGGAGGGGACCTTGTCGTCCCCGGCGACGACGAGCACAGCGAAGACCGCGTCGCGCTCGCCCATGCAGCCGTTGAGCTCCGTCCAGGCGTCGTTCTTGGAGAGCTTCTTGTTCTTGGCCTCGAAGACGACGCTGGCGAGCGGGTTGCCGACCGCGCCGCCGATCTCGACCACCGTGTCGCCCTTCTTGCCGCCGGACTCGGTCGACGCGTCGCCGACGTGGTGGGCGGCATCGCCCTGGGCCTGCGCGATCTCCTCGATCGTCGCGTGCACGAGCTCCTCGAACGTGCGGCCCTTCGCCGTCCCGCGCTCGGCCTCCTCGGCCACCCGGCTGTCGGCGTCGGTGCGTTCCTTGAGCTCGACGAGCTCGCGCTGCAAGGCCTCGATCCGGCCGCGATTCGCCTCGCCCTCGTTGTGCTGGCGCTCGTCCAGGGCCTTGAAGCCGCGGATCACGGCCGCCTTGAAGTCGGTCAGGGGGTTGGCGCCGTCCTCGCTCGAGAACAGCCGCGCGATCGCCTCGCGCTGCTCGCCTAGCGCCTGCTTGACGAGCGCGTCGATCTCCTTCTGCACCGAACCGTCACGCGAACCGTCGAAGCTCTCGGTGATCCGCTGCGCGAGCAGCTCGTCTCCGGACTCCAGCGCCTTGCCGAGCCGCTCGCGCAGCTCGGCCGCGTGGCGCTCGAACTCGGCCCGCACGTAGTCGACCTCGGCCGCGGTGCCCTCGCGCTCGAGTACCCGGGCGCCGATCTCGACCGCGTCGCGGACGGTCTGGGCCGGCGCGTGGCCGGCCTCTGCGCGATCGCGGACCAGCCGCGCCGCGCGCTCGTCCTCGATCGTCAGCGCCTCGATCACGAGCCGGTCGCCGAGCGCGCGGACGGTGCCGTCGGCGGCCTGATCGAGCGGGAGCTGTGGTCTTTCTGACGCTTCCATGGGAACTTACGAAGGTAGTCGCGCCCTCGGACACGAATCTGACACTGCAATGAGCCGCCCCGACCCCGTTGCCCCACCCACCCTCGGCGAGGAGATCATCTCCGCCGAGGCGCCGGCCGTCGCCTCGACCAAGACCGACGAGCAGCGCCTCGCCCTGATCGAGAAGGAGCTGCGCACCGGCTTCGAGGTCCTGGCCGATATCGGTCCCGCCGTCTGCGTCTTCGGCTCCGCCCGCACCCGCGGCGACG
>DATBPT010000163.1:0-3683 GCA_036561205.1 Solirubrobacterales bacterium
CGCCGGGGCGCCGCGCAGCCCGAGCAGCGCGGTCGCCGAGGCGGCGATCACCGGCACGCCCGCCGGGGTGAACGGGATCAGGACCAGGGCGATCAGGCTGCCGAGCGCCGCGACCACGGTCGGCAGGCCCGGGCGCAGCTCGCCCTCGACCAGCAGGCAGAGGAAGAAGGCGGGAAAGATCGCATCGAGGCCGAGCGCCGCCGGGTCGCCGATCAGGTCGCCGGCGAAAACGCCGATCGCGGTGCCAACGACCCAGGACGGATACGTGGGCAGGGTCGCTCCGACCATGAACGCGGGATCGAAGCGTCCGCCGCCGCGGCTGGCGGCGGCCCAGGAGAAGTCGATCATCGCCTGGCCGATCGCGGCGCGGCGGAGCAGGCCTCCGGTCAGCGACGGGGCGAGCGCGATTCCCATCGGCACGTAGCGGAGGTTGAGCAGGATGCCGGCGGCGATTGCCGCCGCCGCGCCGCCGCCCGCGGCCAGCACCGCGGTGGCGGCGAATTGCGCCGAGCCCGCGAAGACCAGCGCCGACATCACGATCGGCGCCACGTTGCCCATCAGCGGCTGGGCGAGGACTCCGAACGAGATCGCCAGCAGCAGCCCGGCGGCGGCGAACGGGATGCCGGCGCGAACGCCGCGCCGGAAGCGGGTGTCGGAGCCCTGCGACAAGGCCCGCCATTCTGGCGGGCCTTGTCTGCGAGGGTGCGTTGGAGGTTCGGTTGGCTAGAAGCCGGCCGGATGGCGGGCGACGTAGCCGCGCGAGGAACGCATCACGGTGCTCCACCCAGGACCGTCGCCGTCCGTGTCCGAGGTGTCGAGTCGCAACCCGGCGATCACCGCGTAGATGTGGCCCTCGTTCGCGTAGGTGGTGATCCACCTGCCCTTGCCGGGTTCCTCCCAGCGCATGAACGAGCCCGAGGGCATCGAGGCCTCGAGCAGCCCGGCGCCGGTGAGCGCGTAGCTGACCGAGCCCGAGCAGTCGTAGCAGCGGTCGCGGCGGCGGGCATGCCCGCCGCCCATGCAGTACGGCTTGCCCTTGACGATCTGGTTCGCGGCGTTGATCGCCCGCACGACCTTGTTCGGCGCCGACGCCGGCGGGATCGCGAAGCCGTCCTTGAGCTTGGCCGTCGCGCCCGCGGTCGTCTGGCCCTGGGTCGGCGGGGTCGTGCCCGTGCCGCCCATGCTGACGCCGCCGCTTCCCTTCGCCGCGAGTGCGGTCGAGGGGAGGGCGATCACGGCCGCGGTTGCCGCCAGGATGAGCGCCGCGCTGCGTCTCCGCTTTCGTCTGTATTCACGTGTGTAGGTCAACGTACGGTCTCCTTCGTCGGCCTACGGGGTTAGCTGACGGGCTGGCGCTGAAAGAGCCTGCGCCCCCATCGCCATGCGATGGGTTAGCCCCAAAACAGTTGGTTCCCCCGCTTCCGAGACCCCCTTCAGGCGGCGCCCGGAACTCGGCTTTACCGGTTATCGAGTTGCGGCAGCCTACACACTTCGACGCCGAAGTGCAAAGACCTGCTCACGATTTCGTGTGAATTTGCACATACTCAGGCGTGGCGGGCGGGCCCGCGCCTGATCTACGCCGCCGCAGCGGTGTTGGTGGCCGGATTTGCCTCGGCCCAGGCGACGATCTTCTTCGAATCGCTGATCACCTCGCCCGAATCGGTGATCAGGACGGGCACGGTCGGCGATCCGCTGAGCTTCTCGACCTCCTTGCGGCCGTCGGTCTTCAGGTGCAGGAAGCTCGGCCCGACGCCGAGCCCGTGAACCTTCTCCACCTCCGGGTCGTAGCCGGCGTCCTTGAGTGCGTTGTAGGCGTTGGCGCAGGGATGGCCCCCGGGCCGCGGTGTCTGGAATGTTCCCCAGCAGATGTAGAGCTTCATCGCGCAAGCCTAACCCGGGGCCGGTGGTAGGGTCGAGCCGTGTCTCGGGGACGATCAGCCGCGGTCTCGATTCTGCTCGTGATCGCGGCGGTCGCGGCAGCGCGAGCAGCGTCACGAGGCGGACCATGAGCGCGTCAGGCTAGGTCGCCGGCGCTGACCGTGCGCCGGTTGGAATAGGTTGCAGACGTGGACCCGCGCGACAAGACCGTCCTGCTCACAGGCGCGACCGGCGGCCTCGGGCGGGCGATCGCCGAGGCCCTCGCCGCGCGCGGGGCGACCCTCGTGCTCAGCTCGCGCAAGGGCCCCGAGCTCGAGCAGCTCGCCGCCTCGCTGCCCGGGAGCGGCCATCGAACCGTCGTCAGCGATCTCGCCGAGGAGGGCGAGGCGCTGCGCCTGCTCGAGGCCGCGGGCGAGATAGAGATCCTGGTCGCCAACGCGGGCCTGCCGGCGTCCGGGCGCCTCGACGGCTTCAGCCAGGCGGAGATCGGCCGGGCGCTGCGGGTAAACCTCGAGTCGCCGGTGCGGATGGCGCGCGAGCTGGTGCCGCGGTTCACCGAGCGCGACGCCGGCCACCTCGTCTTCGTCTCCTCGATCTCGGGCAAGGCCGCGACCGCGCGCGCCTCGCTCTACGCGGCGACCAAGTTCGGGCTCCGCGGCTTCGCCTTCTGCCTGCGCGACGACCTGCGCCAGACCGCGGTCGGCGTCTCGGTGATCAGCCCCGGTGCGATCGCCGATGCCGGGATGTTCGCCGACTCCGGCGCCGAGGCGCCGCCGTTGATGGGCACCGGCAAGCCCGAGCACGTCGGCGCCGCGGTCGTGCGCGCGATCGAGCACGACCGGGCCGAGATCACGGTCGCGCCGATCCGCCAGCGGCTGCTCTCGCGGATCGCGATCAACGCGCCCGAGATCTCCGGCAGGGTCGCCGGCGGACTCGCGGCGAGGGTCGCCGACGAGATCGCCGCCGGCCAGACCGACAAGCGCTAGCGGACCGGCGCCAGGCAATACCCTGGAGTGTGATGAGCGACTCCTTCTCCGCCAAGGCCACGCTCTCGGTCTCAGGACGCGAGTTCGAGATCTTCCGCCTCGACGCCCTGCAGGAGCGCTTCGACGTCGCCCGGCTTCCCTACTCGCTCAAGGTCCTGCTCGAGAACACGCTGCGGCTCGAGGACGGCGACTCGGTGACCGCCGGCGACATCGAGACGATCGCCTCCTGGGACGCGAGCGCGGAGCCCTCGAAGGAGATCCCGTTCCAGCCGGCGCGGGTGCTGATGCAGGACTTCACCGGGGTGCCCGCGATCGTCGACCTGGCGGCGATGCGCGACGCGATCGACGAGCTCGGCTCCGACCCCTCGAAGATCAATCCGCTGGTGCCCGTCGACCTGGTGATCGACCACTCGGTCCAGGTCGACGCGTTCGGCAACGCGCGCGCCTTCGACATCAACGCCGACCGCGACTACGAGCGCAACCGCGAGCGCTACGCCTTCTTGCGCTGGGGACAGCAGGCGTTCGACAACTTCCGCGTCGTCCCGCCGGCGACCGGCATCTGCCACCAGGTCAACCTCGAGTACCTGAGCCAGGTCGTCTTCTCGCACCGCGGCGACGGGGTCACCCAGGCCTATCCGGACACCCTGGTCGGCACCGACTCTCACACGACGATGGTCAACGGCCTCGGCGTGCTCGGCTGGGGCGTCGGCGGGATCGAGGCGGAGGCAGCGATGCTGGGCCAGCCGATCTCGATGCTGCTGCCACAGGTGGTCGGATTCAAGCTCGACGGCGAGCTCCCCGAGGGCGCCACCGCCACCG
>DATBPT010000164.1:0-7945 GCA_036561205.1 Solirubrobacterales bacterium
GCAGCATCGTCAACGAGGCGACGATTACGACCGCGACCGCGATCGCCGCCGAGTAGCCGAGGTCGCGCACCTGCGGGATGCCGCCGAAGTAGAGGCAGAGCAGCGAGATCACGACCGTGCTGCCGGCGAACAGGACCGCGCCCCCGGAGGTGGCGACGGCGCGGGCGACGGCCTCCTTGGACTCCATGCCGCCGTCGAACAGGGCTCGGTAGCGGCTGACGATGAACAGCGAGTAATCGACGCCGACCCCGAGACCCAGCATGATCGCCAGCGTCGGCGCGATCGAGGGGACGACGATCGCGGCCCCGAGGACGCCGATCAGGCCGAGGCCGGAGAAGACGCCGACCAGCGCCGTGGTGATCGGCATCACCATCGAGAGCACCGTGCCGAGCACGAAGACGAGCACGATCATCGCCGCGACGATGCCGACGACCTCGCTCAGCCGGGTGCTCGGCGAGGAGAGCTGCGAGCCCAGATAGCCGCCGGCCGAGACCTCGAGCCCGGCGTCGCTCGCCGGCGCGGTCGCATCGAAGACCGACTCGGCCGCCTCGTCGTCGAGGTCGCCGCTGCCGAGGGTGAGATTGGTGCTGATGATGCCGAGCGTGTCGTGCTCGGCGAGCGAGGTCGAGCCCTCGCTCGAGAGCGGGCTGACGACGCTGCGCACGTACTGGTTGGCCTTCAGCGCGTCGACGGTCTTGTCGACCGCCGTCTTGTTGGCGCCCTCGGTCAGCTTCCCCGACTTCGACTCGACCACGATCGGGACCGCGCCGTTGGCCTGCGAGGGCAGCTTCTGCTCCAGCAGATCGGTGGCCGCGGTCGAGTCCGAGCCGGGGATCGTCGTGTCATCGGAGGTCGGGCGCCCGGCGCCGGTGGCGCCGACGGAGATCGCAACGGCGAACAGGATCCAGAGGACGAAGACGATCTTTGCGTGGCGGGCGCAGAAGCCGCCCAGGCGGTAGAGCGGACCGGTCATCGTCTCTCCTTTAGCCATTCGGCGATTCGTTCGCCG
The DNA here is from genome assembly GCA_036561205.1 of Solirubrobacterales bacterium. Classification (GTDB taxonomy): domain Bacteria; phylum Actinomycetota; class Thermoleophilia; order Solirubrobacterales; family 70-9; genus WHSW01. The sequence goes on from DATBPT010000164.1 coordinate 1,010, forward strand.
ATCTGCTTGCCGGCATCCTCCTGGAGGAAGTGCGAGGCGTTTTCGATCTTCTCCGGCGGCTCGGCGTTGATCGCGGTCGCGAACCGCTCGCCGACCTTGAACGGGATGATCGGGTCCGAGTCGGCCCACAGATGCAGCTTCGGCCGCTCGTCCGTGCGTAGTGCCTCCAGCACCCGCTTGCCCGCGGCGGCGCCGGGCATCTCCGGCGTCGTCGGCAGCATCAGCGGGAACGCGCGGGCGCCGGCCTTCGACTCGGGCGCCGGGAACGGCGCGTCGTACGCGGCCGCGACGTCGTCATCCATGCCCCGTGCGCAGGCGCCCTTGACCAGCATCGAGATCGGTAGGTCCTCGGTCCGCTCGACGAAGTCGCGGAAGGTCTTCCATGCCTCGGACATCGGCTGCTCGCCGGTGAACAGGCCGGTGTCCATGATCACCATGCGCGCGATCCGCTCCGGCTGCTCGACCGCCAGACGGAGGCCGATCGGCCCGCCCCAGTCGTGGACGACGATCGTCGCGTCGCTGAGGTCGAGCTCGGTGAGCAGGCTCGCGGCGAGCTCCGTGTGGCGATCGTAGGAGTACCAGTCGAGGTCGGTGGGCTTGTCGGAGCGCCCGAAGCCGGCGTGGTCCGGGGCGAGGCAGCGAAACCCCGCCTCGAGCACCGGCGGGATCACCTTCCGCCACAGGTACGACCAGGTCGGCTCGCCGTGCAGGAAGAGGACCGGCGCGCCCGCACCCTCGTCGATGTGCGCGAGCCGCAGCCCGTCGACCTCGCGGTAGCGCGGCTCGAAGGGGAAGCCGGGCAGCGACTCGAACCGGTCGTCGGGGGTGCGGAAGGCGTCCATCGGCGCCTAGTACCGGACCCGCCCGTCGAGCTTCACCGAGCCCGACTGCCCGTCCAGGGTGTTGTGGTCATAGGCGTCAACCGTGCCCTTGATCCCGCGGAACTCGCCCGTTCCGCCGCTGAAGCTCGCCGTCCCGGTGAACGTTATCTCCGAGCCGCTGATCACGTATGTCATCGCGATCGTGCCGAAGGCCGAGCCGCGGGCGGCATCGATCTCGAACGTGCCGGTGGCCGTGTTGCCCTCACCGAAGGTGACGACGACGTCGACGGTCCCGTCGCCGAACGGCTCGCCGCTGACGCTGCCCCTGTCCTCGATCATCCCCGGCCCGGGCGAGCCGACCGACTTCGTCGCCCCGGTGACCTGGAGCTGGTGCGGCTCGCGCGGCGCCCGCGGCAGCCGCTGGTAGGTGTTCTGGAAGTCGTCTTGGATCACCGTCGCGCTGCCATGTGCGACCAGGGTCAGGTCGCGCTTCAACCGCCGCGAGCGATAGCTCCAGCCCTTCGGCAACGTCAGCCGCTCGCCCAGCGAGCGCAGGCCGGCGATCGACTGCTCGGGGTCCGTGATCTGGGCGTAGCTCTGCATCACATAGTTCGACCCGTCGGGCGCCAGCAGCTCATAGACGCGGCGCCCCTTCTCCCAGGTCCAGGTGTTGTGGCGCTCGATCGTCCGCTCGGTGTAGGTGGACCGAACCAGCTCGGCGGACGAGTGGATCGGGATCGTCGCCACCTTGCGCATCGCGATCCCACCGAACGTGTGCCTGCGGCCGATCTCCGCCGTCGCCGAGTCCATGAGGAAGTGGCGAGGGCCGTTCTTGATCACGATCGTGTCGCCCCGCTCCGCCGCGAGCGCGGCGGCGTCCAGGGCTGCCCACTCGGCCTCGGGGCAGTCGTTGAGGCCGATCGTGTTCCAGACCAGCACCTCGGCGTCGGGGATCGCCCCGCGCAGCTCGAGCACCTCGCAGTAGCGGGCGTCGTGGAGGTCCGGCGAGCCGGGGCGCGGCGCCGCGCTCGCGCTCGAGGCGAATAGGGCGACGACGAGGGGGACCGCGAGCGCCCGGCCGCGCCTCATGGCTTCACGTTGCAGGCCCTGCCCCGGCAGTCGGCGAGCTTCACCAGCTTCGCCGCCAGCTCGGCCTCGACCTTCGCGAATGCGGGATCGCCGGCGACGTTGTCGAGCTCATACGGATCGCTGTCGCGGTCGTAGAGCTCCTTCTCCCCGGTCTCGGTCCAGACGACGTAGGTGTAGCGGTCGGTGCGCACTCCGGTGTAGGGGCGGTCCCAGGCGTTGACCGGAATCGCGGGTTCGGAGAACAGCGGCGCCAGGGCCTCGATCTCGAGCGCCCGGTCGGGGCGGCGATTCGGCTTGGCGATCGTCGGCAGCAGCGAGACGCCGTCCATCTTGCGGCCCGGCTTCGCGTCGGCCGCGTCGACCAGGGTCGGCGCGAAGTCGATGTTCGAGACCTGGCCGTGCACCGTCTGGTCCTTGGGCACGCCGGGGCCGCGAATGATCAGCGGGACCCGCAGCGACTCCTCGTAGGGGAGGAACTTGTCGCCGGGGATCCGGTGCTCGCCCTGGAGCCAGCCGTTGTCGGAGAGGAAGACGATCATCGTGTTCTTCAGCTGGCCGGTCTCGCGCAGGGTCTTGACCAAGGTCGCAACGTGGTCGTCGACGGCCAGCATCGAGCCGGCGCGGCCCTCGTAGTCGAGCTGCAGCTGGGCGATCTGGGCATCGGTCAGCGACGGAGTCTTGGCCTGGAAGTTGGCCGACTTGTCGGTCGTGTCGGCCTCGTTGAAGCTCGGCGGCCGCGGCAGCGTGTAGCCCGTGCTCGCCTCCTCGTAGCGGGGCGCGGGGCGCGGGTCCGGCCCCGGCCGGCCCATCAGCGTCGTCGCCACGTCCTCGCGGTGCGGCGCCGCCGGCGCCCACCAGATGAAGAACGGCTTCTTCTTCGTGCCCTCGGCCTTGACCAGCTTCTCGGTGATCTTCCCGGTCACGTCCGGCGAGTAGGCCTCGGTGGTCGGCGCGCCCCAGTAGCTGTACGGGCGCGGCCCGAACAGCTCCTCGAGCTTGGCGAAGATCGAGGCGATGCTGTCGGGCTCGTCGTCGACCTCGACGATTGCGAACTCGACCAGCTTGCGGGCGAAGTCCTTGTCGCCCCAGGCACGCAGCGTGCCGTCCACGTTCATGACGAAATTGGAGTAGTCATAGGCCGAGACGTCGAGCAGGCCGCGCCAGATGTCGAAGCCGTTGGGAATCTCGCCGTGCGCGTCGCGGGCGCCGTAGCCGTTCAGCCATTTGCCGATCAGCGCTGTGCGGTAGCCGGCGTCGTCGAGCCAGGCCGGGAGGATGTTCTTGCGGTCCTTCATCCCGTACCAGCCGTAGGGGGCGAAGTTGCCCTTGACCCCGTGGTTGTGGGCGTACTGGCCGGTGATGAAGGTCGCCCGCGCCGGACAGCAGAGCGGGAACGAGTCAATCGCGTCGGCGAAAGTCGTCCCCTTGCGGGCGAGCAGCTTCTGCACATGTGGCATCAGCGGCACGTCGCTCGCCGCCATGTCGTCGGTCATCACGACGAGGATGTTGGGACGCGAGTCCTTGGCGCCGGCCGCCGGGCGGGCCTCGGCGCCGGCTGCCGCGATGGCGCCGATCGCCGCTGCCGCCAGCGTCGCCTTCGTTGCGGTCCGGAGTCCTTCCTTGAACCTCACGCTGGCTTTACCTTACACACTGTGTCACACTGTGTCAACTAGACCGCTCCTCGATGGCTCAGAAGACGACAACACGCGAAACACGCGAACGAAGCCGTGCGCGGATCGTCGACGCCGCGCTCGAGCTGGTTCGCGAGCGATCCTATGCGGAGCTCAACGTCGGCGAGATCATGGAGCGGGCCGGGATCGGGCGGACGCTCTTCTACCGCCACTTCGACGACCTCGCCGACCTCCTGCTCCAGGTCGGCGGCGAGGCGGTCGACGAGCTCTACGAGGCGCAGGTCGCGGCGACCCACACCGGACCCGATCCCGACGATGTACGCGAGGCGATCGCGCTCCCGGTCGCGGTCTACACCCGCCACGGGCCGCTCTTGCGGGCGCTGGCCGAGGCGGCGACGGCGGATCCGATGGTCGAGGCCCACCAGGCTGAGCTTCGGGGGCGCTTCGACCGGCTGGTCGAGGAGACGATTCGCCGCGGGATCGAGAACGGGGCGAACCCGCCCCCCGATGCCGCCGAGTCGGCGCGAGCGCTGAACCGGCTCACGGAGAGCTACCTGCTCGAAACCTTCGGCCGCGAGCCGCGCGCATCGGCCGAGATCGCGGCCGCCACCCTGGCCGACATCTGGCTCGCGTTCGTCGACCGTCGCTGGGCGGGATGACGGCCGGCTACTGGCCGCGGCCGTGGACCTGCGAGGACGGTGGTCCTCGCCGCGGCGGGTCGGCCGACGGTCAGCCCGGGCTCGGGCTGAAGCCGGGCGAGCGGCTCGAGCTGACCGCGGCGCGTGACGCCTTCGCCACCGACGCCCTGGTCCGCCGCGAGCCGGGCGAGCTCTATGCCCTCCGCCATCCGATCCCAATCCGCGGCGTGCAGTCGACCCCGGTCGAGGGCTGGGTCGAGCGGCTCGACCCGATCACCCTGGACACGGTCGCCTCGACGCCCCGGCTGCCGGGCGGCGCCTACTGGCCCGGCGGCATCGCCGCGCACGCGAACGGCGACCTGCACATGGTCTTCGGGCGCTGGGCGCACCGGCTGAGCCCGGCGCTCGAGGTGCTCGCCTCTCATCGGCTGCCCGTTCCCCGGCCCCACAACTCGTTCGTCGTCCTCGACGGCGGCGAGCTGGTCACCAAGGACTGCGACGCGCCTGCGGGGCGCGAGCCGTCGACGGTCTCGGCTCTCGATCCGCAGACGCTGCTCCCGGTGGCACCACCGCTGCGCCTCGAGCAGCCGGTCGTCGCCCGGCTGGCGAGCGACGGCGAGGGGGTGGTCGCGATCGGCGCCACGGTCGCCTACCTGCTGCGCCTCGACCGCGACGCCGGCCGGCTGTCCGTCGACGAGCGCTGGCAGCCGCGCTACGGGCCCGCACCGGAGCGCAGCTACGGCTGGGACCCGGTGATCACCGCCGAGCATGTGCTCTGGATGGACAACGGCCGCAACCACACCGACCGGACGATGCTCGGCAGCGGCGAGGCGGCGAGCCCGGTCCGCCTCTGGTGGGCGCGCCGCGACGACGGCGAGGCCGTGCGCTCGGTCGAGATCAGCGGGCTCCCCTTCGGAACCGAGTCGAACCCGCCGGGCTGGGATCCCGAGGGGCGGATCGTGGTCGCCTACGACGCCGGCAACGCGGTCCTGCGCGCCTGGCGGCTCGAGGGCGACGAGCTCACCGACCTCTGGCGGCGCGACGGCTTCGCCCACGCGGGCCACCCGATCGTCTTCTCCGACACCCGCGAGTTGGTGGTCCAGGACTGGCGCGACTGGGAGCCGTGGCGGCGGCCCGCGGTGCGACCGTTGACCCGGGTGCTCGGCCAGCTGATGGCGCAGTCGGGCCTCGCCCGCGGCCCTGCGTCGCTGCGGCTCGGCAGCGATCAGCTCGTCGTCGTCGACCTCGACAGCGGTGAGGACAAGGCCCGCGTCGATGTCCCCTCGCCCTCCCAGGCCTTCCTCTTCCCCGCCCCCGGCTTCGAGCGCGACGTCTACTACCAGTCGCTGACCACGATCGCCCGGGCCTGCGTGGTCTAGGCCGCGCCCCCGGCGAAGGAGATCGCTGCCTCGAGCGCGGCGGCGATCGCCGCCGGGTCCTCGAGCTGCGGGTAATGGCCAAGCTCGGGCAGGCGGTCCACGGGCGCGCTCGGCCGCAGCTCGACCAGAGCCTCGAGCACGGCGGTGGTGGCGACCGGATCCTGCAATCCCCAGGCGAAGCTCAGCGGCCCGTCCCAGTCGCGGATCGCCCCGTGCCAGCGCTCGGTGTAGCGCTGGCGCTCGGAGAGGTAGTGGATCAGCCGGTGGCCGAGGGTGCGGCCGCCGTTGTGGCAGATCAGCGACCACTGATCGGCGGCCTCGGCGTCTGTGAGCGGATGCGTGGCCGAGAAAACCCCGCCGAACTGATGGCGGAAGACCCGCTCGCCGCTCAACCGCCCGGCCAGCCCGCCGAGCGGGCTGCGCAGCAGCCGCTGGGCCGGGGTCAGGGTCGCCCGGTCGAGCACGATGCTGCCGTTGAACAGCAGCACGCCCTCGATCTCGAAACCGAGGCGACCGTCGATCGCCCGGGCCAGCAGCTCGGTCGCCACCGAGGTGCCCATGTCGTGGGCGACGATGAAGACCGGCCGGTCGCCGATCCGCCGCCGGACCAGCTCCTCGGTCAGGTCTGCCTGCCAGAAGAGGCTGTAGACGTGATCGCGGGGCTTGTCCGAGAGCCCGAAGCCGAGGAAGTCGAAGGCCAGCGCTTCGCGGCCGCCCGCGGCCGCGAGCAGGGGCCGCCAGTCGAAGGAGCTCGACGGGAACCCGTGCAGGAGCAGCAGCGGCGGCCCGTCTCCGGGGCGCTCGAAGACGTGGATGTCGCGGTCGCGGAAGCGCTCGACCGCCCCCGCCGAGCGCCACTCGACGACCCGCCCGGTGAGCCCGCTCAAACCAGGCGCCTCAACGGCGGCGCGGCTCGCTTCGCCCTGTCGGGCTCCGCGTCACAGCAAGCCGCGCGTGCGCGCCGCCGCGATCGTCTCGGTCAGGGTCTCGGCGCCCGAGCGCCAGCCGCCGAGGCCGAGCTCGCGCGCGGCCTTCGAGGTGTCCATCAACACCGGCGTGCGGAAGGCGTTGATCCACTCGGCGATCGCCGGGGTCAACGGTGCGCGCTCGATCGCCGCGGCGACCGCGGAGACCGCCGCCTTCGGCACCGGCACGGTGGCCCAGCCGAGCTCGCGGGCGAGGTCGGCGGTGGTGATCTCGTCCGGCGCCGCCAGGTTGTAGACGCCCGGCTCCCCCTCGCCCGCGGTGGCCGCGGCGATCGCGGCGGCGACGTCGTCGGTGTGGACGAGCTGGAACGGAACCCCCGTGTCGGGCAGCACCGGTTTGACGATCGGCAGCCGCTCGAGCCCGCGGCGCAGGGGCGCCAGCGCCGCGGTCA
>DATBPT010000165.1:0-6837 GCA_036561205.1 Solirubrobacterales bacterium
TCGGCGAGGAGCTGGGGATGGTCGGGATCGGGGCCCTGGTCGGCCTCTACGGGCTCTTCGGGTACGCCGGCTTCCGGATCGCCCAATCGGCCCGCGATCGCTACGGCAAGCTGCTCGCCGCCGGGCTCACCTCGCTGGTGCTGGTCCAGGCGCTGGTCAACCTGCTTGCGGTCTTCGGCCTCGCCCCGCTGACCGGGGTGCCGCTGCCTTTCGTCTCCTATGGCAACGCGAGCATGCTGGTGATGCTGGCCGCCGTCGGCCTGCTGCTGAACGTCTCGCGCGGCGGCAGCGCAGGTTTGGCGGCGAAGCCGTCGACCGCGAGCCGGCGACGAGCCGCCAAGCCGTCGAGCGGCGGTGGGACACTGCGCGTCGTCGATGGGTCTCGCGCCACCAACAGTCGTGATCGCGGCGGGGGGAACCGCCGGACACGTCGTTCCGGCGCTCGCCGTAGCCGACGCGCTTCGGGCTGAGGGCGCCAAGGTCTCCTTCCTCGGCGCCGCCGATCGCGCCGAGGCGGAGGTCGTCCCGGCGGCCGGCTACGAGATCGACCTGTTGCGCGTCCGCGGCCTCGACCGCCGCAACCCGATTCGGGCGGCCGGCTCCCTTCGCCTCGCCGCCGCCGCGGTCCCGGCGGCCCGCCGGGTGCTGGAGCATCGCGGCGCCCAGGCCGTCCTCGGTGGCGGCGGCTACGTCGCCGGCCCGGCCGGCCTCGCCGCGCTCCGCGCCGGACTGCCGCTGGTGCTGACCGAGGCCGATCGCCACCTCGGGCTCACCAACCGGATGCTCGCTCGCCGCGCCCGCCGGGTCTGCCTCGCGTTCCCGATCGAGGGGCTCGACAGCGACCGCTACCTGGTCACGGGGCGTCCGGTGCCTGCCGCGATCTTCGGCGCCGATCGCGAGGCGGCGCGACGGCGCTTCGGGATCGCCGCCGCCGACCGCTGCCTGCTCGTCTTCGGCGGCAGCCAGGGGGCGCGGTCGATCAACCTCACCGCCCTGGAGGCGTTCTGCGGACCCGAGGCCGCCGGACGCGACTTCCACGTCCTCCACATCAGCGGCAGCCGCGATCATGCCGCCGTCCGGGCCGCCCTCGACGCGGCACCGCACACGGACCGCTACACGCTGCTCGAGTACGAGCCCGGGCTCGCGGACGCGCTCGCCGCGTCCGACCTGGTGCTCGCGCGCGCGGGGGGCTCGATCTTCGAGATCGCCGCCGCCGGCCGGCCCTCGATCCTGGTCCCCTACCCGCACGCCTCGGGGCGCCATCAGCACGCCAACGCCGAGTGGATGGCCGCCGGGGGCGCCGCGGTCCTGCTCGAGGATGCCGAGCTCGATCCGCGGCGGCTGCGAGAGCTGGCCGGCGAGCTGCTCACCGACGGCGAACGGCTGTCGCGGATGGCGGACGCGGCCGCGGCGCTCGCCCGGCCCGACGCCGCCGCGCGGGTCGCGGCGGAGGTCCTCGACGCGATCGGCAAAGCTTGATCGCTATGAGGCGGAGCAAAGCGAAGCCGAGTCGCGCCGCCGTTGAGGCGCCTGATCTGACCTCCGACGACTGGAGCGGCCGCGAGCTGCACTTCATCGCCATCGGCGGCGCCGGGATGAGCGGCCTGGCCCTCGTCTGCGCCGGTCTCGGTGCCCGCGTGACGGGCTCCGACCGCGCCGAGAGCTCCTACCTCTCGCGGCTGCGGGACGCCGGGCTCGAGCCGCGGATCGGCCACGATCCCGACCAGGTGCCCGCCGGCGCCGAGGTCGTCGTCTCGACCGCGATCGCCGACGACAACCCGGAGCTGGTGCGCGCCCGCGAGCGCGGCCAACGTGTGATCCGCCGCGGCGAGCTGCTCGCCGAGCTCTGCTCCGCGAGACGGCTGCTAGCGGTCTCCGGCACCCACGGTAAGACGACCACCGCCGGAATGCTCGTCCACGCGCTGCGAGCGACCGGCGCCGAGCCCTGCTTCTTCCTCGGCGGGGAGCTGCCCGGCGCCGGACCGGGCGGGAGCCCGGCGAACGCCGGCTGGGGCGCGGGGGAGTGGGTGATCGCCGAGGCCGACGAGTCGGACGGCAGCTTCCTCGACCTCGGCCCGGAGGTCGCCGTGATCACCAACGTCGAGCTCGATCACCACTCTCGCTGGAGCTCCCGGGCGGAGCTGCTCGAGGCCTTCGGACGCTTTGCCGGCTCGGCCTCGGCCCTCGCCCTGCTCGCCGACCCGGCGCTCGACCCGATCGCCGCCGGCTCCTCCGGGACGCGCCCGGTGGCCCGCTTCGACGCCGGCGCACCGGGGCCGGGCGAGCTCTCCCTGCGGGTGCCCGGCCGCCACAACGTGCTCAACGCGCGCGCCGCGCTTGCCGGGATCGAGCTCGCAGGGATCGAGCTCGGCCCGGCGGCCGAGGCGCTCGGCAGCTTCCCCGGAATCCTGCGGCGCCAGGAGCGCAAGGGAAGCCGTCGCGGCGCCGAGATCTACGACGACTACGCCCATCACCCGACCGAGGTCGAAGCGACGCTGGAAGCGCTGCGCGAGCTCGAGCCGCGGCGATTGATCGCCGTCTTCCAGCCGCATCTGTACTCGCGCACGAAGGCCCTCGCCCGGCGCTTCGGCGCCGCGCTCGCCGCGGCCGACGAGGTCGGAGTCCTCGACGTCTACGCGGCCCGCGAGCAACCGGTCGGCGAGCTCGCCGGGGTCAGCGGGCTCGACGTCGCCCGTGCGGCGGCCGATCACGCCGGTGGCCGCCCGGTGCTCTGGCTGCGCGACCTGCAGACCGCCGAGCGCGTCCTAGCCCCGCGTCTCGGCGAGGGCGACCTGCTGGTGACGATCGGCGCCGGCGATGTTTTCAGGCTCGGCGAGGCGCTGGTGCAGGGCTCGTGAGCCTGCCCGCGGGGATCGAGCGGGATTTTCCGCTGGCGCGGCTGACGACCCTGCGCGCGGGCGGCAAGGCGGAGCTCTTCGCCCGTCCCGAGTCCGAGTCCGAGCTGGTCGAGCTGCTGCGATGGGCCGGGGGCGCCGAGGTCCCGGTCGAGGTCGTCGGATCGGGATCGAACCTGCTGGTCGCCGACGCCGGCGTGGGTGGGCTGGTGCTGAAGCTGGCCGGCGAGCTGGCGCAGCTCGAGCGCCAGGGAACCCGGGTCGTCTGCGGTGGGGGCGTCCGCCTGCCCTCCGCCGCGGCGAAGATCGCCGGCTGGGGGCTGAGCGGGCTCGAGTTCGGGATCAACATCCCGGGGACGGTCGGTGGCGCCGTGCGGATGAACGCAAACGCCTACGGGGGGGAGCTGGCGCGGGTGCTGGAGTGGGTCGACGTCTGTACGGCCGCCGGCGTCGAGCGCCGCCGGCCCGAGCAGCTCGGGTTCGAGTACCGGCGCTCGAACCTGCGTCCGGGGGAGGTCGTCTCGCTGGCCTCGTTCGGGCTCACCGAGGCCGACCCCGCGGCGGTCAAGGCGACCCTGGCCGAGATGCGGGGCAAGCGCCGCGAGGCCCAGCCATCGGGGATCAAGACCTTCGGCTCAACCTTCAAGAACCCCGACGACGAACGCGCCGAGGGCCGGACCGCCGGACAGCTGCTCGAGGCCGCCGGTTGTCAGGGGCTGAGCGCCGGTGGCGCCCGGCTCTCGCCCAAGCACGCGAACTTCGTCGAGAACGCCGGTGAGGCGACCACGGCCGACGTGCTCGCGGTGATGTCGGCGGCACGGCGCCGCGTCCACGAGCGCTTCGGGATCGCGCTCGAGCCCGAGGTACAGGTTCTCGGCGAGGTCGAGTGGCCCGACGACTGGGAGCTCGAGGAAAAGGTCTCCGAGTAGGCGGAAGGAGGCGAGGCTCGCGGGGTGAAAACCACCCTGATGAGCCGATCTCGGGCCTCGACCCCTGCCGGTAAGCGCCGCACGAGCGCGCGCGGGGACCGATCCGGCGCCCGGCGGTCGCAGGCCGCGGCGCGAACCCGCAGCGCTGCGCCTTCTCGCAGGAAGGCGAGCCCGAAGCGCGCGGCGCCGAAACGAGCGGCGCCGAAGCGCCAGGCCGCCCGCCGCCCGCCGCGCCGCCGGACTCGGACTCGGGTTGTGCGCGCCTGGTCGCGTCCGCGGCCCGTGCGCGCCGCGAGGCGGGCATTCAGCGCGTCCTCGTGGCGGTACCGATTCGGCCTGATCGCGATCCTCGGTGTCACCGTCGCGGCCGGCTACCTGCTCTGGCTGCGCGACTCCTCGCTGGTGGCCGTCACCCACGTCGACGTCGTCGGGGTGACCAGCGGCGATCGCGAGCAGATCGTCTCGGAGATCACCCGGGTCGCGGAGCGACAGACGACGTTGCATGCGGACCCGGCGCGGATCGAGAGCGTCGCCGCCCAGTTCCCGACCGTCGAATCCGTCAGCGTCGATCCGAACTTCCCCCACGGGATGCGGATCGAGGTCAACGAGCGGCCGCCGGCGCTGCTGGTGCAGGCCGGGGGGCAGGAGGTACCGGCGGCGGCCGATGGGACCCTGCTCGCCGGGGTGTCCGTGAACGACGCCGAGGACCTGCCGTCGCTGGAGCTCAACCAGATCCCGCCGGGCGCGGCGCTCGAGGGCGACCCGCTTCAACAGGCGCTCGTCCTGGGCGCCGCCCCCGACCCCCTGCGGCCGCTGATCCACAGCGTCGACTTCGATCACGACTACGGCGTCGAGCTCACCCTCCGCGGCGGGATCCCGGTGCGCTTCGGCAGCGGTTCGCGCGCGGCCGAGAAGTGGGCATCCGCGGCAGCGGTGCTCGCGAACCCGAAGCTCGACTCGCTCACCTACGTGGACGTCCGGGTGCCCGAGCGGCCGGTTGCCGGCGGCGCCGCGCAGCCGCCGCCGGTCACCGACCCTACACTCTAGGTCGAGACTTTAGGGAATATGGGAACTCTCGAGTTCATATCGAGGGTTGAGGCGGCTGCACGATTCCATGCTGGCGATCGCTCTGTCGATTGACACGGACGCCACGATGCCCTAGCGTCACCCTCACGTCTAGGCTGCATAGAGCGGAAAACACTCAAGTCTGCCTTCAGCCTCGGACGGAAGAAATAGGGTCAACTCAGGAACGGGAGAAATGGTCGAGTCGTCCTATCTCGCGGTGATCAAGGTCGTCGGAGCCGGCGGCGGCGGCACCAATGCGGTCAGCCGCATGGTCGACGCCGGGCTCAAGGGCGTCGAGTTCATCGCCATCAACACCGACGTGCAGGCGCTGCAGTCCTGCGAGGCCGACATCAAGCTGGCGGCCGGGCACAACCTCACCCACGGCCTCGGGGCCGGCGCCAACCCGGATGTCGGCGCCGGAGCCGCCGCCGAGTCGCGAGACGACATCAAGGAGGCGCTCAAGGGCGCCGACATGGTCTTCGTCACCGCGGGCGAGGGTGGCGGCACCGGAACCGGCGCCGCACCGGTGATCGCCGAGATCGCCAAGGAGGAGATCGGTGCGCTGACCGTGGGCGTGGTCACGAAGCCGTTCGAGTTCGAGGGCAACCGGCGCATGCAGCAGGCGCTCGACGGGATCGACAAGCTCCGCGCCAAGGTCGACACGCTGATCATCGTCCCGAACCAGAAGCTGCTCGAGGTGGTCGAACGCCGGACCTCGGTCCAGGAGGCCTTCCGGATGGCCGACGACATCCTCCGCCAGGGCGTCCAGGGGATCACCGACCTGATCACCACCCCCGGCCAGATCAACCTCGACTTCGCCGACGTGCGGACGGTGATGGCGGACGCGGGCTCGGCGATGATGGGCATCGGCACGGCTTCGGGCGAGAACCGCGCCCAGGAGGCGGCGAAGATGGCCGTCAACTCACCGCTGATGGAGGAGTCGATCGAGGGCGCGACCGGGATGCTGCTCAACTTCACCGGCTCCGAGGACCTGAATCTGTTCGAGGTCAACGAGGCCGCCGACATCGTCGTCTCGACCGCCGACAAGGGCGCCAACATCATCTTCGGCACCGTGATCGACCCGACGCTCGGCGACGAGGTCCGGGTGACCGTGATCGCGACCGGGTTCGAGGGCCGTGAGACGCTCGCCCGCAAGCCGATGCAGGTGCGCGAGCGCAGCCGCGCCCGCCGGGTCGGCGGGCTCGCCGATCGCGAGCGCCGCGAGCTCCAGGTCTCCGACGACGACATCGACGTCCCGCCGTTCCTGCGCGGCAGCTGACTCTCCACGGGCCCAGGATGCGTCCGACGCCCGGACTGATTCTGGCCTTGATCGCCCTGGTGGTGGCGATGTCGGGCGCGGCGATCGCGTTGCCCGGGCACGGCAGTGTCGACGCCGGCGACATCAAGCGCGACGCGATCCGCTCGAAGCAGATCAAGGCGCAGTCGGTCAGGGGCTCGGACGTCGCCGCCAACGCGCTCACGGGCGAGCAGGTGCTCGAGTCGAAGCTGGGACCGGTGCCGGCGGCGCGCACGGTCGAGACCGTGAACCTGTTCGGCGATTCGTACGAGCGCGTGCTCGCGACCGACGGCGCCGATCTGGCAAGCGCGCAGGCGGCCGCGCCGCCGGTGACCCTGGCGAGTAGGGGCGAGCTCTCGGTCTATGGCAAGTGCTTTCGCAACGCGAGCACGGATGCCCTCCACGGGCGCATCTACGTGAAGACGAGCACCGCCGGCGCCATCTTCGAGGCCGACGGCGCCTCGCTCGAGGGCGGCGCGACCGCCGCCGACCTGCTCAACCCATCGACCCCGGAGGACGCGCGGGAGCTGCTGCGCACGAACGTCGGCGCCGGCGCCGCCGGGCTCGATCGCGGCCAGTGGTACGCGATGGCGCCGGACGGAACCGGGATCGGCGGTACGGCGGCGATCGCGCTCAAGAACGGGGACCTGGCGGGCGGCAACGGGCTCTACGGCACCGGCAACGTCTGCCT
>DATBPT010000166.1:0-25183 GCA_036561205.1 Solirubrobacterales bacterium
ATCATCCTCGCCCACCACGAGCGGCTCGACGGCAAGGGCTACCCGCGCGGACTCGACGAGCACGAGATCCCGGAGCTGGCCAAGATCGTCTCGGTCGCCGACACCTACGACGTGATGACCGCCCGTGACACCTACCGCGAGCCGGTCAGCTCGTACGAGGCCGTGATCGAGCTCCGACGGGTCTCGGGCACGCAGCTCGACGGCCGCTACGTCGAGGCCCTGATCGAGGTACTCGACGGCAAGGACCTCGCCTACCGCCACGGCGAGGACGCCGACTTCGAGGCCGAGCTGGCGCTCGACAAGCGCATCCACGACTACGTCAAGGCGACGCCGGCGGTCGGAGAGCGCGCCCGTTGAGCCGCGAGCGGGCCCGCTGACCGAGACTCATCCCCACGCACAAACGCCGCCCGGAATCGCTCACGGATCCAGCGGCGGCGCTCGCCTGCTTCGAGTAAGAACTTACGGCGACGTTTAGCTCTTGCGGAAGCCCATGGGAGTCCCTTTCCTTTGGCTCGGTGCCCTCTCGGGCTTGAGTCAACCCGACTACAACTTGCGCAGACCTTACACAACTTGTCCAAACTTGCAACTCGGGTGCTGAAATTGCAACAACGCTGCAATCGCTGGAGTAACTTCGCCGGCGATGGTCTCGGCGCTCCGTCCCCTCCGTTTGCCCGGGTTCCCCAACCTGGGGCTCGCCTACCTCGTCAACGAGCTCGGTAACTGGCTCGGCGAGATCGCGCTCGCGATCCTCGTCTTCGACCAGACCGGCAGCCCGATGGCGACCGCGGCGCTGTTCTGCGGCATGCACTTCGCCCCGGCGGTGCTCGGGCCGCCGCTGGTCTCGCGCCTGGAGGCACTGCCGGTGCGGATCACGCTTCCGAGCCTCTACGCGGCCGAGGCGATCGCCTTCGCGGTGCTGGCGCTGATGGTCGACGAGTTCGCGCTCGTCGCGGTGCTCGCGCTGGCGACGCTCGACGGCTCGATCGCCTCCGCGGCGCGCGCCCTGACCCGGACCGCGGCGACCGCCGTGCTCGCGCCCGCCGGCCAGCTGCGCGAGGGCAACGCGCTGCTCAACATCGCCTTTACGATCGGCGCCGCCGGCGGTCCGGCGATCGCCGGCCTGGTCGTCGCCGGGGCCGGCGTCGAGACCGCGCTGCTCGCCGACGCGGCCTCGTTCATGGCCGTGGCGGCGCTGCTGGCCGCGGCCCGGCGGCTCGAGCTGCCCGAGCTCGAGGAGCCCGAGTCCCCCTGGACCGAGCGCCTGCGCCGCGGATTCGCCTACGTGCGCGAGCGCCCCGCCCTGCGACGGTTGCTCGCCGCCCAGGCGCTGGCCTTCGTCTTCTTCTCGCTCGTGATCCCGATCGAGGTCGTGTTCGCGAAGCGGACTCTCGACACCGGTGACGCCGGCTACGGCGTCCTGCTGGCGAGCTGGGGCGCCGGCATGGTCGTCGGCAGCGTCGCCTTCGCCGCCCTGCGACGGGTCCCCTTGCGCGCCCTCTTGTTCTTCTCCACGCTGGCGATCGGGGTCGCCTATCTGGCCACCTCGGTCTCCCCCACCCTCGCCGTCGCCTGCGCCGCCTCGTTCGTCGGCGGGCTCGGCAACGGGGTGCAGTGGATCGCGCTCGTGACCGCGGTCCAGGAGCTGACCAGGGCCGCCTACCAGGCCCGGGTCCTGGCGCTGCTCGAGGCGCTTGCGAGCGCCACGCCGGGGATCGGCTTCCTCGTCGGTGGCGCGATCGCGGCGATCTTCAGCCCGAGGGTCAGCTACGCGGTCGCCGGGGCCGGAGTGATCGCTGTGCTGGCGCTCGCGGCGGGCTCCCTGCGGCGGGCGGAGTGGTCGCCCGAGCTCGAGCAGGGCCCCGTGCAGGATGTCGTGCAGGACGGTGCAAGTTCCGTTGCAGGGGCAGGAGCCTCGCGCACGCTGCTCACCGGTCCCTAACGGTCCGTTAGTCTCCCGCCCTCGCCGAGTTCCCTGCAAATCGCCGTATACGCACGGCCAGGCGCCGGGAATCGGGGGACCCGAAGGCGGTGTTGCTCTGCATCGCCAGGGGCGAATCGCGCCGAACGCGCGTAGCGCCGGCCACGAATCCATGTGGGCGCGAGCCCGTCAGCTAACCCCGTAGGCATCGCACATGGGCCATACGACTGAAGACAAGCCTTCCCCCGCCCACGCCCGCAAGTCGACGCTCGCGGCCCTGCTCGCCATCCTCGTGCTCGGGACCGGTGCCGCGACCTCGGTCGCTGCACCCTCGATCGACGAGCTCAACTCGCGGATCTCGGGCGCCAAGGAGCAGGCGCAGGCGCTGGGAGCCCAGATCGAGAGCACGACGGCCGAGCTTGCGGCCGCCCAGCAGCAGGCGATCGCGGCCGCCCAGCGCGAGGCGCAGCTGAGCGCCGTGCTCGAGCAGGGCCGCGAGCGCGAGCGCCGGCTCGAGGCGCAGGTCGCGCGGACCCGCGACGAGCTCGCCGCCGCTCGCGCCCAGCTCAACCGCGGGCTCAAGGCGCTCTCGAACCGGCTGGTGGACATCTACCGGGCCGGGATGCCCGACGCGACGACGCTGTTGCTGGAGTCCGACGGGTTCGACGACCTTCAGACCCGGGCCGAGTACCTGCGGCGGATCGAGGAGGCCGATGCCTCGCTGGTCTCCCGGGTCCGCACCCTGCGCGACCAGGTCTCCCAGCGGCTCGGCGAGGTCGAGGAGGCGCAGCAGAAGGCCGAGGAGTTCAACGCTCAGATCGAGGCCGCGCGCGACGAGATCGCGGCGGTGCGCGCCGACGCCGAGGCTCAGGCGAGCCACCTGGCGGCGCTGCGGGACCAGCGCCAGGCAGCGGTCGAGAGCCTGCAGTCGCAGGTCGGGCGCTGGACCGACCAGGTCCAGCGGCTCGAGCGGATCTCCGCCGAGCAGGCCCAGTCCGAGGTGATGGCGTGGTTCGGCGACTGGGCGATCCCCGAAGCGATCGTGATCTGCGAGTCGGGCGGCAACTTCGAGGCCGTCAATCCCTCCTCCGGCGCCGGCGGCGCCTACCAGATCCTGCCCTCGACCTGGGAGCTCTACGGCGGCGAGGGGCAGCCGCAGGACGCCTCGCCCGAGCAGCAGTCAGAGATCGCCGCGCAGATCTGGGCCGACTCCGGCGCCGCCGCCTGGGAGTGCGCCGGCTGACGCCGCTTGCCAACCGCCTGCTCGCGGCCGCCGTGCACGCCTGGCCGTTCTCGCCCGGACGACGCTTCGCCCGCGCCGTCGGGCCGCTCGACGAGATCGATACGGTGCGCCTCGGGACCGACTACGGCGGCTGGACCATCGCCGAGCATGTGCTCGGCCCCGAGAGCGTCTGTTACTGCGCCGGGGTCGGCGACGACATCAGCTTCGACCTCGCCCTGATCGAGCGCTATGGCTGTGACGTCCACGCCTTCGACCCGACGCCGGCGTCGATCCGGCACGTCGAGCGCACCGCTGCCGATCAGCCGGCCTTCAAGTTCCACCCGTGGGCGGTCTGGTCCACCGACGGCACGCTGCGACTCTGGGCGCCCGACTATGGCGACGCCAACTTCTCCGCCGGCAACCGCCATTCCAGCGACGAGTCGTTCGACGCCCCGTGCCGGTCGTTGCCGTCGCTGATGGCGGAGCTCGGCCACACTCACCTCGATCTGCTCAAGATCGACGTCGAGGGCGCCGAGTACGAGCTGATCGAGACGATCATCGGGCTCGAACCATCGGTCTCGATCTTCTGTGTTGAGTTTCACAAGGAACCAGGGATCGAGCGGATGACGAGCTGCGTCGCGAGACTGCGTCAGGCCGGCTACAGGCCGATCGCCCTGGACGGCTACGACGTCAGCTTCGTCTCCAGCCGGGCCGGTCGGACGGCCTGAGCCGGGTCAGGCGGCGACGACCGCGACCGTGGTGCTCGCGCGGTCGAGCAGGCGATCCATGAGACCGGGGAGCTTCTCCGGCTCGCTGTGTTGCTCGACGATGCGCCCACCCCCTTCGGCGATGATCCGCGCCAGCCCGGCGTCCGAGTAGTAGGAGACCACGGGTGCTCCGAGGTTGCCCCAGTAGCCGAGCACCGGTACCCGGCGGTTGCCACTCACGCGACTGAGACCGCGTTTCGCCCAGAAGACCGCGTCCATCGCCAGCTTCTGTTCGAACACGGGCTCGTGGATCACCAGGGAGCCTTCGTCGGTGAGCATCGTCAGCGCGTTGCGAACTGCGTCGACCGCGTTTCGCCGCGACTCGGCCCGCGTCCTGCCGACCAGGTGGTGGAGGACGGCGGAGAGGATCGCGAAGTCGAAACGCCCGGCCAGCCGCGCGGCGACGCTGGCGTCGACGGCGGAGCCGAGGACGGTTTCGCACTCGACCAGCTCGCGGGTCTTGTCGAGGCAGTTCTGGCTCACATCGAGCGCTGCGAATCGCGTGATCGGCGTCTGCTCGGCGAGGAAGGCGAGTGTGTTGCCAACCCCGCATCCGAGGTCGATCAGCTCAGAATCCGCGCTCGCATGCCTGCGGATGTAGTCCGCCGCGAGCTCGAGTCGCCCAGGGTCATATTCGGGGACGTACGCGTCGAAGTAAGCCACCGTATCGGCGTCGCTGGCCGCGACCGGCGGTGGCTGCGCGTCTGCTCTGCCCACAATTCAGCCCTCGGGCGGCTCCCGCTTGGCGATCAGGTAGCCGGCGACGAGCAGGAAGACGGCGAAGACGCCGCCCGCGACCTTGACCTGTCCGCCGAAGCGCAGCCAGAAGCTGCGGACGACGAACCGGCCGATGAGCTCATAGATCGCTGAAGCCATGTTCCGACAGTTCCTTCCGCCGATTCCTTAGTCGTCTACCCCGGGGTCGCGGTGCCGAACCCGGTGGGCCATCCGGCTCTGAAGCGTGAACAACTCGATGAAGCCGGGGCTCGCATCCTGGCTGAACTCTCCACCGGACTCGCCGAACGAGGCCAGGCTCTGATCGTAGAGCGCGAACGGCGACGACCGCGTGACGACCGTCGCCAGGCCCTTGAACAGCTTCACCGTGACCTCGCCGGTGACGGTGGCGTTGGCGGAATCCATATAGGCGTCGAGGTCCTCGCGCAGCGGCTCGTGCCAGAGCCCGGCGTAGCAGAGGTACGCCCACTTGTCCTCGAGCGCGCGCTTGAAGTTGTTCTGGTGGATGGTCGAGACCAGCTTCTCCAGCTCCCGGTGCGCCGGCAGGATCACCGCCGCGGCCGGCACCTCGTAGATGTCGCGGACCTTGAGCCCGACGATCCTGTCCTCGATGTGGTCGACGATCCCGGCGCCATGGCGGGCGGCGATCCCCGCCACCCGCTCGATCAACTCGACCAGCTCGAGTCGCTCCGAGTCGACCGAGACCGGGCACCCGGCTTCGAAGCCGATCCGGACCAGCTGCGGCTGGTCCGGCGCCTGCTCGGGCCGGGTGACGAGCTGAAAGACGTCGTCGGGTGTCGGCTCCGAGAGGTCCTCGATCGAGCGGCCCTCCGACGAGCGCCCCCAGAGGTTGTCGTCGATCGAGTACGGCGCCTGGGCCTCGTTGGCGCCTTTGATCGGGATCCTGTGCTCGCGCGCGTAGGCGATCTCCTCCTCGCGCCCCATCTTCCATTCGCGCACCGGCGCCAGCACCTTGAGCTCGGGGCCGAGGGTGGCGATCGTGCCGTCGATGCGAACCTGGTCGTTGCCCTTGCCGGTGCAGCCGTGGGCGATCGTGTCGCAGCCTGTCGCGCGCGCATGCTCGACCGCGAGCTTCGCGATCAGCGGCCGAGCCAGGGCCGTGAACAGCGGATAGCCGCCGCCGTAGAGGGCGTTCGCCTTGATCGCCGGAAGCACGTACTCGGCGGCGAACTCCTGGCGCGCGTCGGCCCGGATCGTCTCCACGGCGCCGAGCTCGCGAGCCTTGCCGACGACCACATCCCAGTCCTCGCCCGGCTGACCCAGGTCGACGGTCAGGGTGACGATCTCCGCCCCGTAACGCTGCTGGATCCAGTGCAGCATCACCGACGTGTCGAGGCCGCCCGAGTAGAGCAGCAGCACGCGGCCGATCCGCTCGGGATCCGCCTGGTAGCTCGCGATCCGGGGTGCTTCGTCGGTCATCGGCGCGCAAGTCTGGCATGCTGCCGCTCGCTCCGGGATCATGGTGACCACGAATGCGGCGCGCGGCCCACATCCTCTCGATCGCTCTGATCACGGCCGGGATCGTGATTGCCGCCGACGTGGCGATGACGCTGGCGTGGAAGGAACCGCTGTCGACCGTGTACGGGTCGATCAAGCAGGGCGAGGCCGCGAACTCGCTGGCGGCGCTCGAGGACGAGTTCCCGTCGCCCGCCGACCTGCGCGCGGTCAAGGGCGCGGGCAACGTCGAGCAGCGGGTCGAGGGCCTCGCCGGCCTGTTCGCGGACCAGGTGAAAACCGGCCAGGGGATCGGTCGGATCGAGATCCCGAGCATCGACCTCAGCATCGTCGTCGTCCAGGGGACCGACACCGCGAGCCTGCAGAAGGGACCCGGCCACTATCCCGAGACCGCATTCCCGGGTCAGGGCAGGACGATCGGGATCGCCGGCCACCGGACCACCTACCTGGCGCCGTTCCGGCGCATCAATGAGATCGAGGATGGCGATCAGATCACGCTCGAGATGCCGTACGGGACCTTCACCTACGAGGTCGAGAAGCACGAGATCGTCGACCCCAGTCAGGTCGAGATCGTCGACGACGTCGGCTATGAACGGCTCGTGCTCACCGCCTGCCACCCGCTCTACAGCGCCGCTCAGCGCTGGGCGGTGTTCGCGAAGCTCACCGACGTCAGCCTGTTCGCCGCCGACAAGCGCATCTGGCAGGACCCCTAGTCGCTCGCCGTCCGCACGGGTCAGCCGAGGATCTCGTCGACGATCGCGGCCATGTCGACGTCAGGGAAGTCGCCCTTCAGCTCCTTGAGTATCTCCTTGCGGCCCTTGCCGACCACCGCCAGCTGCGTTACGCGAAGGACGGCTTCGGAGGTCTGGTCATCGGCGCCGGGAGCCTGGTCGCGATCGCGCTCGTCACCGGCCGCGGCTCGTCCGGGGAAGGCGACGATCGCGGGCGCCGGCCGCGGTCGGGGCGGTTGCGGGCTCTCGGGCTCGGGCACCGGCGCCAGCGGCTCGTCGTCGCGGGCGAAATTTGCCCTCTCGGCACCGACGCCGCTGCGGGCGTCGGCGATCACCCGATCGAGATCGGCGAGCATGACCTCGCCCTGCCGCTTGAAGTGCTCGGCGCTGTCGGCGAGCGTCTTGATCAAGCTGTCAAGCGCCGCCGTGCGCTCGGTCACCGCGCGTTCGGACTCGCGAGTGCGCGCCTCGGCGAGCTGGTCGGCCTCGCGCTTACGCTCGGCCAGGTAGGCGGCGGCTTCGCTTTCGGCATCGCTGCGAATCTCGAGCGCGACCCGCTCGGCCGCGTCGATGATCTCGTGGATCCGCTCGCTTGCCTGGCTCACCGCCCTGCGTAACTCCGCCGAGGGGTTGGCGCTCTCCATCTAGCCGACCTCGGAGTGCCGGTGGCCGAAGATGTCATCGAGCGCCCGGTCGGCATCGTCAACCCCGAACTGGATCCGCAGCCGGCGCTCGATCTCCAACCGGCTGGAACCGGCAAGCGCCATCTGCGTTGCGATCAGCCTGACGCCATCCGAAGCCACGGACGCAGCCGGCGCGGAAGCTCCGCTGCGGGTCGTGAGCCAGCGCGCGCCGGGATCGGTCGCGCCAGCGCGAGCCGCGGGCTCCTGATCGTGATCGCGAGTGCCAGGGTCGACCGCGGATTCCGTCGGCTCGCGCGGCGCGCCGGACTCCGCGTCCGTCGACGGCAGATCTTCGTCCGGATCCTCGTCGTCGGTCGCCGCCGCGTCGTCCCGAACCTCGGGACCGCCGACACCAGCTGCGGAGTCGCCGTCGGCGACGAGCCGGGCCGTGCGCTCCATCATCGCCGAGAGCCGTCTGCAATCGGCGCGAATCGTCTCGGTGCGGTCGACCAGCGCCGAGGCGAGCCCGGCGAGCAGATCCGCCCGGATGGCGGCCTCGCCGCCCCGGTCGAGGTTCTCGGCGGCCGCCGCGATCTCAACCGCGGCCGCCGTCGCGGCCTCGTCGAGCGCTTGAATCTGCGCTCTCATCCGCGCCAGCGGATCGTCTACGTGCGCGGCATGGCCGCCGCGGCGGGCGCCGCGCCCCAGTTTCGGAAACCTGATCTCGGCCATAGCTCGACTCATGATGCCACCGTCGGCGCTCCTACCGGCCTCGGGCCCAGCCCTGACAGCACGCGTTCACGACTCACCGAGACCCGGCCTGACGCCGACGCGATGTCAGAATCCCCATTCTGGCTCAAAATGACAACAAGACCGCGTCGGCGACCGATTGGCTGCAGCCGCCCGCAGAGCAGCTGGGCCTCTCAAGCTACGTTCGCACGCTTCGGGAACGGATCTGGGTGATCGTGGCGACGGTCGCGCTGACCACCGGGGTCGCGATCGCCTACGTCGCCACCGCCGACCCGGTCTACGAGGCGGAGACCGACGTGATCATTTTCCCGGCGCCGGTCAGCGATCAGAACCTGATCAACCTGCCTTTGATCCGCGCCTCCTCCGATCCGACCCGAGACGTCGAGACGGCGAGTCGCCTGATCACGAACGCCGAGGTCGCGGCGCAGGTCAAGAGTGACCTCGACTCCCCGCTGAGCACCGAGGAGCTGCTCGCTGACGTCACGGCCGAGCCGGTCGCGCAATCCAACATCGTCACGGTGACCGCCCAAGCGTCCACCCCCGAGCAGGCGCAGGCGCTCGCCAACGGGTTCGCGCGCGCGGCGATCGAGGAACGGACCCGCGCTCTGCACGAGTACATCGACGACACGCTTCCCGGGATCCAGGCGCAGCTGGACGAGAATCCCGACCCGAGCCTCCAGGCCGCCGTCGCCCAGCTTCGCGTGCTGCGCGAGTCCGACGACCCGACGATGCGGGTACAGACGCCCGCCTCGCTGCCGACCTCGCCGGTCTCACCGCGGAAGAAGCTCAGCATCATCGCCGGATTGCTCGCCGGGCTGATCCTCGGCGTGATCGCGGCGTTCGCGCTCCAGATCCTCGATCCGCGGTTGCGCCGCGAGGAGCAGCTGCGACGCCTCTACAGGCTTCCGATCCTCGCCAGGATCCCACGCGAGAGCGGGCGCCACGCGAGCAGCCCGCTGAATCCGCGTGGGCTCTCCCCCGCCGCCGCCGAGGCCTACCGAACACTGCGCGGCACCCTCGCCGCGTCGACGCGCCGCAGCCCCGATCGGCAGTCGACCGCGATCCTGGTCACCGGGTCATCTCCGGCCGAGGGCAAGACGACCACCGCGATCAGCCTCGCCACCGCGCTCGCCGCCTCCGGCCAAAAGGTGATCCTGATCGAGGCCGACCTGCGTCGTCCGTCGATCTCGCGCACGCTCGGGGTCCGCGCCAACCACGGGGTGGTCAGCGCGCTGCTCGAGAGCACGGCGATCGAGGACGCCCTGATCACCACCGATGCATACGGCCCGAAGCTCGGCATGCTGCTCGCCGATCACGAGGGTGGCTGGATCACCGAGCTGTTCGCCCTGCCCTCCGCGCGCCAGTTGATCGACGAGGCGCGAAGCCTGGCCGACTACGTGATCATCGACTCGCCGCCGCTCACCGACGTCATCGACGCGCTGCCGCTGGCCTCCTACGTCGACGACGTCCTGCTCGTCGTCCGCCTCAACCGGACCAGGCTGCCGAAGCTGGCGCGGCTCGGGGAGCTGCTCGCCGAGAACGGGATCCGGCCGGTGGGTTTCGCGGTTGTCGGCACCCCGAGGCCGACCCGGAGCGACTACCACTACTACGACACCACTGGAAACGGCCGTGAGCAGGGCGGCGGACGTCGCCTCTTCCGGCGTCCGACGACCAAGACCAGTTAGACGGGCAGTGGCCGAACGGCTCGACCCGGGCTCGTTGATCCTCGCCGCCGGCCTCGCCGGGCTGGCCGCGGTTTTTGGCACGGTCGCGGGGATCGACCCGAAGATCGCGATCGCGGGCTCGCTGGCGCTGGCGTTCTGCATGATCGCGGTCGCCGACCTGACCTGGGGGCTCGTCGGCTTCATCGCGCTCTCGTTCCTCGCCCTGCTGCCCAACCTCGGTGGGCCGCTGCTGAGCCTGGCGAAGATCGCCGGCGCCGTGCTCGCGATCTCCTGGCTGGCGGGGATCGCTTCGGGTCGCTACACGCGTCTGTTCCCGTCCGACCACCCGAACCTCACCTTCGCCCTGATCAGCTTCCTGGCCTGGAACGCGCTCAGCGTCGTCTGGGCCGAGGACCCCGACCGTGTCTACGCCTACGCCTTCAGCTTCCTGCTCTCGTTCCTGCTCTTCGCGATCATCTACTCGGCGGTTGTCTCCACCCGCGTCGCGCGCATGCTCGTGTTCGGGTTCATCGTCGGCGCCACGGTCACCTCGGCCTATGGGATCCTGGTCCAACCCGATGCCTCCGCACTGGCGACCAGCCCGGCTGCCTCGGACGGCCTCGATCGGCTCGCGGGTACCGTCGGAGACCCGAACGAGCTCGCCTCGCTGCTGGTCGCCGGCGTCGCGCTCAGCGGCGCGATCGTCTTCAATCGGGCGGTCTCCCCCGGCGTTCGGATGCTGACCGGCGCAGCCGCGGGTCTGATGCTGCTCGGTGTCCTGATGACGCTCTCGCGAGGCGGCCTTGTCGCGCTCGCGGCCCTGATCCTGACCGGGATGCTGGTTGCGGGACGCTACCGGCCCCAGATGATCGCGGCGGGGCTGGCGATCATCGCCGTCGCGCTCACGTTCTTCTTCGGGATTGCCTCGCCCGAGGCGCGCGACCGGATAACAGCCGCCGACGGCGGCGGCGGCCGAACCGACATCTGGAAGGTCGGCGAACGGATGGTCGCCGCCGAGCCGGTAACCGGCGTCGGTGCCGCGAACTTCCAGGTCTCGGCGATCCACTACCTGCTCACCCCGGGCGCGATTCGTGCGGATGACCGTCTAATTGACAGCCCCTCCGTCGTCCACAACTCGTACCTGCAGATCCTGGTCGAGACCGGCGTCATCGGGCTCGGCCTGTTTCTGGCGATCGTCGCCAGTTGCATAGCCGCCGCGATTCGCGCTCGCCGGGCCTTTGCCGCACGCGACGATCGCGATGGGGAGCTGCTGGCGATCGCCGTCATCTGCGCGATCGCATCGATCCTCGCCGCCGACCTCTTCCTCTCGGAGGAGAACTCAAAGCACCTCTGGTTCCTGCTCGCGCTGGGTCCCGCACTACTCGGAGTCAGCAAGCTCTCCCGCGGGACCGAACCCGAAGCCGTCTAGCTGGACCGACTCAGTTTCGGCCACGGTCGCGGCGGACCTTGACCTTGACCCGCTTCGAATCCCTGAGGCCCGTAGCCGTCGCCTTGAAGCGCGCCCGCCCGGCGCGATGGATGCGAACGTCGGTGCGGTAGCGGCCCTTGGAGCCGTGGACGATCACCGTGCGCAGCCGGTGCCATGCGCCCGTTCGCCGAATCA
The DNA here is from genome assembly GCA_036561205.1 of Solirubrobacterales bacterium. Classification (GTDB taxonomy): domain Bacteria; phylum Actinomycetota; class Thermoleophilia; order Solirubrobacterales; family 70-9; genus WHSW01. Next base: position 11,511 of record DATBPT010000166.1, read on the forward strand.
TCACGGTGACCGCCTTTGCGCCCCGCGATCTGCCCTCGAGGGTGAGCCTCTGGCCGGCCTCGAGCTGGTTCTGACCGGCGGTCAGCGTCACGTGGTTGGCGCCGTCGCCGGCGGACCCGGCGGGCGGCCCGGTGAGCACGCCGTCGCAGGCGCTGCCGGCGACGATCGTGAAGTCCTCGGCGGCACGGTTGACGAACTGGGGTTGGGCGATCACGTTGCCCGATGTCGTGAAGCCGAGGTTCGTGCCGGAGAGGATGCCGCCGTGGCCGTCGTCGTAGGCGCCGCCGCCGACGCAGTTCTGGCGGACGACGTTGTTGGACCCGACCGGCCCGCCCCACCATGATTCAACGTTGTCGCGCAGGGTCGAGTTGGAGATCACGTTGTTCTCGACCACGTTGTCGGCGGAGGGATTCTCCTGCTCGCCGCCGAACGCGACCCCCTCGCCGTTGCCGTCGATCACGTTGCCGGTGACCAGCGTGTGGTGCGCCTGCGAGTAGAGCTGAATCCCGCGGTTGGCGTTGTCGTAGATCCAGTTGCCGCGGATCACGGTCCGCTCGGCCTTGCCGAGATAAATGCCGTGGTCGAAATTCGTCGCCGGCAGCGAGCCGCAGTTGTGGATCCGGTTGCCCTCGATCAGGACGTCCGTCGGGACCGGGGCGCCCGGATAGCGGTCGAGGTGAAGGCAGATCGCCGTGTTGTGGTTGGTGATCTCGTTGTTTCGCACAACGGCGCCGCTGGCGTAGATGAGCGGGCTCAGGTCGCTGGTCGAGTTGCGCCCGTCGAGGACCAGGTTCTCCAGCGTCGCGCCGGACGCGGTCGCCTCGAGGCGGATGATGCCGACCACGGTCGCGGTCTCACCGGGGTAGGAGCTCAAGGCGATCTGCGGAGTCGTCAGCCGCAGCGAGTTGGACGAGCTGCCGTAGCTGCCGGCGCGCAGGCACCCGGTCTGGCCGGGCTGTAGCGACGCGGCCAGCTTGGCGACGCTCGAGAAGGGCTGGGCCTCGGTTCCGGGGGCGGAGTCAGAGCCGGCGGGCGCCGCCACCAGGCTGCAGGTCACAGCCGCGGAGGGCGCGCCGGGGACACCGGGAGCGGCGAGCGAGGTGCCGGGGACGGCAAGCGCGGCAAGCGCCGCCACGGCCAGCGCGGCGGCGGCGAGCTTGGGGGTCCGTCCTCGGCAGCGGGAGCTCATCCCACGCTTGATCGGCGCCTGCACAGGCACGCAGGCACAGGTGCGGCGGCAACTGGACGTTTGTATGAGCCGCGCTGGAGCATTCGGAAGCGCCCCGCGCTTCCGGGCCACGGCGCCTGCGCGTTCGGACATCGGTCCGACCTCCCGTTTCAGCGCCCGCCGGTCCCGTGACGGGCTCCCCTACGACAACTCCCCCCACCCCGGGACTCATGGGTGGACTACTACCTATCGGTTACTACGAATCGGCTAGATTAGATGCGTCTGGGCGTGGCAGCGGAAGCTCACCGGCCGCGCACGAAAACTTGCCGCAGGCCCCCGGGGCGGGCGGGCCCGGCGGTGCGCTCAGCGGACTCGGACCGTCAGCGGCTCGGAGTCGACCAGGCCGCTGGCGGTCGCCTTGAAGCGGTACGTGCCGGACGATTCGACCCTGATCCGCGTCGCATAGGAGTCGCCCTCGACGGGGTCGATGTCCACGGCACGCCATTCCCCGTTGCGACTGATGAGCACGGTCACGGAGCTGGCCCCGGGGGCGGTGCCGCGAAGCGCGACCGACTGGCCGGCAGGGGTAACGATCTTTCCGCGGCCGGGCCTGCCCTTGCCGTTCTTGATCGTCACGTGCTTGGGCGGGTCGGGGACGGCGTCGACGACAAACGAGCGGCTGGCCGGAGTCGCGTCGGTGTTGCCGGCGGCGTCGGTGGCGCGGACGGTGAAGGTGTGAGAGCCCTCGGCGAGCGCCGAGTAGGTCTTCGGGCTGGTGCAGGCGGCGTAGGCCGCGGCGTCGAGCTTGCAGGCGAAGCTCGAGCCCGACTCCGAGGAGCTGAAGCCGAAGCTGGCGGTATCGGTGCTGATCGTCCCCGAGGGGCCCGAGCCGATCGTGGTGTCGGGCGCGGTGGTGTCGGGCGGCGAGCCCCCGGGAAGCACGCCGGCGCACGCGGTGCCGGCGACGATCGTGAAGTCCTTGGCGGCGCGGTTGACGAACTGGGGATGGGCGATCACGTTGGCGGTCGTGGTGAAGCCGAGGCTCGAGCCGGAGAGGATGCCGCCGTCGCCGTCGTCATAGGCGCCGCCGCCGACGCAGTTCTGGCGCACCACGTTGTTCGTGCCGACCGGCCCGCCCCACCAGGACTCGACGTTGTCGCGCAGGACCGAGTTCGAGATCACGTTGTTTTCGACCACGTTGTCGGCGGACACGTTCACCTGCTCGCCGCCGAAGATCACGCCCGAGCCGTTTCCGTCGATCACGTTGCCGGTGACCAATGTGTGGTGGGCCTGGGAATAGAGCTGGATCCCGCGGTTGGCGTTGTCGTAGATCCAGTTGCCGCGGACCACGGTCCGCTCGGCCTTGCCGAGGTAGATGCCGTGGTCGAAGTTGTTCGCCGGCAGCGCGCCGCAGTTGTGAATCCGGTTGCCCTCGATCAGGACGTCGGTCGGCACCGCGGCCGCCGGATACTGGTCGAGGTGAACGCAGATCGCGGTGTTGAAGTTGGTGATCTCGTTGTTGCGCACGACGACGTTGCTGGCATAGATGAGCGGGCTCAGGTCCATGGTCGAGTTGCGCCCGTCGAGCACCAGGTTCTCCAGCGTCGCGCCGGTGGCGGTGGCCTCGATACGGACGATGCCGACCACGGTCGCCGTCTCACCGGGGTATGAGCTGAGGGTGATCTGCGGCGTCGTCAGCCGCAGCGAGGTGGACGAGCTGCCGTAGCTGCCGGCCCGCAGGCACCCGGTCTTGCCGGGCTGCAGCGTCGCAACCAGCTTCGCGACCGTCCGCAGCGGCTGAGCCTGGGTGCCCGGGTTGGAGTCGGCGCCGCTGCCGGCCGCGAACAGGTCGCAGGTGACGGCCGGGGAGGGCGCGCCGGGTACACCGGGAGCGGCGAGCGAGGTGCCGGGGGCGGCAAGTGCCGCGGCCGCGGCGGCCACAGCTGCCAGCGAGGCGATCCGTCGGCTTCCCCCCTCGAGTTTCATCCCCCCCTGGATCGGCCCCGGCCGGCGCGTGGCGCGTCCGGCGGCAGGAAACTGGACGGGTGTCTACTTGAGCGCTTTGGACGAAAGTGCCGATGGTCGGCGGCCGTGAGCTGCCGATCCGGGGCTCGCGGACCTCACTCGGACTTGCTCGCGATCACGGTCATCTCTCGCGCCGCCAGCTCCTCGAGCGAGTACCGGCGCGAGAAGTCCCGCCACGGCGGCAGCTTGTCGACGGTCTCGAGGTCGTCTCGGTCCCCCCAGAGAGTCTGCTCGGAGATGATCCGCAGGCCCGCTGCCTCGAACAGGGTCACGTAGTCGCGGTGCCGTAACCGGTTCTGGAAATGAAGCGACGGGTTGACCAGCCGCCAGCGCCGGGGCGAGAAGCGGAGGAAGTTATAGGCCGAGAGGCCGGCGTCGAAGTAGCTGTAGTGATCCTTCATGTCGATCGAACAGCTGATCACTCCCTCGGGCGTCAGCAGCCGGGCCGATTCGATCAGGATCGCCTCCAGATCCGCCGCCGGGATGTGCTCCATCGTGAACGTCGATGAGATCAGGTCGAAGCAGCCCCCTTCGAGCCCGGTCCGGCGAGCGTCGCACGGTGCCAGATAGCGAATCCCGAACCTGCGCTCGAGCTCGGCGACCGAGCCCACATCTGCCTCGCCCGGATCCCTGATCGCGCGCCCGATCTCGGACTCGAGGCGTGCACGATGCGTTCTCAGCTGGGTGATCGTGTGGTTGACGAGCTCGATCCGCAGGTTCGGCCGAATGTCGACCAGCGTCTGGCTCCCGGCTCCGGCGCAGTACGCGGTCAGTGGCCCGATCAGGTCCCAGCCGGCGCCGAACTCATACAGTCGTGCCCGGCCGAGCTCGGTCGTCGTCTGCCGGCTGAGCGAATCGACGTGCTTGATCGCCTCGTGCGCGTGCTGGATGAAGCCCGCCTCGTCTCGTGGCAACCCCCTGGTCACCCGCGACTGAAAGAAGAGGTTCGCCGCGTCCGCGTTCGGAAGCACGCTCAGCGCATCCTGGATCAGCGCCTTCGCTATCCAGCGCATTTTCGCTCCAGCAGCGAGAGGTAGAGGCTCTCCAGGCTCGCTACCCAGGCGTCGATCCCGTAGTCGGACCGCACGAGCTCCCGCCCGGCGGCGCCCAGCTCCCGGCGGCGAACGGGATCGTCGAGCAGCTCGGCGAGCGCCAGCGCCAGCGCTCGCGGATCGCGGGCGGGCACGAGCACACCGGTCTCGCCGTCCCGGACCAGCTCGGGCAGGCCGCCGACTCGGGTCGCGACCACCGGCAGGCCGGCCGCCATGTACTCCATCACCGACAGCGGCCCACCCTCGAAGTCCGAGCAGCAGACGGCGACGTCGAGCGCCGCGAGCAGGTCGGGGATGTCGTCCCGCGCCCCGGCCAAGGTCACGGCAGCGCCGAGTTCGAGCGTCGCGGACAGGCGTTCGAGGGAGTCGCGCTCCGGCCCCTCGCCGGCGATCAGGACCCGCAGCTGCGGGCGTTCGGGCAGCAACTCGCCGGCGGCCTCGATCAGCACCTCGTAGGCCTTCTCGGCCCGCAGATGCCCGACGCTGCCGACCAGCGGCGCCTGCGGGGGGATGCCGAGCTCGTCGCGTATCCGCGCTCCGTCGCCGGCGGCCATCTCGGGGATCCCGTTGGTGACCACGACCACGCGCTCCGCCGGGATCCGTTCGACCTCGATCATGCTCCGCCGTCCCTGCTGCGAGACGGCGACGAACGTATCGGCGAGCCTCGCGATCAGCTCCCGGTCGATCAGGGGCCGAAGCCCACCTCCGTTGTACGCCCACATGTGCTCGTGGGCGATCACCACCGGCACCCGCGCGATCCGGCCGAGGACCGAGGCCCAGACGTTGGAACCGAACAGGTGGGCGTGCAGGACGTCGATTCTCTCGCACCTCAGCAATCGCAGCAGCGGGCGCCAGGCCCAGAGGTCGAAGCGACCGCGGCGCCGCAGCCCGATCACGCGCACCCCCGCTGACCGCAGCCGAGCGAGCAGCTCCCTGGCCGGTTCCTGGCGCTCGAACTCGTCATCCCACCGAGTCAGGCACAGGGTGCGCTCGAAGCGCTCAGGGTCGAGCCGGATCGCCCCCTCGATCGCCAGCCGCTCGCCGCCCCCGGGCCGCTGGATACTGTCGAGCATGACCACTACCTTGACCTTGTCGGCGTGCGGTTCGCCCGCGCCCACCTCCACCTCGCGCTCAGCTGTCGGCGGGCGGCTTGCGCGCCACGATCATGAAGCCGGCGATCGCAAGCTCCTCGTCCGAGAGGGCGCGGAACCGGGGCGCCAGCCGGGGCCGGATCTCAGCCACGTCGGCGAGCGGGGCGCGGTCGGGCAGCCCGTGCTCGACCGGAACGTGCGGGATCACCTCGGCTTCCCGCCCTGCCAGGTGCGTGATCAGGCAGCGGGCCTGATAGCCGAGCCTCTCGATCGCGGCCTGATACCAGCCGATCATCCGCCGGTTCGGCAGGCCGGCGGACTCCTCCCCCATCCAGCCGTAGACGCGATCGCTGATCGTCAGGAAGGTGAGCGGGTTCTGCCCCCCCTCGCTGAACAACCCATGGTCACGCAGGTCCACCTTGTGGATCATCTTGCCGCCGGGCCGCAGCAGCGCATCCATCGCCTCGAAGGCCGAGTCGAGGTCGTGAACGTGCTCGAGCACCGCACGCGAGACGACGAGGTCGAAGCCCGACTCGCCGAGCACCTGCGGGGCCTGCTCGATCGGGGTCTGCTCGAGCAACTCGAGGCCGACCTGTCCGAAGGCCACCGGGCCGCGCTCCGCAACCGCCGCCAGGCGCGCGCGCTGCGCTTCCGGCAGCCCGGCGATCAGGGCACCGTAGATGCGCAGCTCTTGCTCGGGATCGCGAAAGGGAACGAAGCGGTCGGTGGCCACCACGCGGCCGGCCCCGGCGCCGAGAAAGCGCAGGGCAACGCCGAGGTTGTCGCCCGGCCCCAGCTCGAGCACCTCGGCGGCGTTCAGATCGGCCTCGCCGAGCTCGCCGTATTCCACGTAGTCGTCGAAGACGTCGTTGATGTAGTCGACGCTCTCCTCGAGGGCGAGGCGCCGGTGGGTGGCGCCCATGGGGCCGTCGCGGGCCCCGAGCATCCGGCGCACGTCGCGCGAGCGCTCGACCGCGATCCGCCCGGCGACCACTCCCAGGCGTGAGCGCTTCGCGGTCGTCTTCAGCCCCTGGAGGGAGTTCCCGGCCACATTCGAACCATACGGGCGCCGGCCGACTGAAGGCGATCGGCCAGGCGCCCCCCGCGACCGCCTTTGCGGTCCACGCGATCGGTCAACCTACACGCCGTGAACACCGTGCCGACGCCGCCGGAGGATCCGGCGGACGACCCAGCCCCGTCGGGTCTCGCCTCCACGGTGCTTCGCGGGGCGGGGATCTCCGGCGGCGGCTACGTCCTCGCGCAGGGCCTCAACCTCGGCGTCTACATCGTGCTCTCGCGCCTGCTCTCGCCGGCGGAGTTCGGCCAGTACGCCGCCGCCACCGTGCTGATCGGCTTCGCGGTCCTGTTCTCGGAGAGCGGCATGCAGGCGGCGTTGATCCAGCGCCAGGACCGGCTCGAGGAGGCGCGCAACACGGCCCTGATCGCGGTCATCGCCGGCGGCCTGCTGGCGACCCTGATCGGGCTCGCGGCGGCGCCGCTGCTGGGCTCGTTGTTCGACAGCGACCAGGTCACCGAGCTGGCGCTGGCCTCGGCCGGGCTCGCCTTGATCAACGTGCTCCCGATCGTCCCCAACTCGGTCCTCCAGCGCCGCTTCTCGATCCTGCGCCTGATGGTCATCGACCCGGTCGAGGTGGTCGTCTTCGGCATCGTCGCGATCGTCGCCGCGGCCAACGACCTCGGCCCGTGGTCGCTGGTGATCGGGCAGTACGCCGCCCTCGCCACCGGCGTCGTCCTGAGCTGGATCCTGGCGGGCTGGTTGCCACGCCTGGCCCGGGCGACGTTCGCGATGTGGCGCGAGCTCGCCGCCTACGGCCGCCATGTCCTGCTCGCGGGCGGGATCATCAAGCTCGGCGAGCAGTCCGCCGACACCCTGATCGTCGGCAAGACCCTGGGCACGGCCGCTCTGGGCCAGTTCCGCTACGCCTTCCGCATCGCCGCGCTTCCGTACATGGTGCTCGTCACCGGGGCCGGTTATATGGTGCTCCCGGCCCTCTCGCGTCTGCAGGCCGATTCCGACCGCCTCGAGGCGGCCTTCCTGCGCTCGCTCAGGTGGCTGGCCGCTCTCGGGATCCCGGCCGGGCTCGCGCTCGTGCCGCTCGGACCGGGCGTCGCGGCGCTGGTCTTCGGCGACGTCTGGCTGCCGGCCGGCTATGCCGCGGCCGCGATGTGCGGCTACGCGGGCGCCAACGCGATCGTCACCGCGGTCGCCGAGCTGCTGAAGGCGGTCGGTGAGACCTCACCGCTGCCGCGCCTCTACGCGCTCAGCACCGTGGTCACGATCGTCACCATGCTCGCGCTCGCCCAGGTCAGCCTCACCGCGGCGGCCGCCAGCCTCTCGATCGGGCCCACGGTCGCCGGCGTCTACGCGCTGGCGACGGCGAGCAGGGTGGCGGGGGTGGCGATGCGCAGGACCTGGGCCCAGATCTGGCCGGCCGGGCTGGCGGCGACCGCGATGGCGCTCACCGTGCTTCCGATCGACCGCCTGCTGCTCGACCCGCAGGCGCAGACCACGGGCGTCGGTCTGGCGCTGCTCGCCCTCGAGGCGGCGCTGTGCGTGATCACCTTCGTCGCCTTCCTCGCCCTGTTCGCCCCGGCGACGGTGCGCGAGTTCTGGACCGAGGCACGATCCCGTCTCCCGGGGCGATTTGCGCGATGACCGAGCCGCGCCAGAAGATCGCCTACATCGTCTCGCGCTTCCCGGCCGCCTCGGAGACCTTCGTCGTCCGGGAGCTGAACGCATTGGTGGCCGATCACGAGGTCGAGGTGACCCTGATGTCGCTGTTTGGCTCCAACGACGGCTTCCTGCACGAGGAGGCGAAACCGCTGCTCGCCGGCCTCCGCAGACCGCGGCCGGCCGAGGCGGCTATCGCCAGCGGCTACTGGCTGGTGCGTCGTCCGTTGCGCCTGCTCGGGCTTGTCGCCCGCGTGCTCGCGGGGACGTGGCGCCACCCGCGAACGCTCGCCCGCTCGCTCGCCACGCTGCCGCTCGCCGCGGCTCACGCTCGCACCGTGCGCGACGAGCGGATCGGCCACGTCCACGCCCACTTTGCCTCCTACCCGGCACTCGCCGCCTGGCTTTGCGGACGGCTCGTCGGCGTTCCCTACAGCTTCACCGCGCACGCCTACGACATCTTCGTCTCCCAGGACCTGCTCGCGGAGAAGGTCGCCGGAGCCGAGTTCGTGGTCACGATCTCGGAGTTCAACCGGCGCTTCCTGCGCGACTTCGGCGGCGACCGGATGACGCCGGTCGAGGTCGTCCACGCCGGCGTCGACCCACGCCGGTACACGTTCCGCGAGCGCACGATCCCCGGCCGGGGCCCGGTCGCAGCGCTCTGCGTGGCCACCCTGCAGGAGAAAAAGGGCCACGCGGTGTTGCTCGAGGCGCTTGCCTCCGCCCCGGAGCTCGAGCGGCTGAACGTCGAGCTGGTCGGCGGCGGCGAGCTGCGCGGACCGCTCGAAGCGCAGGTCGCGGCACTCGGCCTCGGCGAGCGAGTCAGGTTCCTCGGCGCAAGAGAGGAGGCCGAGGTCCGGACGATGCTCGACCGGGCTGATCTGTTCGTGCTGCCGAGCCTGATCGCCGCAGACGGACAGATGGAGGGCCTGCCCGTGGTCCTGATCGAGGCCCTCGCCTGCGGTCTGCCGTCCGTCGCGACCCGGCTCTCCGGGATCCCGGAGCTGATCTCCGATAGGGAGACCGGGGTGCTCGCCGAGCCCGGCGACGCGGCGAGCCTCGCCGCCGCCCTCACCTGGGTGGTCGACGGTTGCGAGCTCGACCTCGCGGCGGGGCGGCGGCTGGTCGAGCTCGAGTTCGACGTCCGCAAGTCGGCCGCCCGGATGGCGGAGCTTCTGTGCGCCGGGCCGCGGGACCGCCGCTAGCCGCTGGCGCCGTGCTCTCGCAGCCGGTCGACGAACTCGCCGATCCCGAGCCACTGGATCCCGGGCAGGCGCATGATCCGGGTGATGTCGCGGCGGGCGAGCAGGCGGGCCAGCAGGACCGGATTGCGCCGCGGGCTCAGGTGAACCATGCGAGCGTCGAGCAGCGCCCCGTGCATGGCGATCATCGGCGGCAACCCGACGGCGGCGAGCCGCTGCAGCGGCGTGTAGTCGAGGCCGTGGATTCCCGGCAGCTCGCCGATCAGCGTCTCGTGGAGCCTGCCCGCGTCGAGCAGCGGCCCGGGACGGGCCCGGTACCAGCGCACGAGGCCCCGCTCGGCGGCCTCGGCGTCGCCGGCTTCGCCGTAGGCCCACGCCGGCGCGACGAAGGTCGTCGGCCGGGTCAGGTGGCGCTCCTGCCAGGCAAGTGCGAGGTCGAGGCGCCGGCCCGCCTCCGCGGCGTCGAGGGTGGCGAACTCGCGGAACTCGATCTCGCCTCGCGCGAGCGCCTCCGTGTCGAGATGCAGGAGGCCGTGGCAGACCGGTTCGTAGGCCCCGCCCTCGATCCCCTCCCGTAGCGCCGCGACCGAGCGCGGCCAGACCCGATCCAGGGGCACCCGCCGGCGCTCGTCGTCGAGCGCTTCGGCGCAGACGGCGACGTTGAGGACCGCGCCGGCCGCTCGCAGCCGCCGCGCGGTGCGTCGGATCCGCATCGTCTGGCGGCGATCCCCCTTTGCCCTGTCCTGAAGCTGGTGCAGAGCGATCCCGGGGATGTCGTCGAGGCGCAGCGCCCCGACCGGCGGCAGCGGCGAGATCCCTCCCGGCAGCCGATCGCGCAGGAAGGCCGCGATCGCCTCATAGGCCCAGAACGAGTCGAGCCGGCCCCAGTCGCGCTCCGGGTCGTGGCCCAGCAGCAGGGCCCCGTCGGCCTCGACCGCGTGCGTTCCGAGGCTCGACTCGACCGCGGCGTCCCGTCCGTCGAAGACGGTGAACTCGCCTTCGACCTTCGTGCCGCGATCGAACTCGGCGATTCCAACCGCGCGTCGGCGCGCCGGCAGCGGCGGCTGCGCGGGGCCGGGGCCGCGAACCGCGATCACCGCGCCGGCCAGCTCGCCCGCCGAGGTCATCCGGATGAGCTCGCCGGCCTCGGCCTCCGAGCCGACGCCGACCAGGCCCGCGCCCGGAACCGCCGAGACCTCGCCCAGCGCCCAGAGCCAGGCGAGTCCGCGTGCCCAGGCCGAGATCGCCGAGCCCGGTGGTGAATAGAGCGGGCTCATGCCGAGCCCTCGCCGCTCGCGGACTGGGCAAGCACCCGCTCGAGGCCGTCGACGCCGGCGTCACGGAGATTCGCGATTGCGAACTCCCGCCCGGCGGCCACCAGCCGCTCGGCGCGCTCGGGATCGGCGCGCAGGGCGCGCACCGCTTCGGCGAGGCCGGCCGGATCGCCCGGTTCGACCACGACGGCGGCGCCCGCGTGCTCCGCGAGGCGCCGTGCCTCGCCCGGAGCGGCAACGATCACCGGGCGCCCGATCGCGCAGGAGTCATAGAGCTTGACCGGGACAGTGCGTCCGAGCTCGGGGAGGTCGGTGAGCGAGACCAGCAGCGCGTCCGAGGCGCGCATCACCAGCATCGCCTCGGCGACCGGGACCAGGTCGCGGAACAGGACCTCGCGGCCCGCGAGGTCGGCCGCGAGCTGCTCGAGCCGTGCCCGTGAGCTGCCGTCGCCGAGCAGCAGCAGCTGGAAGCCATCGCCGAGCATTCGCGCGGCCGCGATCGCCACCTCGAGATCCTGTGAGAGCCCGAGGTTCCCGGCGTACGTCCACACGAATCTGTCCGCCGGCAGGCCGGCGCGCTCGCGATCGGCCGGGCGCTCTCCGGCAGCGAGCCATTCACGGGTGGTGCCGTTCGGCAGCAGATGCACCTTCGCGGCGTCCCCTGCGAGCGCCGCAATGTGACGCCGGAAGGGCTCTGTCGGCGTGGTCACGGCGGCCGCTCGGCGGTAGAGGCTGCGCTCGACCCTTTCGGCGATCGTCGCGACCCGTCCGGGCTCGATCTCGCCCAGCGCGAGGGCGATCTGCGGCCACAGGTCGCGGACGTCGAGGACCAGCGGCGCCCGGTGTCGAGCGGCGAGCAGGGCCCCTGCGACGCCGACCGACAACGGCGGTGACGAAGCGAAGACGACATCGGGCCGCTTGATCGCGCTACCCACCGTCAGTGCGCCGGCGGCGAATGTCCCGTACGAAGTCAGCCTCGCGCGAGCGCCCTTGGAGGGGCTTGCGCGCACCCACACGTGACGGACCTGATAGCCGTCGGAGCTCCGCTTGACCACGAGCCGCCCCCGGAAATCGTCCTCGACCACGCCGCGAGGATGATTGGGGACCTCGCAGAGAACCTCCACCTGATGGCCGCGCTCGGCCAGGCCGGCGGCGATCGGGGCAAGGCGCAGCGAGGCAGCGGTCACCTCCGGCTCGAAGTACTGGCTGACGATCAGTACGCGCACGAGCCCCGGCTCACCGCACGAACCGCATCACGCGCGCCCGGACCGGGTCGGGCGCCGATTGGACCGCCGAGACGACGATCAGCGCCGCCCGCCCGACGGCGCCGCTGCCGAGCAGGCGGGTCTGCGACTCGTAGTCGTCGTCGGCGAGCCGCGTCTTGTAGGACTCGCCTCCCTCGAGGAAGCGGAAGTCCTCGACCCCCTCCTCGCAGGCGTTGCGGATCACGTGGCTGAGCAGCACGGCGCCGACCGAGAGCCGGTCGAAGCTCGGATCGCGGCCGGACTGAAAGAACCACTCCGAGCCCGCATAGCGGAAGCCGTAGTAAGCGGCCGCGGGGACGCCGTCGACCTCCTCGATCCAGAGCCGCAGCCAGCCGCGCTCGAGCATCCGCTCGGCCACCTCCCGGTGCATCAGCGCTCGTTCGCCGGCGAACACCCCCGTCGCCTCCTCCCCCCACCGGATTCGGTGCAGCCGAAACAGCGTCTCCATGTCTTCGCCGAGGCGTTCGGGATCGTCGCTGAGCCGAAACGAGAGCTCGTGATCGCGGCCGAGGCGCCGCTCCTCGTAGCGGATCTTGCCGCGCAGCTTCTTCGTCCGCGAGTCGAGGAACTCGTCCCAGCTGCGGCCCTCGAGCCTGATCACCGGGTCGGTATGCGTGGCGATCAGCCGCCCGCCGAGGTGCTCGTCCCATCCCTGCATGCCGGGCAGCCCCTCGGCGTAGAAGAGCCGGCAACGGCCGCTGCCCGAGCCGATCAGCTCGCGCAGAGCCGCGGCCGCCAGCGGCCGATGCTCGGGAGCGCAGAGCGGCGAGTTGAGCGACTCATAGCCGACGAACCGCGCAACCCGCACCGGCCTGTTGCTGGCCACGTACAGGGGCAGGATCGCGACGACCGCATCGTCGGCGTCCCGGCAGATGAACGTATAGAGCTCCCGCCCGCCGCCGAACCAGCTCCACCAGGTGCTGATCCACTCCCAGGTCGCAAACGGATGCCCGGCGCCTTCGGCGAGGCGGTCCCAATGCTCGCGGGCGTCCTCGAGAGCCGCGATCCGCTCCGCCGCCATCGCCGCGCGCCTAGCCTCGGCCGCGATCGAGCTCGGCGAAGACCGCGGTGTAGACGTTGCTCATCAGTTCCACCCAGCGGGGGAGGCTGCGCTCACGCAGCACCCAGCCGTGGGCGCGCTCAGCCCGGGCGCGCTGCTCGGGGGCGGATTCGCCCAGAAGGTGCTCGGCCAGCTCGGCGACCCGCTCCGGCTGCTCGGGTGTCAGACGCAGAGGCAGGCCGGCGCCGTCGAGCCGGTGTCCCGGGATATCCGTGGCGACCACGGCAACGCCGCAACTGAGCGCTTCGACGATCGCCATCGGCGCCCCCTCCGCCCTGCTCGTGGCGACGAACAGGTCGGAGGCGTCATAGAAGCGGCGCACGTCCTCGGATGGATCGGCGAGCACGATCGAGCCCGCCAGATCGCTGCGGCTGGCGGCGGCGCGGTATTCATCGCTGGCGCCAACGACCAGCCCGACCGCCGGCACGCCGCGAGCCCGGAGCCTGGCCAACGACTCCGTGTACAGCGCCCCTCCCTTGATCGCCCAGTCGCGGCCGAAGTGCAACAGCACCGGCGCCGATTCGGCGATCCCGAGCGACTCTCTCGCCGTCCGCCGCTGCTCGGGCGTGGTGAGCTCGAACCGGTCGACCTCGATCCCGTTCTCGACCACCACCGTTCGGTCCTTCGGGGCGCCCCGTCGCCGGACCGCCTCGGCGAGGCTCTCGCCGACGCAGACGATCCTCGCGACCCGGCGGCGGGCGAGCGCGAACTTGAGCACCGAGCGGGCCACGTAGACCGGATCGCGGCGCAGGAAGCTGTGCATGTGCCAGACCGCGGCGGCTTGCTCTCGCCGCCTGCAGGCGGCCACCGCCGCGAGATCGAAGCCGGCGAAATGTGCGTGCAG
>DATBPT010000167.1:0-3049 GCA_036561205.1 Solirubrobacterales bacterium
ACCGAAGTCGAGTTTACGTCGCATAGCGTCGCAAAGTGGACTTCGGTATCCGCGATGGGGACGCGCGCCATGTTTGCGACATCGGTGCCGCAGCACCCCTTCCCACCCAGCCCGACGCGAGTTCGGCTCCTACTTACTCCGGGACTCGCTACCCGATCCGGAACTCGGTCAGCAGCCGCTTCTCCGCCTCGCCCTCGACCTCCGCCACGACCTCGACGTGGTCGGCGAGGGGCGTGCCGCGGAGCTTGGTCGCGAGCAGGTCGTCGACTTGGAAGATGCCGGCCGAGTTGTTCATCGTGATCTCGATCCGCACCGCGCGCTCGGTCCCGGCCGAGATCTCGACCCGGTCGATCGCCGCGGCCGAGATCGAGTGGATGCCCATCTGGCCGGACTCGACCGGGAGCCGGGTGCGGCCATGGGCCATGTCGAGCGCGTCGGCAACCCGGACGACGCCGGCCTCCAGCGTGTAGGGCTCGCCGCGGCGCCGGTGGCCGATGATCGCGTGCAGCGACTCGGCGACGACGACGGCGCGTTCGGCGGGGTCCTTGTAGACGCCGGCGAGGACCTCGCGCAGCTTGCGCTCGGCGAGGAAGAGGCTGAAGGCCTCGTGGTCGACGCGGTGGATCGACATGCCGACGTCGTGAAGCAACGAGCCCGCGGCGACGACCACCTCGGCGTCGCGGTTCTTCATCGCATGGTCGGTGACCATCGCCGGCTCCACGCCCCCCTTGACCAGCAGGCGCAGCAGGCGCAGGGCGATGTTGAGCACCACCCGCACGTGGACCCAGGAGTGGTCCGACATCCCGAGACGTTCCGACTGCACCTGGGCCATGTGCCACCAGGCGCGCACCTCGGGGTCGCCGTTGAGGCCCTCGAGCAGCGCCTCGAGCCTGCGGTTCCCCCGCGTCGGGGCGCCGACCCGGGCCGAGGCGGTGGCGTCCGCCGGGGTGCGGCCGAGCTCGCCGGGGCCTGCCGCCTCGACCTCCTCGGGCGCGGTCTCCTCCGGCTTCGCCATGCTGCCATCCTCGCACGCGGCGATGAGGGATTCGCGATCACCCACACCGAACGGGGTCCGCGGGCGCGCGTTCGCGCGCGCGGCGCTGCTCGGCAACCCGTCGGACGGGTTCGGAGGTAAGACGATCGGCTTCACCTTCGCCGAGCTCGCAGCCGAGGTGACGCTGGTCGCCGGCGCCGAGGCCTCGACCGGCGAGCCCGAGGCAAGGCATCTGATCGACGCCACGATCGCCCGCTTCAGCCGCGATGCCGGGATCGAGCTGCCGCCGCTCGCCGCGACCGTCCGGACCGAGATCCCGCGCGAGGTCGGCCTCGGCGGTTCGAGCGCGCTCGTCACCGCGACCCTGCGGGCGCTGTGCACGCTGGCGGCGATCGAGCTCGACCCGCCGACCACCGCGGCGATCGCGCTCGCGGTCGAGACCGAGGACCTCGGGATCGCGGCCGGACCGCAGGATCGCCTGATCCAGGCCCACGAGGGCCTCCTCTACATGGACTTCTCGAGCTCGGCCGCGGGCGACTGCGAGCGCCTCGATCCGGCCGCGCTGCCGCCGCTGTTCGTCGCCTGGCGCGGCGACGCCGGCGCGCCCTCCTCCGACGTCCACGCTGATCTGCGCCGCCGCTATCGCCAGGGCGACCGGGCCACGGAGTCGACGCTGGACGAGATTGCCGCGCTCGCGGAACGGGGCCGCCGCTGCCTTGCCGCCGGCGACGCGGTCGCACTCGGGGCGCTGATGGAGGAGAACGTCGCCGCGCGGGGGCGGCTCGTCGACCTCGATCCCCGCCACCTGCGCCTGGTCGAGCTCGCGAGCGCCCTCGGCGCCCCGGCCAACTACGCCGGCTCCGGAGGGGCGATCGTCGGCCTGATCCCGGCGCAGATCGCGATCGAGGATCTGCGCGGGGCGTTCGCGGCCGAGGGTTGCGAGCTCTGCCCGGCGACCCCGGCCGGCGACGGTTTTTCCGCCTGATGGCGGTCTTACTCTGAACGCGTGGCAATCCGCGGAGCGGGGGCTCGTCAATGTCCGGACACCGGGCTGGCTGTACCCGAGTGCAGCTGCAAGCGCTGCCTCGAGCTGATGCTCCGCGAGTTCTCACCGGAGCTGATGGCCGGCGAGATCAAGATCACGCGCCGAGACCCGGATCCGAGCTCGGAGTCCGGGGAGCACCGCGAAGCGGCCTGACCGCCGGCGCCGGCTCGACCTGCGGGGGGTAGCATCGCCGCCGATGGCGTCCTCCGGGCAGCTGACGATCGAGCGACGCGACGAGGTCGCAATCGTGACCCTGTCGCGGCCGGAGAAGCGCAACGCGCTCTCAATCGAGCTCCGCGGCGAGCTGGCCGAGGCCTTCAGCTCGCTCTCCGACGACGAGGGCGTCGGCTGCATCGTCCTCACCGGCGCCGGCACCGCCTTCTGCTCGGGAATGGACACGAGCCAGTTCGGCGGCGACCTCGCCAACCGAGAGCGGCTGGTGGACACGAGCACGATCGCCTTCCAGGCGGTCGGCGACTGCCAGCGGCCGGTGGTCGCCGCGGTCAACGGACCGGCGCTCGCGGGCGGCTTTGCGCTCTCGCTGCTCTGCGACCTGCGGGTCGCCTCGAGACAGGCCAGGTTCGGCTACCCGGAGCTTCCGCGAGGCATCCCTCCCAGCTACGCGGCCGCGCGCGCGGTGCTGCCCGCGACCGTCGCCAAGGAGCTCTGCCTCACCGGTCGCGTGGTCTCGGCCACCGAGGCACAGCGGCTCGGCATCGTCCGCGAGGTGGTCTCGGGTGACGTGGTCGAGCGCGCCGTGGCCCTGGCCGAGCGCATCGCCGGCCTGCCCCGGCAGGCGATTCTGGAGACCAAGCGCCGCACGCTGCTCGAGCGCCACCACCTCTGGGGCTTTCTCTTCGACGAGGAGGAGCGCGTTTTTCGCCGCGCTCTGCTCGGCGACGCCGAGCCCGCGAAGGCGTAAGCGAGTCCGTTCGATCAGGCGTATGGGGCGACGGCCGCGAGGATGTGCGGCCAGACGTAGATCTCCCAGGTCGCCGCGGCAACCAGGA
>DATBPT010000168.1:0-11854 GCA_036561205.1 Solirubrobacterales bacterium
AGGTTCTGGAGCGTCTGCTCGTTTCGCCCGAGCCCGCGGACGACCTCGTCGAGCCCGCGGATCAGGCCGCTGAGGTCACCCGGCTCGGTCCCGAGAACCGCCTGGTTGACCTGCGACGTGTACTTGCCCGCGGGCGCCGAGGTCCGGTAGAGCTCACGGAAGCCCTTGGCGCCGCCGTACTTGACGAACGCGTTGCCGAGCTGGTCGAGGAAGACCTGCAGGTCCGTGCGAACGTCGCCCTGGAGCGTGGTCAGCACCTGATCGAGCTGAACCGAGTACGAGGTCTGGTTGACCGGGTAGGTGAAGCCGTCGTCGGTAACCGGCGCGTTCGGGCTGCCTGGCTCCATGTCGACGAAGTAGTTGCCCTCGAGGAACAGCCGCGGGCGCAGCTTGAAGGTGGCGTCCTCGTGCAGCGGCAGGGCGTCCTCGTTGAGCTCCATCGTCACCACCGCCGCCTGCTGGCCGGTGGGCTGGTCGGCCGGCGTCGCGGTCGGCTGCTCGCCGGTCTGCGCCTGCAGATCCTCGGTCTCGGCGCTGGTCAGCGGCTCGATCGAGGTCACCTTGCCGACGTTGACGCCGGCGATCCGCACCGGCGAGCTCGGCCGCACGCTCTGGGCCGAGCTGAACACGGCCCGGACCTCGTAGGCGTCGCCCCAGGGCAGCTCCTTGGTGTACGCGAGCACCGAGGCGACCGAGATCACGACGATCAGCACGAGGCCGAGCAGCCAGCTCGGCAGGCGGTGGGAGTGGTTGGGCCTCACCGGCCGCTCCCCCAGGTCTCGGGCTGGCGCGAGTCGACCCGCGTGTCCTGCAGCTCCCGCTCGCCGGCGTCGTTGGTGAACAGCGTCGTCGGGCCCCGCGAGCCGGGCAGGTCGGAGACCGCGTAGGCGGGGTTGCTCGGATCCTGCCCGGGGAGCAGGCCCTCGCCGAGGTCATAGCCGAACTGGCCGCCCTGGCAATCGGCGTTCTGCTGCCCGGTGGGTTGGTAGGGATGGGCGTTGAGGATCGGGATCTCGTAGGGCTCGAACTTGCCGCCCTGTCCCGCGGCCTGGCGGCCGCTGGACTGGGCGCCCGCGTAGCCGGCCGCCGATGCCTCGACCTCGGGGCCGGGCGGGAACTCGGTCAGCATCTGGCGGAAGGCGTAGCCCACCTGGTCGCGATCCGAGAGCCCGTTGGGGAGGTAGGTGAACCAGTAGTTCCAGTAGTTGCAGACCGTCTGCGCCGGAGCAACCCATGCTGCGAGCGGCTTCGCCAGATCGAACGTCTGCTCGAGCCGTTGCAGGGCGACCTTCGTCGTCGGCTGGGAGACGACCCGGTTGAGCGCCCGCAATACGCCCTGGAGCCTCTCCGTCGTCGCCGGCGATCGCGCCAGCACCGGGGTGCCGACCTCGATCGCGTCGTTGAGCACCGGCAACGTCGCCCGCAGGTCGGTGACGCCCGGGCGCAGCTCGCGGCTGAGGATCGCGAACTCACGCAGGAAGGGACGCTGGCGGGGGAGCAGCTGGATCCCCTCCTCCAGGGTCGGGACGCCCTCGCTGATCGTCTCCTGGAGCGCGCCCGGATCGGAGGAGATCGCGGCGAAGGCGATCCCCGCCTTGGTGAAGAAGTCGGCCTGCTGGGTGGCGACCGGGGCCAGGATCCGGGCCGCATCGCCGAGCTCGGGGAAGAAGCGGCGCAGCTGGGTGTCGCGCGCGACCAGCACCCTGGAAACCGGCTTCAGCCCGCGAAACAGCGGCTCGAGGCTGTTGACGGCGTCGTTGAGCGAGGTGCCGCGACCGGCGAACGCGTTCCCGAACCCGACCAGGTTGGTGCGCGCGTTGGTCCGCGTCTCGGTGTCGAAGGTGTCGCCGATCTGGTCGAACTCGGTCTGCGGCTGAAAACAGCCGTTCTGCGAGCTCTGGGCGGAAGCGAAGCGCGGGTCGCCGGGCAGGTAGCACGCGGTGGCGCGATCGGTCGCGTCGTCGAGCCCGTTGAAGACGAAGCCCTCGGGCGCCGGGTCGCCCTCGCCGCGGATGATCTCCAGGTACTTGAGCCCGAAGGTTGACCGGTAGCGAACCCGGAAGACCGAGTCCACGGGCAGCGGCTCGGCGTCCTTGTCGAGCTTCAGGTTCAGCCGCGCCACCGCGCCGCTGGTCGTGCCGACCGCCGGGTTGTCGCCGCTGGCCTGCGCGGTCGCCGCCGCCTGCGGATCCTGCACCGCGTCGATCGACTCGACCACGCCGACCCGGTGGCCGCCGATCCGGATCTCGTTGTTGTTGGTCAGCCGGGCGGCATCGGGGATCTCGACCGCAACCCGGTAGACGGGCACGAACGGCAGGCCCGCGTTCGCGTTGTAGGCGAGGAAGACGGCGACGATCACGATCAGCGTCGTCACCGCGCCGACCATCGTCGGCGAGGCGGTGATCGCGTTTGTGCCCCGGCCGCGCATCAGCTCGAGAAGAGGAAGTCGAGGAGGTCGGAGGCGGCGCCCGGCTGGCCGCCCTGGGTCGCGCCGCCGAGCTGGTCCTGGAGGTCCTGGGGCAGCTGATCGAGCGCCTCCGGCGGCAGGTCGAGGATCTGGTCGAGGATGTCGTTGGGGATCTGGTCGGTGGGCGACCCGGGCGCAGTGGCGCTGCCGCCGCCGCCGCTACCGCCGCCGCCGCCGCCGGTGCTGTCGCCGCCGCCCTCGCCGCCGCCCGCGCCGCCACCGGCCGCGGGCGAGCCGCCGCCGGAGCGGGACCGGGCGCTGGCCGGATCGCTCGGGTTGCAGAGCTCCGCCTGCGCGGCGGCGGGCGTGGTGCCCTTCGGGCACACCGACGGGTCGTACTTGGGCAGGCCGAGGTCCTGGTTGACACCGGGCTGGTTCGGGCCCAGCCAGGAGACGCAGTTGTCGGCGTCGAGGATGCTGGTGGTCGTGCCGCCGCCCTCGGCCGGCACGCCCGGCTCACCGCTTTGCGGGTCGCGGCCGCTCGAGAAGGCGCCGCAGGGGCCGGTGTTGACGTTGTAGAGGCTGAAGTGGAGCAGGTGGCCGATCTGGTCGTACTGGTTCAGCGCTCCGGTCTGGTAGTAGACGTAGTTGAGGAGGCCCTCGAGCCCGGTGTAGCCCTTGGTGTCCTTCTGGCCCGGATTCGGGTTCTTGCGCCCGGTGTCGGCCGCCACCCGGTCGTCGATCTCGACCGCGCGTCGCGGGTCGTCGAGGTCGCGGAGGAAGTCGGCGAGGATCTCGGCGGTCGCGGGCGCCTTCTGGCCCGCCGCGGCGAGCTGCGCGATCTCGTCACGGCCACGGCGCAGGGCCTGCTCGCCGATGATCGATGCCTCGCCGAGGCCCTTCAGCGATGCCTCGGTCGCGTTGTTGAAGGGCGGCAGGTTGACCGCGAGCCGATTGAGGCCCGGAGCGGCGGCGCGCAGGTCGGTGAGCAGCGGCGTCTGCTGCACCGCCAGGTTGTCGATCTCGGCCAGGGTCGGGCGCAGCTCGGCGAGGAAGTCGTCGAGGATCTCGAAGTCGCGCGAGAGGTCCTCGCGGCGAGACGCCGACGCCTCGGCGGTGTCGCGGGCCTCCTGGATGAAGCGGACGACGTCCTCGCGACGATCCGCGAGTCGCCCGATCACCTGGTCGGAGTTGGCGTTGAGGTCGCGGATGATCGTGTTCTGGCTGGCGAGGATCCGGGTCACCTTGCGCAGCTGCGTCAACGACGGCGCCCCGAGCCGGATCGCCTCGTTGAGGCTCTCGGGGTTGCCGGCGAGCGCGGTGCCGAACTCGTTGATCAGCAGCGTCAGCCGCTCGCGGAACGGCTGGCGCAGGGTGTTCTGGACGAGGTCGTTCTGGACCGTCTGCGCGACCTGGCTCGCGGGGATGTCCGGGTCCGGGTTGTCGGCGTCGTCGTCCTCCTCGATCGGCGGGCCGGCGGGCTCGCAGGAGATGAAGTACTCGGCGATCAGCGACTGCGGCTCGGACGTGCACTTGCTGTCCGTTCCCAGGGTGCCGAGCTCGCCGGAGAGCTCGACCGTGACGATCGCGCGCTTGGCCGCGTCGATGTCGAGATCGGTGACGGCGCCGGCGTTGACGCCCGCGATCCGCACGTTCGAGCCCGGGACGACGCCGAACGCGTTGTACATCTCGATCTCGTAGGTATGGGTGTCGTCGGCGCCCGCGGTGGCGGCGAGGCCGGCCACCGGGGCGACGATCACGGCGATGATCAGGGCGAGGCGTCTCATGGTCCGGGGAGCACCTGGCTCGGGTCGCAGTCGCCGGCGACGCCGTCGGTGAGGGCGCCGCCGTCGGTGAACGGGACCGAGTCGTCGGAGGGGTCGATGTCGGTCACCGGACGCTCGTTGCCGCCCGGGCAGCGGCGGGTGTTGCCGGTGTCGAGCGCCGCCTCGAGCTCCGCCGGGGTCAGCGGGTCGAGCAGGTTCGGCAGCCCGCCAGGAGCCGAGAGGCTGAAGGCGTTGAACGAGGTGCTGATCCTGCCGATGCCCGAGATCGCATCGATGTAGCCGGAGTGGCCGAAGTCGTCGAACCAGCCGACCAGCTCGGGCGTGTAGGCGCGCAGGAAGGCGAGGTTCAGCTCGCTGTTGTCGAGCGAGCAGACCGCCTCGCCGAACGCCCCCTGGGTGAAGTCGCCGTCGGCGGCGGTCTGCAGGTCGGCGGCGTTCTTGGGCCCGCGGCCACAGTCCGGCGCGCCGCTGCCGATCGCCTTGTCGGCGAGCTGCGGCTGGATCCGGGTCAGTTCGACGAGGTCGTTCGCCTCGCCCGGGCGCTTGACGATCGCGTCCAGGTCGCGGACCGTGGGCACCGCGTCCGCGGCTGCGGCGCGCAGCTGGGCGAGGAACGGGCGCAGCTCGCGAGCCGCGGGCTTCGACGCCGTGACCAGCGGATCGACGTCGTCGAGGGCGGCGCGCAGGTTGACGAAGGTGGTGTTGGCGTTGCGGAGGAAGTCCGGCAGCATCGCGATCGCCTGCGCGAGCCGCTCCCTGCGGTCGCCGATCGCGTTCATCATCCGGTTCAGGTTCCCGACCAGGGCCGAGACGTCCGGGGCCCGCTCGGCGAGCGCCCCCGAGAGCTGCGAGGTGTCGACGATCAGGTTCTCGAACGCCGCCTGGTCGGAGTTGAGCTCGGCGAACACGCGCCGCGACGTCGACAGGAACGGGTTCAGGTACTTGAGGCCGCGGTTGGCCTGCGGGCCGACGCCGTCGTAGGAGATCTCGAAGCCCTGGATCACGTGCTTGAAGTCCTTGATCGTCGCCGGCGAAAGCGTGTTGAAGAGCTGGTCGAGGTCGACGGCGGAGACCGTCTCCGCCTCGCTCAGCTGGCCCCCGTCGTCGATCGGGTCGCCGCCCTGCGAGTCGACCGGCAGCGTCAGCTGGATCTGGCGCCCGGCGATCTGCGAGAGCGAGGGCGAGCGGATCGTCGCCACCGTGCCGCGCTGCAGCGGCGCGTAGGCATCGTCGACCGAGAAGGTGACCAGGGCCTGGCCCTGAGGGCCGAGCTCGATCGTCTTCACCGTGCCGGCGGCGGTGCCGCCGACGACGACCTCGTTGCCCTTGACCAGCTGGCCCGCGTTCTCGAACTCGGCCGTGACCTCGTACTGGTCACCGCCGTTGCCGAGCAGCACGACGACCGCGAGCACCGCGACTACCAACGCGATCAGGGCCGCGACGCGGCCGATCAAGACGAGCCTCTCAACTGCTCCGTTCTCCGAAATCCCCTAACCCACCGGGTAGATCCCGGCTTCCGGCGAACCTACCCACCGCCTGAGCGGGTGTCAAAGGACAACCGTGCCTGGAAAGGGCTCATCCATGGGGATTCGGGCCCCGCTTCGTTGAGTTCTCATTAAGCGGACCCGAAAACCGCGTAAACGAGCGGTCTACGGCCCGAGCACCGGCTCGAAGGCGGCGGCGCGGAAGTAGAGCTTGTAGAGCCGGAAACCGGCGGCGAAGTCGTGCCGGCAGGCGCCGTCGAAGACGTCGGACGCCTGCTCGTCGCTGAGGGTCGCGTTCTCGACCCCCGCGTCGCCGGTGTTGATCTGATTGCGGATGTCGTCGATCGTCGCCTGCCGCTCGGCTTCGTCGCCGGCGATCCAGTCGCGACACTGGGCCAGCGGGGCGACCGATCCGACCCGGACCTCGCCCACCGGATCGGCGGACTCGGCCGGCTTTTCGGTGTTGCCGCAGCCGGCCAGGCTCGCCGTCGCCGCCACCAGCAGCAGCGGCCGAACGAGCCGGCTAGCTCTAGGGCTGCGCAACCGCGGCGCTGCTGGCCTCGAGGCGCTCACGCAGCTCGGCCGCCTCGGGAGTCCTCAGGTAGCGCTCGGCGGAAGCCGCGAACGCCTCCGCGTCGCGCTTTGCCGCCGCCGAGCCGGGTTGCGCCGGCATCTGGAACCACTCGCAGAGCGGGCGATCCGCCGAGGTTTGGCCGCGCTCCCACAGCGAGCAGTCGAGCAGCATGCCGAGCTTGACCACGTCGCCGGGGCCGCTGCTGGAGGCGCAGTCGCTGGGCAGCGTGTTGGGCGGCTCGCCGGCACCGGGGCCGGTGATGCTCGCCGGCGTGCCGTCGAAGCCCGTGTTCTCGTACCAGCAGTTGCCCACCGTCGGCGCCTCGTCCCACCAGAAGTCGGTGCCGTTGGGCATCTGCGGGGCGAGCTTCGCGTGCGGGACCGAGAAGCGCTTCAGCGCGCTCGGGAACTCGAAGTCCGGCGGGGGCCGGCCCATGTGGTTGTCGTAGTAGCGGTTGTTGCACGAGGTCGAGTAGGTGCCGGCGGTCGGGCAGGAAACGCCGGCGTCGACCTTGCCCTCGGGCGTGACCACCGCGTCGGGGATCGAGAGCAGCAGGGCTCCATAGCGCCAGTTGTCGAAGATCCAGTTGTCGTGGAAGTCGCCGTTGTTCATCCCCGGCCAGATCACGCCGGCGCCGATCGGCACCCCGACCACGGGCTCGACCGGCGGCTCGGGGTTGTTGCCGGTGAACAGGTTGAGGTTGTTCGAGTAGATGTAGTTGTGGTCGATCTCGGAGCTGTCGGCGGGATAGCCGGGATGCCCCGAGGCCGAGATCGTGTCGCTCGAGATCCCGGAGCCGTTGCCGTAGATGTTGTTCTTGGTGATCCGCACCGCGTTGCCCATCGAGCCGGAGTAGGCGAGCGCCGAGCCGCGCATGTCGCAGTGCTTGACCACGGTGTTGATCCGCGGCGCGTCGGGATAGAACGAGAGGTCGGCCTGCTCGCCGGTCTCGGGCGCGGCGCCTGGGTAGACGACCGAGTCGCCGGAGCCGAAGCCGTCGCAGTTCTTGTACAGCCCGTGGTCGGAGGTGAAGGTGAGGTTGCCGTAGTCGGCCGCCCAGAAGAACTTCACCCGGTCGAGCAGGTAGCCGTCGGTCTCCTCGACGTAGAGGCCGTGCTCGAGCGCCCCGCGGACGAGGAAGTTGCGGCCGACGAAGCCGTCCGCGCGGTCGATGCGCAGGATCACGTCCTTGGCGTAGCCGCTCGGCTTCGCCTCCGGGCCCTTGCCGTCGTATCCGGTGCCGGCGTCGATCAGCACGTCTACCGGCTTCACGCCCGAGCCCTCGAGCTGGAAGTTGCAGGTGATGCACTTGCCCTCGTCGGGGATCCCGTGGCGGTCGGCGAGCGGTGGCGAGGGGGCCGGCGTCTTGGGCACGGCGCGGCCGGCGATGTGAATCAGGTTCTGGTCGTTGGGGCACTCGCTCTGGTACTTGTAGCTCGGCGTCAGCGCGCCGCCTGTCGACTCCTGGGTCATCGAGGCGCAGGCGGGGTCGTTCTTGAGCTTCTTGCGGGAGGTCGGCTCCTTGTAGCGGCCCGGCATCACGACGACGCGGTCGTTGTTGCCGGAATCGGCGACCGCGGGCTGGATCTCCTCGTACTCGCACTGCTTGGCGAGCGCCTCGTTGATCCGCAGCAGCTTGGCGCCCTTGCGCTCGGAGACCTCGATCTTCGGCTGGCTCGGGCGCAGGCGGTAGCCCTTGCGCTCGGCCTTGCGGATCGAATTACGCGCAAGCTCCAGCGAACGCGCCCCATCGCTGCCCTTGCAGACGACCCGGACCTCGCCCGGCCCCTTGCCGGTGACCGCCGAGCTCAGCGAGCGCGCCTTCGGCACCTCGCCGCCCGCGGCCGGGTTGACCGACTTGTCGGGACCCGGGTCGGGCCAGTACGAGGGGCGCTCGAGGTGCGCGAGCGCGACCGCGGGCAAGGCCAGCGCGACGGCGATGATCGCGATGGCCGCGAGCACGCCGCGACGGCTGAAGTTTCGATGAGTCTCCGACATTGCCCCGTACTCAGCCGCCATCGACGGCGAAGCGCGGGCAACATACCAGCGCCTCCGCGACCGCGCGCCGGTTGCCGCCGGTCCGTGCTGATCAGGGCAGCAGCGACCCGCCCGGCGGCACGATCCAGAGCGGCTCGGCCAACGCCGCGACGGTCTTCGGCTCGAGCTCGGCGACCGTCGTCGCCGCCGCCTCCTCCATCCGCGCGGCCAGCTCGCGCCAGGCGCCGGCGACCGACGCCACCCTGCTGCGGTGGCCGAACCCCGACGCCTGGCCGAGAGTCGCCGCGTGGCGGCGCACGTCGTCTGCCGAGAGCTCACCGAAACGCCGCTGCTCGCCCTCGACGCTGACCCGCACGGCGAGCAGCTCCTCGATCTTCGCCGAGGCCGGGGGGCCCTGATCCGGATCAGCCAATGCCGGCATACCAGAGCCCGAACATGACCCCGAACAGCCCCAGTGCCGGGATCAGGACGGCGCGGTAGACGGGCTCGACGAGCGGCCGGGTCAGAACCCATCCGAACGCCCCCGTGAGCGCGGCCATCGAGACAATCGTCATCGGCGCGAACACCGCCAGCGCCGCCGCCGCCTCGAGCTGCGTCGGCAGCGCCGCGATCAGCAGCAGGACGACGGCGCCGGTCCCCGCCAGCCCGTGCAGGATCCCGATCCCGAATGCCTGGCGAGGCGTACGCCGGTTCGCGTGGTTGTGCTCGCCGGGGCCGCGACGCAGGTGGCGGTGGTGATCGCCGGCCGAGTCGGAGCCGCCGCCGTGCCCGTGCCGGCCGATCCGGTAATCGCCTCGCAGCCACTTCCAGGTCACCCGGCAGGCGAGCAGCACGATGATCACGCCAACGCCCTTCTCGGCTGCCGACTCCAGAGAGGCCGGCATCTCGGACTTGAACGCGATCAGCGGCAGGCCGACGCCGAGCAGGATCGCGGCGTGACCGAGCCCCCACCAGGCGCCAAGGCGAACAGCGCCGCGCGGGTTGCCGTCGTCGGCCGCGATCAGCGAGGTGACCGCGACCAGGTGGTCCGGATCCGAGGCATGCCGGAGGCCGAGCGTGAACGCGAGTCCAAGCGCGAGCAGCAACGGCGCGCCGTCGAACAGGCTCGTGACCCAGGCGTCGATGTTCTCCACCGGCTCGAACAGGAACTCGAAGTTCATCGCCGGCCCCGATCGAGCGCCGCCGCCACCGCCACCTGGCCGTAGGCGATACCGCCATCGTTGGGGGGCAGGCGCTCGGGGATCAGCACCCTGAGGCCCTCTGCGCGGAGCAGCTCCGCGGCACGCTCCAGCAGGATGCGGTTCTGGAACACGCCGCCGGAGAGCACCGCGAGCTCGATCCCGTTGCGGCGAGCCACGATTGCGCAGGCCTGCGCGGCGGTCTGCGCCAGCGCCTCGTGAAAGCGCGCCGCCGCGATCGCCGAGGCGACGCCGGCGTCGAGGTCGTCGCAGATTGCACGGATCGTCGCCCGGGGATCGATGATCAGCGGTCCCCCGTCGCCGGCGTCGATGAGCTCGATCGGGTACGGCCGGGCGGGTTCGCGCACGGCGCCCTCGAGCTCGATCGCCGCCTGACCCTCATAGCTGACCCGGGCGCCGATCCCGCAAAGCGCCGCGACCGCGTCGAAGAGTCGTCCGGCGCTGGTCGTCAACGGCGAGTTGAGGCCGCTCGCGAGCAGCTCACAGACCGCGTCCCAGTCGCGCGGTTCGACAGCCCCGGCGAGCGACGCCGGGATCTCGGGGCGCTCGCTGCCATGCGCCGCGGCGAGCCAGGCGCACGCCATCCGCCACGGTTGGCTCACGGCGGCGTCGCCACCCGGCATCCGGACCGGGAACAGGCAGCCGGCTCGCTCGAAGGAGTCGAGCCCTCCAACCAGGATCTCGCCGCCCCAGACCGTCCCATCGGGCCCGTAGCCGCTGCCGTCGAAGATCGCGCCGACCGCCGGCCCGAGCTCGCGATGCTCGGCGAGACACGCCGCCAGGTGCGCGTGGTGGTGCTGAACCGCGACCAGCTCCACGCCCTCACACTCCTGGGCGTAAGCGGTCGAGAGGTAGTCGGGGTGGAGATCGTGCGCGACCACCGCCGGCTCGACCGCGAACAGGTCGCGGAAATGGGCCACGCCTTCGCGGAACGAGCTCAGGGTCTCGTAGTTCTTCAGGTCGCCGATGTGGTGCCCGACCCAGGCGCGGTCGGCCTTGGCGAGGCAGTAGGTGCTCTTGAGCTCGGCCCCGCAGCCGAGCAGCGGCCGGGCGGCGCTCACTCGGAGCGCGAGGCTTTCGGGGACGTAGCCGCGCGAGCGCCGCATCATCAGCGGCTGCGGGCGCAGGCCGGGGCTGAGCGAGCGGACGACCGAATCGTCGGTGCGAACGTGGATCGGGCGGTCATGGACGAGGAAGGCATCGGCGATCCTGCCGAGCCGCTCGAGCGCGTCGCGGTCGCGGTATGCGATCGGCTCGTCGGAGACGTTGCCGGAGGTCATCACCAGCGGCTCGCCGAGATCGCCGGCGAGCAGGTGGTGAAGCGGCGAGTACGGCAGCATCACCCCGAGGTCGGGGCAACCCGGCGCGACCGCCGGAGCCACCCGCGCACCCGGTCGGCGGCGAGCGATCACGATCGGTCGGCGGCGGTCGCTCAGCAGGACCTCCTCGGCAGCGGTCAGCTCGACGAGCTCGTGGGCGGTCCCGAGGTCGGCGGCCATCAGAGCGAACGGCTTCGCCTCCCGGTGCTTGCGGGTGCGCAGCGCGAGCACGGCCCGCTCGTCGGCGGCGCGGCAGGCGAGGTGGTACCCGCCGACTCCCTTGACCGCGAGGATGCGACCGGCGAGGAGGAGCTTTGCCGCCGTCGCGAGCGGATCACGGTCGAGCTCGTGGCCCGCCAGGGTCGCGCCGGAACGGTCGACGAGTCGCAGGGCGGGCCCGCACTGCGGACACGCGTTGGGCTGGGCATGGAAACGGCGGTCGCGCGGGTCCTGGTACTCGGCCCGGCAGGGCTCGCACATCTCGAACCCCGACATCGTCGTCAACGGGCGGTCGTAGGGAACGCCGCGGACGATCGTGAACCGCGGGCCGCAGTTGGTGCAGTTCGTGAACGGGTAGCGGTGGCGCCGATCGCCCGGATCGGCGATCTCGGCCAGGCAGTCGGCGCAGGGCGCCATGTCGGCGGAGACCAGGGCCAGCGCCTCACCGTCGACCCGAGAGTCGATGATCCTGAACCCGCGCTCGCCGAGCGGGTCCGCGGGCTCGGCCGTAACCGATTCAACCGCCGCCAAGGGCGGTGCCTCCGCGGCCAGCCGAGCGAGGAACTCCTCGACCAGGGCGGCCTCGCCCTCGACCTCGAGCTCGACGCCGCGCTCGTCGTTGAGCACCCAGCCGGCGAGGTCGAGCTGCTCGGCGAGGCGGAAGGCGTGGGGCCGGAAGCCAACCCCCTGGACCACGCCGGCGACCCGGGCGTGGACCCGCCGCCGCTCGGACGTCTGAACCGGGGCAGCCACTGCGCTAGCCGCCCACCAGCTCGATCAGCTCGCGGAGGACGTGATATCCGCTCGCCTGAGCCTCCTGGATCCGGGGGATGTGCTGCGACCGGGTGACGATGACGTGGTCCGCAA
>DATBPT010000169.1:0-7335 GCA_036561205.1 Solirubrobacterales bacterium
CTTCAAGAGAAGGACCTCGTGGTCCCGAGCGCGGGGAGCCGCCTGGCGGGCGAGCACGAGTACGCGTTCAAGCACGTGTTGATCCGCGACGTCGCTTACTCGACGCTGCCGAAGGCGGTTCGGGCGTGGAAGCACGCCCAGGTGGGCGGATTCATCGAGGAGCGGGCCGCCGACCGCTCGGAAGGGGTGGTGGCGATGGTGGCCGACCACTACGGCAGAGCGGCCGCACTCGGCGCCGACACGGAGATGGAGCCCTCAGAGCTCGAGCGCGTCAACCACAAGGCGCTGTCGGCGCTCGAGGCCGCCGGCGACGCCTCCGCCTCGCTGTACTCCAACCAGGAGGCGCTGGGCCATTACGAGACTGCGCTGTCGCTGCGCCGCGAGCTCGATCCCGGCACGCGCGCCCGGATCGCCGAGAAGCTCGGCGACGTCGCCCTCCGGCTCGGGCGCGTCGACCAGGCCACCGACGTGTGGGGGCAGTGCCTGGACTTCCACCGCGGCCAGGAGGATCTGGCGCGGGTGGGCGACCTGCACCGCAAGATCGGCGCCGGGCTCTGGCACAAGGGCGACCGCGAGGGCTCGATCGTGCATTACCAGCGCGGCATCGACCTGCTCAAGGACGGACCGCCATGCCTCGAGCTCGTACGCCTCTACGAGGAAGCCGCCTCGCTCTACATGCACACCGGCGACAACATGCTCGCCATCTACGCCTCGGAGAAGGCGCTGCGGCTGGCGGAGCGGCTCGGCGAGGCGGGCGCGGCGAGTCGCGCCCACGGGATCTTCGGCCGCGTCTTCGGCCGCATCGGCGACTCCGAGCGGGCTCGCGAGAACCTCGAGCGCTCGGTCGAGCTCGCCCGCGAGAGCGACCCCGCCGAGGCTGTACGGGCGCTGCTCGCGCTCGGCTATCACCTGGAGATCTCCGAGGCCGACTACGAGGGCGCCGGCGAGGCCTACGGAGAGGCCCTGGCGATCGCCCTGCGCACCGGTGACCTGCCCTCCCAGGTCGAGCTCCACGCGGCCCTCGCCCAGGTCGCCGCCTACCGCGGCCAGTGGGACGCGGTAGAGCAGGCGACCGACGCCTCCCAGGCACTGGCCGAGCGCGAGGGCCTGACCGGCAAGCTCTGCTTTCCGTATTCGATGCGCGGTGTGCTGCTCTGGCACGATGGCGATCTCGACGGCGCCGTCGAGCTGCTCGGCCGCGCGGTCGAGAGCGCCGAGCAGGTCGGTCGCTCGGAGGTGGCGTTCGAGTCGCTGCACGCGCTCGCGACCGCGCTCTGCGATCGCGGCGATCACGCCGACGCCGATCAGGCGCTGGCGCGTGCGCTCGACCTCTGCGAACGGGCCGGCCTCGTCGCCCAGTCGGTCGAGGCGACCGCGGCCCGCGCGGTCAACCTCGCCCTCTGGGGCAAGCCCGAGGCCGCGCGCGAGGTGGCCGACGAGGCCGCCGGGCTCGCCGACCGGCTCCGCTACCCGGTCGGCAACGCCGCCGCGCTCGAGGCCCGCGGCGCGGCGACCGACGACCCGGCGCTGCTCGACGAGGCCCGCGAGGCCTGGCTCGCCCTCGGCCGCGAGGGCGACGCCGCCCGCTGCGAAGCTCTCAGCACGCGGACCTGAGCTACGCCAAGCCCTCCGCCTCGTACTCCCTCAGGAAACCCTCGAACAGCCGCTTGTGGCCCTGTTCGTCGTGGAGGATCGCGATCACCATGTCCTGGGTGACCGGATCGATCCCGTCGGTCTCCTCGACGATCCGGCTGTAGTGCTCGATCGCCCCCGACTCGGCCTCGATCACACCCTTGATCACGTGGACCACGTCGACCTGCTCTTCCGGAGGCTGGAGATAGGACTGCTCGGCGGCGAACTCCATCGATCCGGGGACGACGCCATAGAGCTCCTTGATCCGGGCCGCGAACTGCTGCGCGTGACCGAGCTCCTCCTGGATGTCGGCCTCGAGCGACTCGCGGATCTCCATCGCCCGTACGCCGTCGGGGTTGATCGAGTTGGAGATGTAGCTCATCACCGTCTCGATCTCCATCCAATAAGCCTTCGTCAGCAGCTCGATCACCTGTTCGCGCTGGTCGGCGTGATCGGCGGCCATGATGTCGCCGCTGGTCGAGGTCGATGCGTCGCTCACTTATTCACTCCTTGGTCGGATTGATCAGGGGATTCCCGGCTGCGGCCCGGCCGAAACAGGGCTTCAGAGACAGGCGCCTCAACGGCGGCGCGGCTCGGCTACGCCTCGCAGCGCGAGGGCGAGCTCGAACCGGGCATCCGGGTCCTCGAGCAGATCGCCGAAGCGCTCGCGCAAGCGCGACAGCCGATAGCGAACGGTCTGCGGATGCACGTGCAGCTCCGCCGCCACCTGCGCCACCTCGCCCTGATGATCGAGCCACGAGCGCAGAGTCTCGGTGAGGCGGATCCGCGACGCGGGCGTCTCCTCGTCGAGCGGTGCGAGGCGGCGCTGCGCGAGCTCGGCGAGGATGCGCTCGTCCCCGTGCGCGACCAGCGCCCCGAGGTGGTCGTCGGCGAGGGTGAACCCGGCGGCCGAGATTACGCCGGCCTCGATCAGCCGCAGCGTCTCCCGGGCGCGCTCGGCGCTGCGGCGCGCCGACATCAGGTCGAACGTCGGACCGAGTACGACCGGCGTCTGGGACGCGGCGCGCGAGAGCCGGGCGCCGAGCCCCGGGGCATCCGGATCGGCGAGCAGGGCGAGACCGGCGCCGCCGTCGTCACCGGGCTCGGCGATCAGCGTGCCCGCCGGAAGCCGCGAGCGCAGGCGCCGGCCGCCCCCGGCCCAGGCCAGCGCCGCGATCCGCTCCGGCGGATCCCAGCCGGCATCGGTCGCGGCGGCGCGGACCGCGGCCTCGTCGATGTCCGGATCGAGCAACAGAGCCGCGACCCGCCTGCGCATGCGCTCGCTCTCGCCGGCCGCGGCCGACTGGGCCTGTGCATAGCCGTCGGCCGAGAGCGCCGAGAGCTCGTCGATGTAGGCGAACACCGCCTCGGCGAGCAGCGCCAGCGTGCGCCGGTCGACCCCGGCCTCGATCGCGATCGCCGACACGCGCGTCCAGGCGACGCGGGCGCCGAGGCGGTAGGCGGCGAGCAGGGCATCGAGCGAGCGCCGCTCGCGGTACTCGCCGCGACCGAGCGCGCGGTAGACGGCATCGCCGCCGCTTCGGTCGAGCTCCGGGTCGGTGACCAGATCGACGAACTGAGCGAGCGCCTCGGCCACCCCGCCGCGGATCCCAACGCCGAAACGGCCGCGCAGCGGCCGGCGATAGGCCGGTACGCGTTCGCGGATCGCCTCGATGATCTCGTCGCTGAGTGCCGGCACCTGGGGCCGGATCAGCTCGCCGATCCGGGGCGGGATCGCCCGCCACGGCTCGTCGATGCCCAAATCTTGTGGGTTGATAACAAAATCCTACCTGCTGAGCGTGTCGTCACGCCAAGAAACTGTGCATCCTGACGCCTACCTTGCCTGTCATGAGCCGACTTCAGCGCTACTCGAACATGACCGCCGTCGTCCTGCCCTTCCTCGCCACGCTGGTGGCGATCGTGCTGCTGTGGAACAGCGCGGTCGGCTGGACCGACCTCGCGATCGCCGCCGCGATGTATCTGGTGACCGCGCTCGGGATCACGATCGGCTATCACCGCCTGCTCACCCACCGCGCCTTTCAGACCCACAAGCCGGTCGAGTACGCGCTTGCCGCCGCCGGCTCGATGGCCGTTCAGGGGCCGGTGATCGACTGGGTCGCCGATCACCGCAAGCATCACGCCCACACCGATGAGGAGGGCGATCCGCACTCGCCCCACGTCGGCCACGGCAGCGGCCTCGCCGGTCTCTGGCACGCCCACGTCGGCTGGCTCTTCGACTCCAACGGGCAGGCGGACCGGCGCAAGTACGCCCCCGACCTGATGGACGACCCGGGCATGCGGCTGCTCAACCGCCGCTTCGTCTCCCTGGTCGCGCTCTCGCTCGGGCTTCCGTTCGCGCTCGGCTGGCTGCTCACCGGGACGCTCGCCGGCGCCCTCACCGGACTGCTCTGGGGCGGCCTGGTCCGGATCTTCTTCGTCCACCACATCACCTGGTCGATCAACTCGATCTGCCACTTCCACGGCAACCGCCGCTTCGCCACCGACGACCACTCGACCAATGTCTGGTGGCTCTCGCTCGCCTCCCTCGGCGAGGCCTGGCACCACAACCACCACGCCTTCCCGCGCTCGGCCGTGCAAGGCCTGCGCCGCTGGGAGCTCGACCCCTCGGGCGCGATCATCATCGCCATGCAGCGCCTCGGCCTCGCCTGGAACGTCGTCCGCATCAGCCCCGAGCGGCAGGCCCAAAGACTCGCCTGAGCAACGCGGGTAAACCGCGACTTCGTCGCTATCGCCGGCGAACGTAGAATCAGCCCGTGGCGATGTGGATTTACACCGGCTCGCTGGAGAACTTCCGCATCAACGTGGAACGCGGCTTCGACGTGATCGGGTTCAAGGAGCGGCGGCGAAACCAGGCCTCGGAGTTCGAGCCCGGCGACGAGATCGCTTTCTACGTCACCGGCGTGCAGGCTTTCGGCGGCATCGCGCGGGTGCGCTCGGAGATGTTCGAGGACCGCGAGCCGATCTGGCCCCAGGGCAAGAAGAAGCATCCCGAGGACTACCCGTGGCGGGTCGAGGCCGAGCCGGTGGCGGTGCTCGAGGAGGACGCGTTGATCCCCGCCGAGTCGCTGCTCGACGAGCTCGAGCACGTGCGCAAGTGGCCGCGAGAGCACTGGCACCTGGCGTTCCAGGGCCAGCTGCGAACGGTCTCCGAGGCCGACTCGAATCTGCTTCACGAGCGGATCGAGGCCGCCGCCGGGAAGCCCACCCCCGCCGGGTGATCCACGAGCTCCACTTCACGCTCGAGGAGGCCAACGCGCTGCTGCCGCGGGTCGAGCCGATGCTGCGCGATCTGTGCACGGCACGAGACCGGCTCACCGACTCCGAGGCCCACGAGCTGCTGGCGACGGCCGCGCCGGCGAACGGCGGCGGAGGGCCCGGGCGGACCGTCGGCGAGGCCTTCCTCGAGGTCCGCAGGCTGCTCGGCGGGATTCAGGCACTGGGGATCGTGGTCCGCGACATCGATCGGGGACTGATCGACTTCCCGGCGATCCTCGACGATCGCGAGGTCTACCTCTGCTGGGAGTTCGACGAGGAACGAATCGCCTTCTGGCACGAGCTCGAGTCGGGCTACGGTGGTCGCCGGCCGCTCGAATGAGCGCTCGCTCGCGGCGCCCTCGCCCGGCGGGCGGATCGTCTACGCGGGAGCGATCGCCGTGCTCGCGAGCCTGCTCCTGCCCTGGTACGGGATCCCGTTCAGCCACGGGCTCTCCGTCACCGGGCTGGACAGCTTCGGCTTCGCACACATCGCGCTGCTGATCACCGTCGGCGCCGCCGTCCTCCTGGTCGCGCGCGAGGTGGCCGACCGGCCGCTGCCGAGGCCGCTGAGCTCCGCCGACCTGGTCGTCGTGGCCGGTGCCTGGGCCGCGCTGCTGACCGTCTATCTGCTCGTCGACCGCCCCGACGAGCTCGGCGGGAGCACCGAGATCGGCGTCCGGATGGGGATCTTCGTCGCCCTCGGCGGCTGCGTCGCGATCGTCATCGGCGGGCTCCGCATGCGTGCCGAAGAGCGCTCGGCCGCGGCCGAGCGTCCCGGCTGACCGGCGGGAACAGGAAACGGGGCGCCCGCCCGGCGCCCCGTCTCTGTCCACATGGGAGGTGCGTTTGCTGTGTTGCCGCCCGGAGAGGGCGGGGATGCGTAACCCCTAATCGGCGGCCCCCGGCGTGACCTTGAGCCGCAGGCCAATGCGGCCATAAAAAGAGCCGGAGCACCGTTCCTGGCGCTCCGGCTCTGGCATCGGAGGTGCCCCCGCAGAAGGCCTGACGGCCACCAGTGGGGTACATATGGGGTTATGGGGTGCAGTTGGAGAGTGCGCTCGTTCGCACGAACGTGTTTCTCCGCGACTGCCATCGGTAGATACCCGCAACGACGCGAATCGACGCCAGCCGTTTGGACGTTTGTTGGACCCTCCGATCAGCCCCGCTACGGGAGCGAACGAAGGAGCTCGCGGTCGTGCGCGTAGTCGAGCAAGTCGAGCGCCTCGGCGAGGCTGAGCCAGCGCAGCTCATCGACCTCATCGCCGGCGACGAACTCGCCCCCGAGCGGGCGCATCAACCACCAGCGCACGAGCTTGTCCCGGCCCTTGCGGTCCCGATAGCGGGCCGGCTCCAGCTCGGGGCCGAGCTCGCAGCGCAGGCCGGTCTCCTCCTCGACCTCCCGCAGGGCGCCGTCGCTCCACGACTCTCCCGGCTCGAGCTTGCCCTTCGGCAAGGACCAGTCGTCGTACTGGGGCCGGTGGACGACCGCGACCTTGGGCTCGGCGCCGTCGTCGTCGATGACGACACCGCCGGCGGCCGACACCGTCGGCGCGCTCATCCGCCGTCGAGCTTCACCGAGAAGCCCTGCTTGCGCACCGCGTCCAGCACGCGCTCGCCGTGCTCACGGCCGTCGGTCTGCAACACCAGCCGGATCCCGGTCTCTCGCACGTGCAGGTCGACTCCCTCGCGGATGTGAACGACGTCGAGCACGTTGGCGCTCGCCGCGGCAACCTCGTCGAGCAGCCGCGCCAGCTCGCCGGGCTGGTCGGAGACGACGGTCGAGAACACCAGCCGGCGCCCGGCGGCGGTCTCGCCCATGCGAATGCACTCGGTCAGGCGCGTCGCGTCGACGTTGCCGCCCGAGAGCACGGCGACGACCCGATCCGAGCCGCCGGCCGTGACCCGGCCGGACAGCAGCGCTGCCACCGATGCCGCGCCGGCGCCCTCGACGACCAGCTTCGAGCGCTCCAGCAAGAGCACCATCGCCTCGGCAACCTCGTCGTCGGTGACCGAGACCAGGTCGTCGAGGTGGGCATCGAGCAGCGGCCCGGTGACCGCACCGGGACTCTTGATCGCGATCCCGTCGCAGATCGTCCCCGCGGCACGGCGCTCGGCGACGACGCCGATCACCCGAGCTCGCGGGAGCCGCTCCTTGACCGCGATCGCGACCCCGGCCGCGAGCCCACCGCCGCCGACGGGGACGACCACGGTGGTGGTCGCCGGCGCCTGCTCGGCGATCTCCAGACCGACCGTGCCCTGGCCGGCGATCACGACCGGATCGTCGAACGGCGGGATCAGGGTCATGCCCTCCCGCTCGGCCAGCTCGCGGGCGAGGGCCGCCGCGTCGTCGTAGCCGCCGTCCACGAACCTGACCTCGGCGCCGTATCCGCGCACCGCCTCGACCTTCGCCAGCGGAGCGTCCGCGGG
>DATBPT010000170.1:0-2133 GCA_036561205.1 Solirubrobacterales bacterium
CCTGCTCGTCGCCGGGGTCGGGGTCGGTTACCTGCTGCGCGGCTCCCAGACGGTGGACACCGGGTCTGTCCTGGTCAAGGCCGAGCCGCTCAACGACGCGGTCCCGGTCTCGGCGACGCTCGAGCGCTCCGGTGACAGCGCCACCCTGCACGTGCACGAGCTGCCGGCGATCGGCAACGACGAGGTCTATGAGGTCTGGGTGCAGCGCGCCGGGGTGATGGAACCGCGCAGCACCTTCGTGCTCAGCATGGACGGCACCGCCGAGGCCGCGGTTCCGGGACCGCTGGAGGGGGGCGAGGCGGTCTTCGTCACCCGCGAGCCGCGCGGGGGTAGCCGCCAACCGACGACCAAGCCGCTGCTCTCAGCCCAGCTTTAGGGGGCCACACAGCCCTCCCGTTATCGTCCGGCGCTCGATGGCGACCTGTTATCGACACCCGTCGCGGGAAACGAACGTCTCCTGCTCCAACTGCGATCGGCCGATCTGCCCGGACTGCATGACCTCGACCCCGGTCGGGATGCGCTGTCCGGAGTGCGCGAGCCAGAAGACCCAGGTCCGCAACCCGATCGGCGCCGCGGGCCGCGCCGACGCCCCCGCCACCTTCGCGATAATCGGCATCTGCGTGCTCGCGTTCTTCGGCGAGATCGCCAGCGGCGGGTCGATCTCAAGCGGCGGCGGCAGGGCGACGATCAACTTTGGCCTCTTCGGTCCCCTGGTCGCCGACGGCGAGCCCTACCGGCTGGTCACGTCGGCCTTCCTGCACGCCGGGATCATCCATATCGGCTTCAACATGTTCGCGCTCTACATCCTCGGCACGCTGCTCGAGCCGGCGATCGGGACCGCGCGCTTTGTCGGCATCTACGCCGTCTCGGTTCTGGCCGGTTCCTTCCTGGTCATGGTTATGGACCCGAATCAGCTCACCGTCGGCGCCTCCGGCGGGATCTTCGGCCTGATGTCCGCGGCCTTTCTGATCGCCCGCCACCGCGGCCTCGACGAGCTCGCCTCGCAGATCGGCTTCTTCGTGATCATCAACCTCGTTTTCACGTTCAGCATCAGCTCGATCAGCGTCGGCGCCCATATCGGCGGGCTGCTCGGCGGCGCGGTGGCGGCGCTGCTGGTCAACCAGCTGGAGCGCAGCCGGGTCTCGAACGCGCGGACGATCGAGATCGCTGGCCTGGTCGCCCTCTGCGTGGTCGCGGTCGCCGGCGCGCTGATCGCCGCCAACTCGAACGTGCCCGCCGGCCTCGGCTGACGCCTCTATCTCGGCTGACTGCTCGGCGCGGTGAATTCCCAAAGCGGCGCGGAGGCAATCCCCGGCGGCGCGGCGACGAGCGCGGGGTGGAGCAGATGGGCGAGCAGCTCGATCCCGTCGACGAGCCGCGGGCCGGGGCGCGAGAACGAGGAGGCGGCGTCGACCGCGTAGGCGCGCTCGGCGCCGAACGCGCGTAGTTGCCGGTCGTGATCACGC
Organism: Solirubrobacterales bacterium; assembly: GCA_036561205.1. Lineage (GTDB taxonomy): Bacteria > Actinomycetota > Thermoleophilia > Solirubrobacterales > 70-9 > WHSW01. The sequence continues at coordinate 1,467 of DATBPT010000170.1, forward strand.
GCCTGGGCCGCCGCCTCGGCGACATAGAGCCCGCACGGCATCGCGACGACCACCTCGGGCGAGGCGGCGCCGACCTCGTCCCAGCCAACCACGCGCGACTTGCGGCCGGGTTCGCCGAGCACGTCCTCGCCGCCGGCCGCGGCGATCATCTCCGGCACCCAATGGCCGCCGATGTAGACCGGGTCGAGCCACTCGAGCGCCGCCACGCGCGGGCGCGGGGCTGCCGCGACCGCCTCCTCGACCGCGGCGAGGCGCGCGCGCAGCTGCTTCAGCAGCCGCTCGCCGAGTCGCGGGTTCCCGGTCGCCCAGGCGAGCCGGATGATGTCGGCGAGCACGTCCTCGAGCGTCTCGGGGTCGAGCGAGATCACGGCCGGGTGGCCTGGCAGCCGGGCTGCGACCGCGCGCACGTCGTCGTAGGAGACGGCGCAGACCGCGCACACGGCCTGGGTCACGATCAGGTCGGGCCCGAGCTCCGCCAGGGTCTGCTCATCGAGCCGGTAGAGCGACTCGCCGCCTGCGGTCACCGCGCGCACCCGGGCGTCGATCTCGGCCGGCGCCAGGCCCTCGGGAATCACGCTCGAGGTCAGCTTCGGCCGGCCCCGCACCTCGGCCGGGTAGTCGCACTCGTGGGTGACCGCGACCACCGAGTCGCCGAGACCGAGCGCGA
>DATBPT010000171.1:0-7251 GCA_036561205.1 Solirubrobacterales bacterium
CGCCAAGGAGTCCGGGGTCGCCACCTCGGGCGACCTGATCGCGATCACCGCCGGGCTCCCCCAGCAGGGCCTGGGGACGAACCTGTTCGAGGTTCACAGGGTCCCGTAGATGAAGGTGGACGCCGGCACCTATCAGCCGAGCATCGACGCCGCGGGCGACGCGGCCGTGCAGGCCGAGCGCGACGGCTATGACGGCTGGGCGGCGTTCGAGACCCAGGTCGACCCGTTCCTCGCCTGTGCGATCGCGGCCGAGCGCACCGAGACGATCGAGATCGGGACCGCGATCGTGGTCGCCTTCGCCCGCAACCCGATGACCGTCGCCCTGCAGGCAAACGACGTGCAGGCGCTCTCGGGCGGCCGCTTCACGCTCGGCCTCGGCTCCCAGATCAAGCCCCACATCATTCGCCGCTACTCGATGCCGTGGTCGAAGCCGGCGGCGCGCATGCGCGAGTTCATCCTCGCGATCCGGGCGATCTGGGACACCTGGGGCACGGGCGCCGAGCTCGACTTCGAGGGCGAGTTCTACACCCACACGCTGATGGCGCCGTTCTTCAACCCGGGGCCGAACCCGCACGGAAACCCGAAGATCATGCTCGCGGCGGTCGGCCCGCTGATGACCGAGACCGCGGGCGAGGTCGCCGACGGGATCCTCGTGCACGGCTTCTCGACCGAGCGCTACCTGCGCGAGGCGACGCTGCCGGCGCTCGAGCGCGGCTTCGCCAAGGCCGGGCGCACGCGCGAGGGCTTCGAGATCACGGCGCCGGCGTTCGTCGTCGCCGCCGACACCGAGGAGGAGATCGCCGCCGGCGTCGCTCAGATCAAGCAGCAGATCGCCTTCTACGGCTCGACCCCGGCCTACCGGCCGGTGCTCGAGCTGCACGGCTGGGGCGAGCTCCAGGACGAGCTCAGGGCGATGACCAAGCGCGGCGAGTGGGACACGATGTCGGAGCTGATCGACGACGAGCTGGTTCAGACGTTCGCGATCGTCGGCAGCCCGGAGGAAGCGGTCGCCGAGGTCAAGCGCCGCTACGGCGACATCGCCACCCGGATCACGCTGCAGCTGCCCGCGGAACGCGACGAGGCCCGCTGGCGGGGCCTGTTCGACGAGCTCCGGGCTTGAGCTCGACCCCGGTCCGCGCGCTCGCGCCGCTGGCGTGGATGGGCCTGATCTTCTACCTCTCCAGCCGCTCGTCGGTCGGGCCCGACCTGCCGGAGTTCACCCGCTGGATCGCCCACTTCTGCCTCTACGCGATGCTCGCCGCGCTCTGGTTCTTCGCCCTCGCGCCGGCGCTCGGCGGCCGTCGCGCGATTGCCGCCGCGGCGGCGATCAGCTTCCTCTACGCGATCAGCGACGAGATCCACCAGGGCCACGTTCCGGGCCGCGACTCGGACCCGCTCGACGTGCTCGTCGATTGCTTCGGGATCGCCTTCGCGCTCTGGACGCTCAGCCGCCCGTCAGCTCGGCGAGCAGCTTCGCGTCGGCCGCCGACATCCCCTTGATCGGCTCGCCGTCCCAGGTCATGTCGGCGTCCATCGCGTCCTGGAGCTTCGCGTGCTCTTTGGTGCTCACCCCGGCGAAGTGGGCGAGCGAGAAGGCGGAGTAGAGCGTCGGCAGCGGGTCGTGCCAGCCGTCGCCGGCGTCCTTGACCCGGGCGAGGTCGCTGATCGTCTTCGGGAACCGCTTCATGTGGTCGGAGAAGGCGTCGCCGACCAGCGCCAGGTCGAGCTGGGTCGTCTCGCCGGGCGGCAGCAGGAAGGTGTCGGCGTCGGGGTCGAAGAGCCCGCGGGCGATCTGCTCCGGCTCCAGCAGCAGCGCCCCGTCGGTCGCCCGCGGGTTGCACTCGACGAAGCTGAGCCCGTCGTCGGTGACCAGGAAGTCGAACGAAATCTGGCCCGTGTAGCCGAGCTCGGCGACGATCGGCTCGATCAGGCGCAGCGACTCGAGCCCGTCCGTGGACTCGAACTGGATCCCGGTCGAGTGGTGCCATTGGCGCGGGATCCGGTACATCAGGTGCGAGCTGACCGTGCCCGAGTGCACGGTCGAGTAGGTGCACACGGTCTCGCCCTCGACGAACGGCTGAATCAGCCACGGGCCTTGCGGGGTCGGATGCACGTCGGCCGGTTTCAGCGCCCCCGCCAGCGGCCCCGTGTTGGTGAGCAGGTCGACGCCGCCGCGCGAGAACACGGCGCGGCCGAAGTAGCGCTCGAAACGCCCGATCGCCTCGGCCAGCTCGGCATCGGAGGTGACGACGACGGTCTCGGGGATTGGCAGGCCGAGGCCGCGCACGAGGGTCTCGAAGGCGGCCTTGTCGTGCAGCCGCGCCAGCGCGGAGAACGAGCCGACGAAGATCGTCGCCGCTCTCGAGAGCCGCTCGCGCTGGGTCGAGAGGAAGAACGCCTCCTCGAACGCCGGCACGACGACGTCGATCCGCGTCTCGCCGATGATCCGCTCGATCTCGGCGATGAAGTCCTCGGTCCGCTCGCAGGCCGACGGATAGACGAAGTGCCCCGAGAGGTACTTCGAGTGGCTGCCAGGGGCCTGGGGGTAGGTGTCGCCGGCGTAGACCTCGTGCCCCGCTTCGACGAGTTGGCGCACCATGCCGAGCGCAAACGGCATCCGCGAGCTCGTGATCAGGACCTTCACGAAGAACTCTCGGGGCGGTCGAGGCCGAAGTCGCCGAAGGGCTCGTCGCGCTCGCGTACCGCCTCCTTGAAGCCGCTCTCGGCGGCCCGGCGGACGAAGTCGAAGCCCTCGGGCGTGTGGCGGGCGATGCCGTCGAAGAAGGTGCCGAGCACCTGGGTCGAGTGCAGGCCCTGGGCGGCGACGGCCTGGTTGACGAGCAGCTTGTGCATCACCAGCTGGTTGATCGGGATCCGGGCAACGCGCTCGAGCAGCGACTCGAACACGCGGTCGAGCTCGGCGGCCGGGGCCCAGTCGGTGGCCAGCCCCCATGAGACCGCCTCGCGGCCCGAGATCGAGTCGCCGGTGAGCAGCAGGCGCTTGGCGCGAGCGGGGCCGAGCCGGTGGGCCCAGAGGGCCGTCGTCGGCACCCCCCAGACCCGCGCCGGCGGGTAACCAATCTTCGCCCGGTCCTCGACCACGAGCAGATCCGAGCAGAGCGCCATGTCGGTGCCGCCGGCAACGCAGTAGCCGTGGATCTTGCAGACCACCGGCTTCTCGGACCAGAACAGGCTCATGAACCCGCGCACGTTGCGCGACATCATCTGGTAATCGATGACCGGGTCCCAGACGGCGTCCGGGTCATGGTTCTTGGCCTGGACGGCGGGATCCAGCGGCGAGCCGTCGGGGGCATCGGCGCCGAAGCCCTCGGCGCTCATCCGCTCGGCGCTCGCCACCAGGTCGTAGCCGCCGCAGAAGCCGCTGCCGTTGCCCGCCAGCGCGATCACGTGGACCTCGGGGTCGAGGTTGGCCCTCTCGACGCAATCGGCGAGCTCGCGCGGCATCTCGAGCGTGATCCCGTTGCCGCGCTCGGGCCGGTCGAGCGTGATCCGCGCGACCCGCCCGTCGCTCTCGTAGGTCATCGTCTCGAGGCTCACGCCCCCGGACGCTATCGACCGGCGGCTACTGCGTGTCCTCGATCACCGAGAGCACGTTGCCCGCCGGGTCCTTGAACCAGGCGATCAGCGGGCCGCCGCCCCGGAAGATCCCGTGCTCGTCGGTCTCCAGTGGCGTGCCCTCGTAGCGCTCGAACTCGACCCCGCGCTCGGCGAGCGCCGCCACGGCGGCCTCGATCTCGTCGACCGGGAAGTTGAGGATCGTGAACGAGGCCGGCTCGTGGCCCTCCTTGCCGTAGGCGAGCACGTCGTTGCCACCGGCCAGGTGAAGGGCGATCCCCGGCCCCTGCTCCTCCACCTCGAGCCCGAGCGTCTCGCCGTAGAACCGCTTCGCCGCCTCGACGTCGTCGACCGAAAAGCCGCTGAACGCTTTGCTGTCCTTGAGCATGTCGTCTCCTTGCCCCCTGGGTTCGCTCTAAAGACCGGCCCGTAGACCCGAACTCATCGGTCGGAGACCCGGAACCGGAGGCCGAAGAAGTCGAGCATCGCCGGCAGCGGCTTCGCCGGGTCGAGCGAGGTGGAGATGAGCTCGATCTCGTGGCCGCGGAGGAGGGTCGCGAGCATCGCCGTGCCGATCAGGCGGGCGATCGCCGTCCCCGGACAGCCCTGCGGGCCGCGGCTGAAGTGGTTGAACGACCAGTCGCCGGCGGCGGAGCCGTCGAGCCAGCGCTCGGGGGCGACGCGGTCGGCCCAATCGTGACGATCGCGGTCTCGGTGCAGGAACAGGTTCGGGATCAGCACCTGGGTGCCGGCGGAGACCGTCGCCCCTCCCCACTCGGTCTCGGCGAGCGTCACCCGCGAGAGCATCGTCGTCGTCGGCCACAGCCGCATCGCCTCCTCGAGGCAGGCCTCGAGGTAGGCGGGATCCTCGCGCGCCCGCTCGCTCTGCACCGGATGCGTCGCCAGCACGGCGAGAGCGCGAAAGGCGTTGATCGCCAGTGTGTCGCCGGCGGCGAAGAGCCAGTGCGGAAGCTGACCGACCGGTTTCGTCTCCGCGTCCGCGGGCGCCTCGGCGAAGCGGCTGACGAGGCTCCCCGGCTCGGCGCCGGCGACGTACTCGCCCAGCCTGGTGATGAATCCCGGATAGAGGGCCGAGGTCTTGCCCGGCATCCCGTTGCCCTCCGACATCATCTCGGCCAGGGTCTCTGAGAGCGCGGCATCGTCGGCGGCGGCATCGCCGAGGATCACCCGGCGGGCGATCCGGCGGAAGGTCTCGTTCCACGGCTCCCAGCGCAGCTCGTCCTTGCCCTCGACTCGATCGGCGAGCGCGAGCGCCTCGGCCTCCTCGGCGGCGACCGCGGCGAAGCGCTCGGCGAAGCCGGCGAGCGGGCCGCCGGCGTCGAGCACCGCCTCGGTGAACGCCCGGCGCTTGCGCCAGGTCTCGCCGCGCGAGATCGTCAGCGCGTCAGGCTGGAAGGCGACCATGCCGTCGCGCTTCGGCTTCGGGTCGGAGGCGAAGGGATCGGGTGAATCGGCGAGCGCGCGGTGGACATCCGCCGGCGTGAGCAGGAGCAGCGCCCTGTCACGGACCACGCGCACCCAGACCGGACCGCCGCGATGCCCGCGGCGCATCCCGGCGAGCAGCCCGATCGCGTGCCCGTCGACGTTGGCCGCCGTGGCGGCGGCGACCGCGTTGCGGCGGCGCCTGAAGACGCCCTGAACGGCGTTGGGGACGATCACGAGCGCGTTGAAGCGCGCGTTCTCGTACAGGGATGCGCCGGTCGGGGCGCTCATCAAACAGGCGCCTCAACAGCGGCGCGGCTCGGCTTCCGCCTCACTGCAGCCGGCGCCAGGGTGCGAAGGCGTTCTCGCAGCCGTCGAGCGCCGGACCCAGCTCCGGGTGATGGCGCAGCAGCACGTCGACCATCGAGTTGCCCTCGACCCAGGCGAGGCCCTCCGGCGTGTAGACGTCCTCCGAGTAGTCATTGGTGAAGAAGCGGTCGGACTTCAGCCGCCGGGAGGCCATCAGGATGAAGATCCTGAAGGCGGTGTCCGAGAAGCCGAAGCCCGGCGGCAGCGGCTCGGCCAGCATCCCGACCTGGAGGTCGACGCGGTCGATGTCGCCGTCGTAGACGTCGCGGATCTCCTCCGCCAGCTCCGGGTCGTCGGTGAGGTCCTCGAACTTCGTGACTCGCTTCTTGCGCAGCTTCTCGCGGAAGTCGTTGTAGCGGGGCACGCCCCGCTCGCGGTCGCGGGCGATGTCGATCGTCCCCAGGTCGACCCGGTCGCCGTTCAGGCGCACATGGTTAGCGAGCGCCTTGGGGTGGTTTCGCAGCGTGATCGCGCCCGGATGGGCGATCCCGAACGAATAGAGCAGGTTCGACCACCCGTGCTCGAGGATCGTCGGCCTGGTGCCGTGGCCCTGGATCGGCTCGAAGTCGGTCTCGGCGACCAGGGAGCCGTCGCGGTGGTCGCGAATCTCGTAGTCGTCGGGAAGCAGGGGGTGAAGCCGGTAGACGGAGACGAACTCCTCGGTGATCGCGTACGGCGCCGCGTGGTGCTCCTGCTCGGAGCCGACGATGCCGCCGATCATCTCGGTGCCGACGTGGCCGAACTTCTGCCGCACCCAGCGCGGCAGGATCCCGTACCAGTTGGCGTTCATGGCCCGCTCGAGCACCGGGTTGGCGAGGATCCCGGGGGTCCACTCGACCGTGTGGATCTTCGCGCTCAGGGCCGAGTTGACCAGCCGCGCGGTGAGGAAGAGCCGCTCGTCGTCCCAGCTCGGGTAGCTGCCCTTGAGGTGATCGCAGATCGAATTGTGCTCCTTGGCGAACAGGGTGTGCAGGAGCGAGAGCCCGATCCAGTAGTTGTCGGAGAAGCCGGTCAGGTCGACGCCGTCGAGCTTCGGGTCGTCCTCGTTCGGGAGCATGCCGTCGTCGGTGATCTCGAGCTTGCCGTCGGAGCCCGAGCGCAGCTGGCGGTTGCGCTTCTCGGTCGAGCCGTAGACCTGCGAGAGGTCCCACCAGTGGGTGACCGTGTTGACGTAGGTCGGCGGCAGGCCGCTGGTCCAGGTGCGGGTGCGATCGGAGCTGGTCGCGCGCACGCGCATCGGGGTGCCCTCGGGCCATTCGTCGTTCTCGTCCAGCTCGATGTCGATGTAGGTGTCGGGCGCGTTCTCGCCGTGGCCGAACCAGTCGTGGTTCTGGAACTGGATCCAGCAGGCGGCGAGCACGTTGAGGCTGGTCGCCGGCTTGAACTCGTCCCGCAGCAGCAACCGGTTGGCGACCTCGCGCGGGCTCGGCTGCATGCGCTCGGGCAGCGGTTCTGGGGCGGTCGCGTCGGTGGGCGCGTTGCGGCCGAAGCGGCTGCCGACCATGCCCATGCGCGGGTCGATCGGGTCCTGCCGCGAGCCGTCGTAGGTGCGGTAGGGCGGCAGGTCCTCGGCGGTCGCGGCGCCGTTCTCACGTGGGGCCTCGGTGTCGTAGAGGTTGTGCTCGCGCAGGTCGTCGCGGTGCGCACGCAGGTTCAGCAGCGCCACCGGGAGCGGCAGGTTCCACCAGTCTGTCGCCCTGTTGACCTGGCGAAATACGGTCGCGTTCACCTTCGAGAAAGTGCTCTCGATCGTGCCGATCAGGTTCATCGCCTCCCTCCTCCCTAGTCGACGAGCTGCAGCTGCGTGCGCCACTCTGGATCTCGAGCGTCGAGCTCCTCGAAGATCACTGTCTGCAGCTCGTC
>DATBPT010000172.1:0-5431 GCA_036561205.1 Solirubrobacterales bacterium
AGGATGATCTCGCCGATCGGCTGATAGCCGTCGATCTGGGAGACGATCCGCGCGCCCTCGTAGGGGTGCGCCTTGATCGCCTCCCACTCGGAATCGGTGAGCTTGCGCCGGCCGGACTTGAGGATGTTGTCGGGGAGCACGAACTTGCCGATGTCGTGCAGGAGCCCGGCGGAGTGGACGAGCTCCTGATCCTCGCCCGAGAGACCGGCCTTGGCGGCGATCTCGCGCGAGTACCGGGCGACGGCGGCGCTGTGGCGCGCGGTCATCCGGTCGCGCAGGTCGAGCGTCCGCAGCAGCGCCGAGAGCAGCGCCACCTGAAAGCCCGCGAGCTGGCGGGCGCGCAACTCGAGCTCGTCACCGCGATCCTGGGAGACGAGCAGGGCGCCGACCGTGTACTGGAAGATCAGGATGATCACGCTGAGCAGGGCGACGGCGGCGGTGCCGGCCTGCACGTAGGCCGCGGCGAAGCCGAGCGCCAGCATCGAGGCGGCGAGCTCGGAGGGCAGCACCGGGAGCAGTCCGCGCTGGACCTTGGTGACGAAGCTGGAGCGCTCGACGTAGCACGAGTAACCCGCGATCAGGATGAAGTCGATCGCCAGCGCGAGGATGAAGACGGCGACGATCAGCAGGTAGAAGCCGAGGCTGCCGGTGGCGATATCGCTGGCGTCGGCGGTCGCTCGGAAGACCAGTCCGGCGGCGAGCGGGAACCAGGCGTAGGTGACCAGATTGATCAGCAGGTGCTGAACCTCGTAGCGGTGCTTGATCCAACCAGCGAGGATCGTGACCACGCCCATGAGCGCGGCGGGGGCGCCGCCGAGCAGCACGGCGCCGATCACGATCGTCATCAGGCTGGCGGAGACGGCGACGCGCGAGACCCGGGTCTCGATCGCGATCAGGTCGCTGATGATCGAGAGCGCGGTCAGCGTCGCCAGCAGCGGCAGGTCCCAGTCGGACCAGCCGTCGCTGAGCACCGCGACGACGACGGCCGCGGGCAGCGCGAGCAGCTCGAGGCCGATTACCAGGCGTGTGGGTCGTTCGGTCATCGGTTCGGGTTTGCGGTTGGGCGGATCTCGTCGCTTCAGCCGGTGATCGAGTTGGCGTTGCGCCCGTAGCGGGGCACCGCGCCGATCGACGCCTGGGAGGGCTGCCGCATCGAGGCGAGGAACGCCTCGAGGTCAGTTGGCGCGAAGCGCCGCTGGCCCCCCGGCGTCCGGTAGACGGGGACGATCCCCTGGTCCGACCACTTGCGCAGTGAGGCCGCGCTGACGCCGAGGAACTCGGCCGCCTCGCCTACGTTGAGAAACCTCTGGCTTGCTTCCATGATCCCTTCTCGATCTGGTAGATCCGCCGCAAATCGGCGCAAACTTGAACGTCGAGAGGGTTGGTAGCCGCCCCTGGCCGGATCCGCAACGGGTTCGCGGCCGCTGCGTAAGCAGTGCACAAGTTCCGACCCGAAAAGCTGGACGACCCTGCACAACTCGGCCAAACGGCGACGAAACTTGCAAGGGCTTGCGCGGGGGCTACCTGGAAGGTGGTAGGCCGGGTCCGGGAACCAGAAGGTGAGCCGGCGTCAACCTGGCGCGCGGCGTCGCAATCGGGGTCGAGCTCGGGTTTGCGTCGGCATGCGACGCAAACCTGACTCGGACCTCCGACCGCGGCCACGGATGCCGCGTTTGCGACATCCGATCAGGAGCTCGCGGTCCACGCACCGCACCCCAACCACATCCCCGTTACTGCTTCGCCCCGCACCCGCCCCCATCCCTGGGCGGGTTGCCGAACGTTTTAGAGCGGGAGTGCCCGCTAGGCGAGCTGCGCGAGCAGGGCGTCGGCGGCCTCGCCGGGCCCGGAGCCGAGCGAGGGAACGCCGTCGCGGCCCGCGACCAGGCGGGCGGCGCGGTAGCCGTAGAGGCGGGCCATGCCGTCCTCGGTGCGCAGCGTCCGCAGCGGGTCGCCGAGCACGTCGAGGCGCGCCTCGGAGCCGCAGATCACGACCGCGGCCGGGTCGAGGACCCGGAGCGCGCTGCGGAAACGCCCCTCCGCGAGGCCGGCGGAGAGCATCAGCACGCGGAGCCCGGCGCGGCGCATGAACAGTTCGAGCGCCTGCACGTGGACCGATTCGACGCCGAGCGGCGAACCTGAGTCGAGCAGCAGCACGCCTTCGTCGCGGGTCGCCCCCGGAGCGAGCCGGCGGGCGCGGTGCAGCCAGCCGGTCGCCCAGCGGCAGGCGTACTCGAGCTCCGCGCCGCCGTTGGTGCGGCGCTCGGAGAGCTCGAGGGCGGGCAGCAGAAGCTCCGAGACCGTGCGCTCGACCGAGCGCACCGCGAGGCTCTCCTCGAGCTGGCGATCGGCGCCGGCCTCATCGAAGCGGTCGAAGTCGGCGACGAGGCGGGCGGGGGAGGCGGGGCCGCGGCCGCGCTGGCGGGCGACCTCGACCGCGCTCGAGATGTTGTGGGTCTCGCGCAGTGCCTCGCGCAGGGCCTCGACCTCGTCGAGCTCATAGAGGCGGTGGTTGCCGGGGGTGCGGCTGGGGTGCGGGTAGCCGAGCCGCCGCTCCCAGCTGCGCAGAGTGCTCGTGCTCACGCCGAGCATCTCCGCTGCTGCATTGATCCTGATCCCACTCATCCCTGATCTCCTCGACAGATGCCGGGCGGGACTTCAGCAGGTTCTCGGAACTACTACAAGGGTTTGCGAGCCTCCGCTACGGATCTTGCAAAACCGCGTCGGAGCCGTTCGGGCTCCTGGCGACCGCCGCGCCGGACGCCTTGGCCGCGTAGGTGGCCTCGGCGGCGCTCTCGAGCAGGCGCTCGGCGCTGAGGCCGTCGCCGGGGCAGTCGACGACCCCGGCGGCGATCGCGATCCGCGGCCCGTCGGGGCTTTGCGACCGCGAGATCAGGTTGGCGATCCGGGTCGCCAGCGGTACCAGGCCGGCCGCGTCGGTGTGCGTGGCGACGATCGCGAACTCGTCCTCCTCGAGCCGGAAGGCCCGGTCGACGTCGCGCAGCTGGCGGCGCACGATGCCGGCGACCGCGACCAGCATCCGGTCGCCGGCATCGTGTCCGTAGGCGTCGTTGATGCGCCCGAGCCCGTCGACGTCGACGAGCGCGAGCCCAAAGCCGTGGCCATATCGGCGCTGCTCGGCGAGCAGGATGCCCAGCCATTCGTCGAGCTGCGCCGGGCCGTGCAGCCCGGTCACCGGGTCGTCGCCGGCGCCGGCGCTGCCCTCGGCGACCAGCTGGGTGGCGACCGCCCCCTGGATCGAGCCGAAGACGTTGGCGAGCCGCTCGACCGCACGGGCGTAGTCGCCTGGCTCACGCTCGGGCAACTCGCGCCGAAGCTCCTGCACCAGCAGGCCCTGGAGCGCGGCGAGGTCGAGCGGGATCTGTTCGGGAGCACTCGGCCCCTTCCGCATCCGCGCCAACCGCCCTGCCCGCGCTCGATCAGCCTCCGGGAGCTCGGTGGTCGGCTCCGGAGCGGCGAGGTTCTCGAGGATCGAGTCGATCAGCGGCGGCGCCTCGGCGGTCAGCCAGGGGATCGGCAGCTCGCCGACGGCGGCGAGCGGCGTGCGATCGATCATCCGCAGCAGCCAGTCCTTCGCGAGCTGCTCGCGCTGGGCCTGCGATGGCAGGATCTGACCTGCGGGCGAACTGTCCACTGCTCTCGCAAGCTAGACGCCACCCCGGTCGGCATTCGGCGACTACACTCGGCTGCGGCTTGACAGCGGACGAGAGAGCAGCGGGCGATGGAGGTGGCGACGCGGCCGACGTCGCCCCCGAAGGCGACGCGATCATCGGCGCCACGCTCGAGGGCCTGCGACGGGCCGCCGAGGAGGTCGAGCACGTCGCGGCCGTAGCCGAGACGCTGCAGCGGAGCCTGCTGCCCGAGCGCCTCCCGGAGCTGCCGGGCCTCGGGATCTCGGCTCGCTACGTGGCCGGCGCGGCCGACGCCCAGGTAGGCGGCGACTGGTATGACGTGATCGCGCTGCGCGATGGGCAGGCCGGGATCGCGATCGGCGATGTCGTCGGCCATGGCCTCGACGCCGCCGCGCGGATGGCCCGGCTGCAGAACGCGCTCCGCGCCTACGCCCTCGAGGGGCTGCGACCCTCGCTGGTGCTCGAGCGCATGAACGGCTTCGCCCGCGAGGTCTCGGGAGGGCCGATGGCGACCCTGCTCTACGGCGTCGTCGACCCGGAAGAGGGCCGCCTGCGCCTGGCCACGGCGGGTCATCCGCCGGTGCTCGTGATCGGGCCGGCCGGCGAGGCCTACTTTGCCGAGGGCCCAGCCGGCAGCCCGCTCGGCGTGGTCCCGTTCCCCTCCTACGAGGAGTCGACGATCCCGCTCGTACCGGGCTCGACCGTGCTCCTCTACACCGACGGCCTGGTCGAGCGGCCCGAGGCGTCCCTCGACGAGGGGCTCGAGTGGCTGCGTGGCTTCGCCGCCGGGGTGCCGGCGCATCCGGACGAGCTCTGCGGGGCCTTGCTGCAGGCGCGCTTCCGCGACGCACCGCCGCGCGACGACGTCGCCCTGCTCGCGGTCAGGCTCGAACCGGTGCCGCTGGAGCGGATGGAGATGACCCTGCGCGCCGAGCCCGAGTCGCTGTCGCAGATGCGGCGGGCGCTTGGGCGCTGGCTGCGCGCCGCCGGCGCCACCGACGCCGAGACGTACGAGTCGCTGGTCGCCTGCGGCGAGGCCTGCGCGAACGCGATCGCGCACGCGTACCCGCCGGGCGAGGCCTCATACGTGGTCGAGGCCCGCCGCCAGGACGGTGGGGTCGAGGTCCGGGTCCGCGACTTCGGCAGCTGGCGGCCGCCGCGCTCGGGCTCCCAGGGTCGCGGGCTGGGCCTGATCGAGGAATTGATGGACGAGGTCGAGATCGATCGCGGGCCCGCCGGGACGATCGTCCGCATGCGCCGTGCCGTCGGCAAGGAGGGTGCGGCAAGATGATGCGCGACCGCATCGCCGGCTTCGAGTTCGAGCAACGCGACGGGGTTCTGATCGCCGCCGTCGAGGGCGAGATCGACAGCTCGAACGCGGCCGAGCTGCGGCTGGCGCTGTCCGAGCGACTGCCGAGCGCATCGAGTGCCCTGGTGCTCGACCTCTCCAACGTCACCTATCTCGACAGCTCGGGCATCCACCTGCTGTTCGACCTCGGCCGGCGCCTCGCCGCCCGCCGTCAGGCCCTCCGCCTCGTGGTCCCCGACGGCGCCCCGATGCGCCGCGTGCTCGAGCTTTGCGCGGTCGACGGGGTCGCGCCGATGGACCGCGAGCTCGAGACCTCTCTGCGCGCCCTCGCAGAGACCCAGATCTGAGCGGCCCGGCCCGGGTCAGGCTACCCGGGGGGAACCCGACCAGGAGGCCTGGAAGCGCTGCATCGCCGTCTCCAGGCGGCGGTCGACGTCACCGCCGGCGAGCAGGACGTCGCCGACTCGGTTCG
>DATBPT010000173.1:0-3685 GCA_036561205.1 Solirubrobacterales bacterium
CCGGCGGCGCGGCCGGCATCGAGCACCGCCCGCGACTGATCGACGTCGAACGCTCCCTGCTCGCAGAAGACGTCGATCCAGCGCGAGCGGGCGCGGCAGGCCTCGAGCATCGGCCCGCAGACGAGGGCGACGTACTCGTCGGCGCGACCCTCGTACTCGGGCGGAACCAGGTGGGCGCCGAGGAAGGTGACGTCGTCGGTGAGCTCGCCGGCCAGGTGGCAGAGGCGCGCCTCCGACTCGACTGTGAGCCCGTAGCCGGACTTGATCTCCTGATGGGTGATCCCGGCAGCCCGCGCCTCGGCGCGCCGCGCGCGGGCGAGGGCGAGCAGCTGCTCGTCGCTCGCCGCCCGGGTCGCCTCCATAGTCACCCGGATGCCGCCGGCCTCGTACCGCGCCCCGGCCATCCGGGCGGCGAACTCGTCGGCGCGGTCGCCGGCGAAGATCAGATGGGTGTGGCTGTCGACGAATCCCGGGATCACGCAGCGCCCCTCGGCGTCCAAACGCTGATCCGCGGCGGCCCCGGCGGGCTCGATCGCGGCGACGAGGCCGTCCTCGATCACCAGCGCTGCGTCGCGGACGAGCCCGAGGTCGCCCTCGCCGAGCGCCGGATCGTTGGTGACCAGGAGGCCGATCCGGTCGATCACGGACGCCGTCATGGAAGCACCTCGGCGATCGAGCCCCGCAGCTCCGCCACCACGTCCAGGTCTGCGTGGGCGCCGTCGCGGACGATCTCGCGCCCGCCGCAGATCACCCGCTCGATATCGGCTGCGGAGGCGGCGAAGACCGCCGCCTCGGGCGCCGTCTCGGCCGTCGTCCCGGCAAGGCGAACCCCGTCGAGACCGACCGTGACCAGGTCGGCGTGCGCGCCGGGCTCGATCGCGCCGGCGTCACCCCAGCCGAGCGCTGCGTGTCCCCCGGCGGTCGCCGCCCGCAGCAGGGCGGCCGCGCCGTGGCGGCCCCGCTCCCCGGTCGCCAGGCGCTCGTCGAGCTCCAGCGCCCGCGCCTCCTCGAACTGGTCGATGACCGCGTGCGAGTCGGACCCCAGGGCCAGCGAGGCGCCGGCATCTGCCAGCTCCCGGGCGGGGCCGATCCCGTCGGCGAGGTCGCGCTCGGTGGTCGGGCAAAGGCAGCAGCGGCCACCGCTGCCGCCCAACGCGGCGATGTCCGCGCCGGTCAGGGGGGTGGCATGGACCGCGGTGAAGTTGGCGGCGAGGGCCCCGGCGCGCTCGAGCACGGCGACGGGCGTCTCACCGTAGGCATCGAGGCAGGCGACGTTCTCGGCCGGTTGCTCGGAGACATGGGCGTGAAGCGGGCACCGGTGTTCTGAGGCCCAGGCCGCGACCGAGGCCGCCGAGGCGGGGTCGACCGCGCGTACGCTGTGAATCGCGGCGCCGATTCGGGCCCCGTCCGTGGCGGAGAGAGCGGAGGCCCGCGCGGCCCAGGCATCGGCATCGGCGTCGGCAAAGCGTCGCTGGACCTCGTTCAGCGGTTCGTCGATGCCGCCATGCAGATAGCAGGCGTCGAGCAGGGTGATCCGGATCCCGGCCTCGCTCGCGGCGGCGATCATCGCCGCGCCGATCTCGTTCGGGTCGGCGTAGGGCGCGCCGCCCGGGGCATGGTGCAGATAGTGGAACTCGCCGACGGCGGTGATCCCGGCGAGCGCCATCTCGGCGAAGGTGGCCCGGGCGAGCCGGAAGTAGTTCTGCGGATCGATTCGCGCGGCGACTGCGTACATGTCCTCGCGCCAGGTCCAGAAGCTGCCGCCGGCGCGCTGTGCCCGCCCGCGCAGCGCCCGCTGGAAGGCGTGCGAGTGGGCGTTGGCGAGCCCGGGCAGGGTGAGCCCGTCGAGCCGGGTCGCCTCCGCCGGCGCCACGACGCCGGCCTCGACCGAGGCGATGCGCTCCCCGTCGACCTGCACCAGGACACCGCTCTCGGCCGCCTCGCCGCCGAGCCAGGCGAGCTCGCACCAGTAACTGGTCATGATCCGGTCCGCGCCACGAGCTCACGGGCGCGGCGCTCGAACTCGTCGCGATGAAAGCGCTCGTACTGCTCCCAGGTGGTCAGCGTGCGCGGATCGGCGCGATCGAGAAAGAGCACCCCGTCGAGATGGTCGACCTCGTGCTGGAACGTCCCCGCGGTCAGCCCGTGGCGCACCTCCCCCTGCTCGATCCCGCCGCGATCGAGGTAGCGCACCGCGAGATTGACGTGACGCGGCACCTCGCCGCGCATGCCTGGCACCGACAGGCAGCCCTCGTTGATCGCGACCAGCTCGTCGTCGAGGGGTTCGATCACCGGGTTGACGAGCACCGTCAGCGGAATCGGCGGCTTGTACGGATAGCGCGGGTTGCCGGGCTCGACCTCGGCGATCGCGATCCGCAGCGAGTGCCCGACCTGCGGCGCCGCGAGTCCCGCCCCGTTCGCGGCGCGCTTGGTCTCGATCATGTCGTCGATCAGCGTCTGCACCTCGGGCGATGAAAGCTCCTCGGGCGTCAGCTCGCGCGCTCGCTCGCGCAGCGTCGGGTGGCCGATTTCGAGGATCTCGAGCACGGTCACGGTTTCATCGGGATGCGGACGTCGCGCTCCCGGGCCACCTCCAGGGCGCGGTCGTAACCGGCGTCCGCGTGGCGGATCACCCCCATCCCCGGATCGGCGGTGAGCACCCGGTCGAGCTTCGCCGCCGCGAGCTCCGAGCCGTCGGCGACGCAGACCATCCCGGCGTGGATCGAGCGGCCGATCCCGACTCCGCCGCCGTCATGGATGCTCACCCATGTCGCCCCGGAGGCGGTATTGACGAGCGCGTTCAGCAGTGGCCAGTCGGCGATCGCGTCGGAGCCGTCGAGCATCGACTCGGTTTCGCGGTAGGGCGAGGCGACCGAGCCCGAGTCGAGGTGATCGCGACCGATCACGATCGGGGCGCTGATCTCCCCGCTGGAGACCATCTCGTTGAAGCGCAGGCCGAGCCGCCGGCGCTCGCCGTAGCCGAGCCAGCAGATCCGCGCCGGCAGGCCCTGGAAGGCGATCCGCTCGGAGGCCATCCGGATCCACCGGGCCAGCGCCTCGTCGTCGGGGAACTCCTCGAGCACGGCGCGGTCGGTTGCGGCGATGTCGGCGGGGTCGCCCGAGAGCGCCGCCCACCGGAACGGGCCCTTGCCCTCGCAGAACAGCGGCCGGATGTACGCGGGGACGAAACCCGGATAGGCGAAGGCGTTCTCGAACCCGCCGAGCTCGGCCTCTCGGCGAAGGCTGTTGCCGTAGTCGAAGACCTCTGCCCCCGCCTCCATGAAGCCGACCATGGCGAAGCAGTGCGCCGCCGCCGAGGCGCGGGCCCGCTTGATGTAGTCGCCGGGGTCGCGGTCGCGGAGCTCGTCGGCCTCGGCCAGCGACAGCCCCGCCGGCACGTAGCCGACCAGGGGGTCGTGGGCTGAGGTCTGATCGGTGACCACGTCGGCCTCGAACCCGCGCCGCAGCAGCTCCGGGACGACCTCTGCCGCGTTCGCGCACAGCCCGACGCTGAGCGGGCGGCGCTCGACCTTGGCGGCGATGCAGCGGTCGATCGCGTCGTCGAGATCGTCGGCCTGCTGGTCGAGGTAGCGGGTCTCCAGCCGGCGGCGAATGCGCTCCGGGTCGACCTCGATGCAGAGCGCGACCCCGTCGTTCATGGTCACCGCCAGCGGCTGCGCCCCGC
>DATBPT010000174.1:0-12100 GCA_036561205.1 Solirubrobacterales bacterium
CTCGGAGGCGTCGGTCTCGTCGTTGGCGTAGGTCTCGCCGGTGGTCCCGTCCTGGGCGGCGACGATCTTGCCGGCGAGGTCATCGACGCTCGCGATGTCGGAGCCTGTGGGTACGACGAGCGCCTGCTGGGCCTCGTAATAGGGGTCGGAGAAGTTGACCGTCTTCTGGCGACCAGGGGTGATCGTCGACGCGGCGACGACGATGTCGAACTGGTTCGCGGCCACGTCGCGGAAGATCGTGTCGAACGACGTGTCCTGGAACTCGGCGGTGAGCCCGAGCTGGTCGGCGATGTCCCTGGCGAGGTCGATGTCGAAGCCGCCGAAGTCGGAGTCGGCGGGCGTGCCGATCTCGAACGGCGGGTAGGGCGCGTCGGTACCGACCAGCAGCGTGCCGTCGGTGATCGTGGTCACGTCGGCACTCGACGCTGTCGAGCTCGCGCTCGTGCTCTCGTCGTCGCTACCGCAACCTGCCGCGACCGCCGCGGACGCCAGCAGCGCCACGAGCCCGATCAGCAGCCAAATTCGAGTTCCTCTCATCTTCCGGCATACCCCTTTCGTGCGAGTCGTCGTGCTCTACCGGAGCTTCGGCGGAACATACACCGATCGCGATCCCCTGCTCGTTGCGGCGCTCGAAGCTGATCTCGTGCTCGGCCTCCCAGCGGTCGAGGATCCAGCGCTCTCCCGGACGCCCGATGTCGTCGAGGATCACCGTCGCGCCCAGCGCCAGGCGGTCGGCGAGCGCCGGCAGTGCCGGGTAGCGCGACCGCGACTGCTGCTCGTCCGACGCCGGCGGGCCGTCGACCAGGAGCACGTCGATTCCAGGCGCGATCCGGTCGAGCGCCTCGGCCGCGTACCACCGGCATCCCGCCGGCGCCAGCTCGTGCGGGCCGAGCGGCGCGTCGATCACCTCGACCAGCTCGCTGAGCCCCTCCGCCTCGACCCGCCGGCGGACCTCCGCCGCCCAGCCGCGATGATGCTCGAGCGCCTGTAGGCGCCCGCCGCCGCGCGATCGCAGCAGCCGCCCGATCGCGATCGTGCTCTCGCCCGAGCCGCATTCGACCACCGACCCGCCGGGCGGGATCCGTTCGAGGACCAGTTCCAGCGCCTCCGGCGAGAGCGTCCATGCGCCGGGCTCGGGTTGCTCGAGCCCGCGAGCCGCGCGCACCCGGCGGCGGACCAGCTCCGCGTCGGCCGCCTCGGAAGGGCCGCCGGAGATCCGGTCGGGGGCATCGGTCGAGTAGAAGCAGGCGATCGCGGGCAGCACGAGCGGATCGCGATCGGTGGTCAGCCGCGCGAGCAGGTCCCAGTCGCTCAACAGCTGCAGGCTCTCGTCGAAGCGGGCCTCGGCGAGTCCCGCGCGGTGGACGATCGCCGAGGTGTCGGCGAGGTTCCAGTCCGCGAGTGCGGCCCGGTCGTACGCGTTCAGGTAGAAGGTGGGCAGCTCGCCGCTGGAGCGGCGGCGGGTGCGCGCCAGGTCGTCGATCACGAGCGCGCCGTAGAGCACCTCGACCGACGGTCGTTGTTCGAATGCCCAGACGGCGCTCTTCAGCCACCCCGGGTGCATCGTGTTGTCGTCGTCGAGGTAGGCGACCAGATCGCCCGCGGCGAGCTCGAGCGCGGCGTTGCGGGCGACGCAGACCCCGCCGTGGTCGATGCGAATCCCGCGCACCCGCGGATCGTCGAACGAGGCGACAACCGCGGGCGTCTCGTCCTCGCTGCCGTCGTCGACGATCAGCAGCTCCCAGCGCTCGTAGGTCTGTGCGAGCACGGATTCGACCGCTTGGCGCAGCCGCCGGGCGCGGTTGTGGGTCGGCAGCACGATCGAGACCAGGGGGGAGGTGCTCAGCGTCGCCTGCTCGATCCACGCCATCGTCGGCGCCAGCGCGTCGATCGGCCTCGTGTGCAGGTTGCCGAGCGAGCCCGAGTGCTGGTCGACGCGCTCGGTGAGCGTCTCCAGGCGGGCCTCGATCTGCTCCAGGCGCGCCGCCGTCCGCCCGCGTGTGGCCAGCCGGCGCCGCGCCCCGGCGCGTGTGCGTGCGACGGCTCGGCGCAGGTCCATGACGCCACGCTACCGGCGCACCGCGAGGGTATGTTGGTCGGCGCATGCATCGGATTGCCGCGATCGTGGCCTCTGGGCTCCTGCTGGCGGGTGCGCCCGTCGCGGCCGCGAGCGCCGGTACGACGACGTCGCCCGAGCCGGCGCGTGCGCGGGCACCCGTGGTGCTGATGCTGCACGCAGGCGGCTTCATCTTCGACGACCCCAACAAGCTCGCGACCGCGACGCAGATTGCGACCGGCCTCGGGTTCGAGACCGTCTACGTCGAATACCCGCTCTACGACCTGCGCGGGGCCGTCATGGCCGCGCAGTCGGCCGCGCAACGGCTGCGCGCCGAGGGCCGTCACGTCTACGCCTACGGCGAGTCCGCGGGGGGCACCCTCGCCGCCCTGCTCGCCGAGCGGCATCTCGTCTCGGCCGCCGCGCTCTACTCGCCGGTCGCCAACCTGCGGCGGTTCGCGAGCGAGCTGGACGATCCGGAGACATACACGCGCCTGATTGGCGCCGACCGTGCGCTGCTGCTTCGCGACTCGCCCGGCGTCCACGACTCGGATCGGCCGATCCTGGCGCTGCGCCCGCGCGGCGACGACGCGTTCATGACCGAGGCGACGATCAGGTGGGACGCTCGCGACCCCGAGGTCGAGAGCGTCGCCGTCGCCGGCAACCACCTCGGCTATCCGGGAGCTCCGCGCATCTACCCGCGGAACGTGACCACGGCGATGCGCTGGCTGCTCGCTCGCACTGCGGCGCCAGGCTGAGCGCCCAGGCTCGCGGCCTCACTACACTTTCTATAGCGATGCTCGAGCCGACGCTCAACCGCCCCTGCGGGGGCCGTTACGGCAACGTGATCGAGGCGGTCGGCAACACGCCCCTGGTCGAGCTGCCGCGCCTCTCACCGAAGGCGGGCGTGCGGATCTTCGCCAAGCTCGAGGGGCGCAACCCGACCGGCTCGGTCAAGGACCGGGTGGCGAAGGCGATGATGGAGGCCGCCGAGGCCGAGGGCGCGATCGCCCCGGGGCAGATGGTGCTCGAGCCGACCTCCGGCAACACCGGGATCGCGCTGGCGATGATCTGCCGCCGCAAGGGCTATCCGTTCAAGGCCGTGATGCCGGACAACGTCACCGAGGAGCGCTCGCAGCTGCTGCGCATGTTCGGCGCCGAGATCGTCTACTCCGAGGGCGCCAAGGGATCGAACGGCGCGGTCGAGCTGGCGCTGGAGATGGCCGAGGCCGAGAGTTCCTACTACATGCCCTACCAGTACGGCAACGAGGCCAACCCGGGCGCCCATTACCACGGCACCGCGCCCGAGATCCTCGAAGAGCTCGACGAGGTCGCCGCGTTCGTCGCCGGGCTCGGCACCGGCGGCACCCTGATGGGCGTCGGCCGGCGGCTCAAGGAGGAGAACCCCGAGACCAAGATCGTCGCCGCCGAGCCGATGCAGGGCGAGCTCGTGCAGGGCCTGCGCTCGCTCGACGACGGCTTCATCCCGCCGATCATCGATCTCTCCGTGCTCGACCGCAAGATCATGGTCTCGAATCGCGACGCGATCGTCTGGACCCAGAAGCTGCTCCACGAGGAGGGCCTGTTCGCCGGCGTCTCGGCCGGTGCGGTGGCCGCGATCTGCGTCCGCATCGCCGGCGAGCTCGAGCAGGGCAACGTCGTCTTCCTGGTCCCCGACGACGGCTGGAAGTACCTCTCCTCGGGCGTCTACACGACGCCGATCGAGGAGCTCGAGGGCGTGGACACCACCGTCTGGTGGTAGTGCCGCCGTAGGCCGACCGGTCCGCTCCGCGGTCGTCGGTGTTGCTTCTACCATGGGGCTGATGCCGCCGAGCGAGCTCGAGATCCAGCGGGAGCAGTTCCATCGCGAGTTGATGCGCAAGTCGATGCGGATCGCCGAGCTCGAGCTGCAGGTCAAATCCACGCGGGCGCGCTACGAGCGCTCGCTCAGCTGGCGCTTGACGAGACCGTTGCGGATCGCCGACCGCTTGCGCCGGCGCGTCCGGGCTCCGAAGCCGGGCTGATGGCCGCGCGCCTGCGCCGGCCCGCGCTGACGCGGCGCGGTCGCGCCGCTAGCCGCACCGTGGCGGCGGAGGTCGAGGCGCTGCCGTCGCGGCCGCTGATCTCCGTCGTCATGCCCGCCTACGAGACCGACCCGAAGCTGCTCCGCGAGGCGATCGACTCGGTGCGCCACCAGCGCTACCCCGATTGGGAGCTGTGCATCGCCGATGACGGCTCGCCCTCCGGTCGGGTGCGGCGCGTGCTCGATCGCTATCGCGACCGCGATCGGCGAATCAAGGTCACCTACCTGGAGCGCAATCGCGGGATCTCGGCCGCCACCAACGCCGCGCTCGAGTTGGCGGCGGGCGAGTTCGTCGCCTTCCTCGACCACGACGACATGCTGCCCAGTGACGCGCTGCTACGGGTCGCCCAGGCGCTCGGCGACGATCCGGAGCTCGACCTCGTCTACTCGGACTCCGACAAGCTGACCCTGCACGGAACCCGCGCCGATCCGTTCTTCAAGCCCGACTGGTCGCCGACCTACGCCCTCGGGGCGATGTACGTCGGCCACCTGCTCGTCGTTCGCCGCTCACTCGCCGAGCAGGTCGGGGGCTTCGACTCCGCCTACGACAAGATCCAGGACTTCGAGTTCATGCTCCGGGTCTCGGAGCGAACCGATCGCATCCACCACATTCCGCTGATCCTCTACCACTGGCGGGCGATCCCGGGCAGCATCGCCGCCGGCGCCGAGCAGAAGTCGGGCGTGCCCGAGCTGCAGGCGAAGGCCGTCAGCGCCCACCTGCGCCGGATCGGCGTCGCGGCGGTCGCCGTTCCGCACCAGGAGATCCCGCATCGCGCCCAGCTCGCCCCGGACCCGGAGCTCACGGTCGAGCCCGCGGAGCTTGCGGCCTCGGTCAGCGTCGTGATCGCCTGGCGCGGGGGCGAGGGGCTCGAGCGACTGCTGGCCTCCCTGTTCGGGGTCAGCGCCCACCCGCCGGGCGAGGTGATCGTCGTTGCCGCCGACGCGCCGGCGGCGGCCGAGCTCGCCGGCGCGCATCCGGTGCGCGTGGTCGAAGACTCGGACGACGTCTTCAGCCGCTCAAGGGCCGCGAACCGGGGCGCCGCCGAGGCCGGCGGGGAGTGGCTCCTGTTCTGCTCGGACGCCGCCGAGATCGTCGAGCCCGGGTGGCTGGCCGAGCTTCACCTGCACGCCTCGCTGCCCGGGACCGCCGCCGCCGGGCCGCTGATCTCGAGGCCGGACGGGCGCACCGAGGCCGCCGGGTTCGCGGTTGCCCTCGATCATCCGGTGGAGCCGATGCTCGCCGGTGTCGACGCCGCCGCGGACGGCTACTACGGGGCCCTGGTCTGCGCCCGCGACGTCTCCGCGATCAGCGCCGAGTTCATGCTCATCCGCCGCTCCGCGTTCGAGCGGGCGGCGGGCTTCGAGGAGAACTACGCGACCGGGTACGAGGACTTCGATCTCTGCCAGCGCCTGCGGGCGCTCGGCCTCGGCGTCGTCTACGCGGCGCGCCCGCGGGTCGTCGTCCACGAGACTCCGGCCGCGCGGCTGGAGGCGCTCGACATCGTCGACCGGGCCCTGTTCGTCGACCGCTGGTACGACCAGCTCGCCGCCGGAGACCCGTTCTTCAACCCCAACTTCGCCCGCCGCGAGGCGAGCTTCGTTCCCGGATGACGGCCGCGGCCACAGCGGCGCCGGAGGCGCTCCAGCCGATGCGACTGGTGATCGTCTACTTCGGCCCCTTCAACGTCAACAGCGCGATCCAGGCCTTCCACTTCGCCGGCGACCTGACCGCGGCCGGCTGGACCGTGACCCTGGCCGGGGTCGGGGACCCGGGGATGATTCGCGAGGTCGGCGAGCCGAGCTTCGAGTGCGTCAACCACCACGACCTTCCCCAGGTGCTCGAGCGCTGCCGTCAGGCGCCGGAGCCGACGATCGTCTTCGCCTGGACACCGCGCGAGAACGTGCGCGTCGCCACCGAGGACTTCACCCGCCGACTCGGCTGCCCCTACGTGATCCACCTTGAGGACAACGAGTGGCACCTCTACGGCGAGGCCGTCGGCCGCCCGATCGAGGAGGTGCGGCGCCTCTCGATCGCCGAACAGGACCGGATCACGCCGCCGGCCCTGATCCACCCGACGCGCTCTGAGGCCTTCATGGCGAACGCCGCCGGGATCACCGTGATCACCGAGGAGCTGAACGAGTTCAACCGCGCCGGCCTCCCGCATCACGTTGCCCGCCCGGGCATCGACCCCGAGCGCTTCCGTCCCGACCTCGAGCCGCCGCTCTCGCGTGCGGCGCTCGGGATCGGCGCCGACGAGTTCGTGCTCGTCTACCACGGGACCGTCCACTACGCCAACCAGCACGAGATGCTGAGCCTCTATCTGGCCGTCAAGCTGCTCCAGCGCCGCGGGCGCAAGGTGCGCCTGATCCGGCTCGGAGAGACCGATCCAGGCGGGGTCGACCCACGCTCGCTGGGCGCCCTTCGGGATCGCGTGGTCGAGCTCGGCTCGGTCGGCTGGCGGGAGATCCCCGGCTTCCTGGCGCTCGCCGACGCCTTCGTGCAGCCGGGCGCGCCCGACGACTTCAATCGCTATCGCCTGCCCTCGAAGCTGCCCGAGTTCCTCGCCATGGGCAGGCCCGTCGTGCTGCCCGACTGCAACATCGGCCACGACCTCGAGCACCGCCGTGAGGCGCTGCTGCTGGAGCGGGGTGACGGAATCGAGATCGCCGCCCGGCTCGAGCAGCTGATCGACGATCGGGAGCTGCGCGACCGGCTCGCCGCCGGCGCCAGAAGCTTCGCGCTCGCGCAGCTGAACTGGAAGGATAATTCGATCGCCCTCGGCCACTTCCTCAACCGCATCTCCCGCGCGCACTCCGGCGACCACCAGTCGGCGCCGCTGACGGCAAGCCCGGCTCGCTGACGTGGCCTCGCGGCTTGCAACGGCGACGCGCCGGGCGCGGGCGGCCGCGCGGCGACGGTTGAAGGCCCGGCTCGGCCCGGCCTCGGCGAACGGCGTCCCGGGCGCGGAGAACGACTCGGCGGCGGCGATCGCGGACTCCGAGCTGTGGCCGCTGCGCGACCTCTACGAGCAGAAGTTCGGGCTCGAGCCGATCTCCTACGCGACGGTCCGCGACTACGCCGACTCGACCGAGAACATGCCCGGCCTCGCCGCGGCGAGCGCCGACATGAAGAACGTCCAGCGCTGCTGGATGGTCAAGGCGGTGCTCGGCAACGTCGAGCGCGGTGGGCGCCTGGTCGAGATCGGCGCCGGCGAGCCGCTGGTCGCCGGGTTGCTGGCCCGGCTCGGCTACGAGGTCACGGTCGTCGATCCCTACGACGGCAGCGGCAACGGGCCGCGCGAGTACTCGCAGTTCACCAGGGCCTACCCGGACCTGCGCTTCGTCCGCGACCAGTTCCCGCCCGCCGAGGGGCTCGACGGTCCGTATGACTGCGTCTACTCGATCTCGGTGCTCGAGCACGTGCCCCTCGATGCGATCGAGGGGCTGATCGCAGGGGCGGCCGCCGCGGTCGGCGAGCGCGCCGGCTGTCAGATCCACGCCGTCGACCACGTGCTCGCCGGCTGGAGCGCCGATTCGCATCGCCAGGGGCTCGACCGGATCGTCGCCGGCCTCGGCCTCGATGCCGGCCGGCTCGAGCAGGCGATCGGCGAGATGGAGCGCGATCCCGAGACCTACCTCGTCTCGGCCGAGGCCCACAACCAGTGGCGGGGCGCGGTCCCCTACGACTCCTACCCCATGCGGCGGATCGGCTCGGTCAACCTGTTCAGCGGCTCCCGCGGCTCCCGATGATGGTCCAGCGACGCGCCGGCGGACCACGCCTGATCGAGTGGACCGGGGAGCGCTGCGTGCCATGGACCCCGCAGGTGCCGGTCGCATACGAGCACTACCACCGCTATCTGTGGGCCGCGCCGCTGGTCGCCGGTCGCCGCGTTCTCGACCTGGCCAGCGGGGAGGGCTTCGGCGCCGCGATCCTCGCGGGCGCGGCCGCCGAGGTGATCGGGATCGACATCGACCAGCACACGGTCGAGCACAGCGATCTCAACTACTCGGCACCGAACCTCGAATTCAAGGTCGGATCGGCACTCGATCTGAGCGAGTTCGACGACGACTCATTTGGCGCCGTGGTCGCCTTCGAGATGATCGAGCATCTCGCCGACCAGGACCGGATGCTGGCGGAGGCCGAGCGCGTGCTGACCAACGACGGGCTGCTGATCCTCTCGACTCCGGACCGGCTCATGTACTCGGAGGCCCAGCAGCAGGACAACCCCTTTCACGAACGCGAGCTCACCGAGCCGGAGCTGCGCACCCTGCTGGCGAGCCACTTTGGCCAGGTTGCGCTCTGGGGGCAGCGAGTCGCGGTCGGCTCGCGGATCTCGGCGATCGACGAGCTCGCCGCCGAGCGCGCCCAGGCCGTGTTCGTAGAGCGCTCAGGAGACGAGTGGCGCCTCGCCGGCGAGCCCGCCCCGGTCTATCTGGTGGCCGTGGCCTCCGACGCCCCGTTCGACCCGCCCCCGGCCGAGTCGAACCTGGTCGACGTCGGCCTGGAGCTGATCCGGAGCAAGGACCGTGAGCTCGAGGCCGAGCGGGCGGCGCACACCGCCGCCGCGGAGGCGCACCAGGCCGAGCTTCAGGCGCAGGCCCGCGCCGCCGAGGACTCGCTGCGCGAGCAGCTCGCGCCGATGCAGACCGTGGGCTGGTCGCTCTACACGAGGCTGGCGCGGATCCTGCGCTCGGGCCGCCGCACAATCTTGGGGCTGCTCTCGCGCGGCCAGCGCTAGAGCGCCTCGGCGATCCGCGGGGCCTCGCGGGTGAAGACGCGCCAGCCGAGCACGCAGACGCCGACGAAGATCACCAGCGCCGGGATCAGCCGCCAGACGCTGCCGGCGGCCTCGGCCGCGGTCGGGGCGTTCGGGTCGATGATCCAGACCCGCGCCTGCTCGAAGATCACCGCCAGCGGGTTGACCATCATCGGCGCCCGCAGACCCTCGGGGGCGACCTCGATCGGATAGAGCAGCGGGGTGCCGTAGAAGAGCACCGTCGCCGCGACCGTCCAGATGATCAGCACGTCGCGAAAGCGCACGTAGAGGGCCGAGAGCAGCATCGAGATCGCGGTGGTCAGCATCGTCAGCGGCAGCAGGATCACCGGCAACAGCAGCCAGGTCCACATCGGCGCGACGCCGTAGGCGAGGATGAAGGCGAACACGGCGATCAGGTTGAGGCCCAGGTTCATGAGCCCGGTGAGCACGATCGAGAGCGGGATCACGAGGCGCGGGAACTGCGTCTTGCGAACGATTCCCTCCTGGGCGACGACCGAGGTCACCGCGCTCACGGTCGACTCCTGGAAGAAGCCGAAGACGACGACGTTGAACAGCAGCAGCACCGGGTAGTTCTCGACCGCGCTGCCGAGCCGGAAGATCCGGGTGAAGACGAAGAGCAGGACCGCGAACAGCATCAGCGGCCGCAACAGCGACCAGAAGTAGCCGAGCACGGTGCCGAAGTAGGCGCGCTTGAACTCCGTCAGCGACATCAGCCAGAGCAGCTCCCAGAAGCGGCGAGTGCCGCCGCCGAGCGCCGACGGCCCGCGGACCTCGCGCAGCTCCAGGGTCTCCGAGGAGGCGCTCATTGCTTCGGCCCCAGCGTCAGCCCGGCCTCATCGATGATGTCGACGAGGCCGACCGTGGCGTCGGTGCCGTAGACGACGAAGTCGAGGATCCTCGGCGACGCGATCAGCGGCTCGGCGAAGGAGTGGTTGCGGTGGACCCAGCACTGGACCGCGTAGCGCCCGGCCGTGAGCCGGTTGGCGATCTTCGCCCGCACGTGTACCTGCTCACCCGCCGGGAACACGTCCGGCGCGCCCTCGGCGCTCTCCAGCCCGAGCCCGAAGCCGCCGATCTCGACCCCCTCGGCGTTGTTGATCACGAAGCCGAAGCTGGGCCCGGGGATGTCGGCCGGAGCCTGGAAGATTGCGTGGAACTCGATCCCGGCCCCCTGCTCGACGTTGGTCGTCCGCTCTCCGGCTGACTCGACCCAGGCATCGAGCAGGAGGAGCTCGGCGCCGTCGGGAGCGACCGGATGGCCATCCTCGCCGTCGGCGGTCGGCGCCGCGAAGTTGAGCCGCAGGTAGCGGTGCGCGACCTCGTCGGGGTCGCCGATGGCGACGATGTCGCCACCGTCGAGCAGCATCGCCCGGTGGCAGTACTGCTCGACCGCGCTCATGTCGTGGGTGACCAGGACCACGGTCCGATCGGAGCCGCGGATCTCGTGGAAGACGTCCTTGCACTTCTGCTGGAAGGCGGCGTCGCCGACGGCGAGCACCTCGTCGATCAGCAGGATGTCGGAGTCGGACTGGATCATGACCGCGAACGCCAGCCGCACGAGCATCCCCGAGGAGTAGTTCTTCAGCTTCAGGTCGGCGAACTCCTCGAGCTCGGCGAACTCGATCACGGCCTCGAGCCGGCTCTCGGCGTCGTCGCGGCGCAGCCCCATCAGGACGCCGTTGAGGATCACGTTCTCGCGTGCGGTCAGGTCGGGGTTGAAGCCGACCCCGAGCTCGATGAACGGCGCCACCCTGCCGGCCATCCGGATCGAGCCCGCCTCGGCCCGGTAGATGCTGGCGAGGATCTTCAGCAGTGTGCTCTTGCCGGTCCCATTGCGCCCGACGATGCCGAAGAATTCACCCCGGTGGACGTCGAAGGAGATGTCCGAGAGCGCCACCAGCCGCCGGGTCTGGACGCCCTGGAGCGGATGCAGGACGCGCTCCTTGATCGAGTCCACCCGCTTCAGCGGAATCTCGAACGTCTTCACCAGGTTGCGCACCTCGATCGCAGCCGGGCGCGCGGCGACCTCGGCGTCGGGCGCCTCAGGCGTCGGCGAGACGATCTCCTCGAGCGGCATCGCGATCCGCGCCTACGTTACGAGAGGCACCGTCACAGCGCCGGTCGCGGCGCTCAGGCGACCGCGCCTTCCCAGCGCTCGACGTTCTGTTCGTACATCTGGGTGAGGATGTCGTCGATCCCGTAGCGCGGCGACCAGTCCGGATAGTCGGCCTCGAACGGCGCCAGGTCCGAGATCCACCAGCGGTGGTCGCCGATCCGCGGCTCCGGGCCCATTTCCCACTCGAGCTCGCGCCCGGCGATCCGCTCGCAGGCCTCGATCGCCTCCAGCATCGAGCAGTTCGAGAACCGCCCGCCGCCGATGTTGTAGACCGCGGCCGCACGCGGCGCCTTGCGGAAGGCCTCGAAGGTCGCGACGAGGTCGGCGCTGTGGATGTTGTCGCGCACCTGCTTGCCGTCGTAGCCGAAGACGGTGTACGGGGTGCCGGTGACCACGCACTTCATCAGGTAGGCGAGGAATCCGTGCAGCTTCGCCCCGGCGTGCTGAGGCCCGGTCAGACAGCCGCCGCGAAAGCAGACCGTGGGCATCTCGAAGTAGCGCCCGTACTCCTGCACCAGCAGGTCCGCGGCCGCCTTCGAGGCGCCGAACAGCGAGTGGGTCGAGAGGTCGATCGACATCGAGGTGTCGATTCCCCGGTGGTAGCGGTGGGATTCCGGCAGCTCGAGCCGCGTCTCGAGGTCCTCGAGCGGCAGCCGGTTGGGGGTGTCGCCGTAGACCTTGTTCGTCGAGCAGAAGATGAACGGGGCGTCGGGGCAATGGGCGCGGGCGGCCTCGAGCAGGTTCAGGGTGCCGTTGGCGTTGACGCCGAAGTCGGTCTGCGGCTCGCGCGCGGCCCAATCGTGCGAGGGCTGGGCGGCGGTGTGGATGACGACCTCGATCGAGCCGGCGTGGGCGGCGAACACGCGCCCTACCCCCTCGGCGTCGCGGATGTCGAGCTCCTCGGAGTGGAACTCGGGGTGCGCGGCCTTGAGCTCCGCGGTCACCGGCGAGGTCGACGCCTCGGGCCCGAAGAAGCTGGCGCGCATGTCGTTCTCGATCCCGACCACGTCGAGGCCCTGCGCCACCAGGTGGCGCACGGACTCGGAGCCGATCAGGCCCCCGGAACC
>DATBPT010000175.1:0-13689 GCA_036561205.1 Solirubrobacterales bacterium
CACGAAGAAGGTCAAGCGCCTGCTTCCGGGGAGCGGCAAGTGAGCCGGGCGACGAACGCCGTCGCCCGCAAGCGGCGCAAGAAGAAGGTCCTCAAGCAGGCCAAGGGCTATTGGGGCCGCAAGCACTCGAGCTACCGGTTCGCCAACGAGCAGCTGATGCGCTCGGGCCAGTACGCCTACCGCGACCGGCGGGTGCGCAAGCGCGAGATGCGCAAGCTGTGGATCATCCGGATCAACGCCGCCGCCCGGCAGGAGGGGATGAGCTACTCGGAGTTCATCCACGGCCTCGGCAAGGCCGGGATCGAGGTCAACCGCAAGATGCTCGCGGACATCGCCGTCCGCGACCCCGAGGCGTTCCGCCGATTTGCCGAGCAAGCCCGGGAGGCCGTGGCGGCCTGAGCTGACCGCCGAAACGAACTTCCACGGGCGCCCCAGGAGGCGCCTTTTTTGTGGACGGAGACGATGATCACGAGCAAGGACAACGAGAAGCTGAAGCTGATTCGCAAGCTGGCGGAGCGAAAGCACCGCCAGCGCGAGGGGCTCTTCGTCGCCGAGGGGGAGGACCTGGTCGCCGCCGCGGAGGCGGCCGGCCGGGAGCCGGTGTTCCTTCTGCGGTCCGGCGAGGACGTCGAGCCCGCACTGCTCGACGCGGTCTCGACCCTGGGCTCCGGGACGAGGGTGATCGGCGTCTATCGCTGCGTCTGGGGTGACCCGGAGGGTGCACGGGTCTCGCTGCACGCGGTGGGCGATCCGGGCAATGTCGGGACAATCGTCCGCACCGCGCATGCCCTGCTCGACTCCGCGGTGGTGCTCGCGCCGGGTTGCGCCGATCCATTCGGGCCGAAGGCCGTGCGGGCGAGCATGGGGTCGATCTTCGCCAAACCGCCGATCTCCGAACCTAAAGGGGGTCAGACCCCGTTTAGATTGGCGCGGCCGCTGGTCGGGCTGGTCGCGCACGGTGGTGCGGCGCCGGATGGAGAACCGGTCGGCTGCCTGTCCCTGGGCGGCGAGCGCGACGGGCTGCCCGCCGAGGTTGCCGAAGACTGCGACAGGCTGTGGACGATCCCGCTGCGCGGTGGGGTCGAATCGCTGAACGTGGCCGCCGCGGCTGCGATCGTGCTCGGACGGATATCGTCGGCCGAGGGCGGCCCGCGCTGATGCTGGAGAAGATCGACAACCTGCGCAAGGAGGCATCGGCGGCGATTGCCGGCGCCGCCGACGCCGCGACGCTCGAGCAGCTGCGGGTGCGGTTCTCGGGGCGCAAGTCGGAGCTGACCCAGATCCTGCGCGGGATCGCCGAGCTCCCGGCGGAGGAGCGCGGGCCCGTGGGCGCCGCAGCGAACGCGGCCCGCGAAGCGCTCGAGGCCGAGCTCGAAGGCCGGCGGGAGCAGCTGGAGGCGGCCGAGATCGAGGGCGCGCTCGCCGGCGAGGCGATCGACGTCACCCTGCCGGGGACGCCGCCGGTGGCGGCGGGCCACCTGCACCTGCTGACCCGGACGCGGCGTCAGATCGAGGACATCTTCGTCGGGCTCGGGTACCAGGTGCTCGAAGGCCCGGAGGTCGAGCACGACTTCTACAACTTCACCGCCCTCAACCATCCCCCGGGGCACCCGGCGCGGCAGGCCCAGGACAGCTTCTACGTGGACCCCGCGACGCTTCCCGACGGTGTCGTCAACGAGCGCGGCCTACCGCCGGGACCGAGCGAGGTGCTGCTGCGCACCCATACCTCGCCGATGCAGGTGCGGGCGATGGAGGCGCGGGAGCCGCCGATCTTCATCATCGTCCCCGGCACCGTCTATCGCCGCGACACGATCGACGCCACCCATTCGCCGATCTTCCGCCAGGTCGAGGGTCTCGCGGTCGCCGAGGGGATCTCGCTCACCGACCTCGCCGGCACGCTCGAGCACGCCGCTCAGGCCCTCTTCGGACCGGAGCGCAAGACGCGGCTGAAGCCGGACTACTTCCCCTTCACCGAGCCCTCCGTTCAGGTCGACGTCTCCTGCTTTGCCTGCGATGGCACGGGGACGCTGGCCGACGGCGAGCGCGACCCGCTCTGCAAGGGCACAGGGTGGATCGAGATCCTCGGCGCCGGGATGGTCGACCCGAACGTGTTCGGGTTCATCGAGCAGGGCTACGACCCCGAGACCACGCAGGGGTTCGCCTTCGGGATGGGGATCGAACGGATCGCGATGCTCAAGCACGGGATCCCTGACCTGCGCCTCTTCTTCGAGAACGACGTCCGCTTCCTGAGGCAATTCGCATGAAGGTCCCGTTCAGCTGGCTGACCGAGTATTGCGACCCGGGGCTCCCACCCGACGAGGTCGCCGAGCTGCTCTCGATGCGGGCGGTCGAGGTCGAGCGGGTGAGCAGGGTCGGGGTCGAGTCGGGCGACGGCTTCGTCGTCGGCCACGTGGTCTCGGCCGAAGGCCACCCGGACGCCGACCGGCTCTCCGTCTGCGAGGTCGAGGACGGCGACGGCACGCGGACGATCGTCTGCGGTGCCCCCAACGTCGCCGCCGGCCAGGTCGTTGCGGTCGCGCTGCCCGGCGCCGTGATGCCCGACGGCACGACGCTGAAGCAGGCAAAGCTGCGCGGGGTCGAGTCGAACGGGATGATCCTCTCCGAGCGCGAGCTCGAGCTCTCCGACGAGCACGAGGGGATCATGGTGCTGGAGACCGAGGCGGCGCCCGGGACACCGCTCACCGATGTGCTGCAGATCGCCGACGCGGTGCTCGAGCTCGACCTGAACCCGAACCGGGTCGACTGCATGGGGGTCTACGGTGTCGCGCGCGAGGTGCACGCGATCACCGGCGCCGAGCTCGCGCCCGCGCCATGGGAGGGCGACGAGGCCGAGGCGGCGGGGGAGGGGTCGGTCGAGGACCTGGCCTCGGTCGTCGTCGAGGTCCCGCAAGGAACGGGCGAAGCCCTCGGCCTCTGCCCCCGGTTCACCGCCCGCGCCTTCACCGAGGTCACGATCGGACCGTCGCCCGCCTGGCTCAAGGCCAGGCTCGCGGCCGCCGGCCAGCGGCCGATCTCCAACGTCGTCGACATCACCAACTACGTGATGCTGACCGGCGCCCAGCCCCTGCACGCCTTCGACCTCGACCGGGTACCCGGCGGCGAGATCATCGTCCGCACCGCCCGCGAGGGCGAGCGGATGACGACTCTTGACGGGGTCGAGCGCAGCTTCGACGCCGAGACGGTCCTGGTCTGCGACCGCGAACGCCCCACCGGGATCGCCGGGATCATGGGCGGGCAGGTCTCCGAGGTCGCCGACGAGACGACCCGGGTGCTGCTCGAGGCCGCGACCTGGAACGGGCCCAACATCCTCCGCAGCTCGGCGATGCTCGGTCTGCGCTCCGAGGCATCGGCGCGGTTCGAGAAGCAGCTCCATCCCGAGCTCGCGATCCAGGGTCAGAGGATGGCGTCGAAGCTGCTGGTCGAGCTCTGCGGCGCGAAGCTGGTTTCGGGGACGATCGACGTCGCGGCCGAAATCCCGGCGGCGCACGTGATCTCACTCCACGGGGCGCGACTCGACTCACTGCTCGGGATCGAGGTCGAGCGCTCGGAGTCCGAGCAGCACCTGACCGGGCTGGGATTCGGCGTCGAGACCGGGGACGACGCGGACCTGACCGCGACCGTGCCGGTCCATCGCCACTACGACGTCACCCGCGAGGTCGACCTGATCGAGGAGGTCGGGCGACTGCACGGACTCGATCGCCTGCCGCGGACGCTTCCCGAGCACGGCGACCGGGTCGGCGGGCTGAGCCGCGAGCAGTCGATCCGGCGCCGGGCCGAGGACCTCATGCGGGACCTCGGGTTCGACGAGATCGTCGCCTGGGCCTTCGTCGACGCCAGGCTCGCGGACCGTCTGCGGCTGGCGTCCGACGATTCGCGGCGCGCCGCCGTCGCGGTCCAGAACCCGATCTCCGAGGAGCTGAGGCTGCTGCGGACCACGCTGCTGGGCGGGCTGCTCGACGGCGCCCGCCACAACCTCGCCCGCGGCGCCGAGCGGGTGGCGCTGTTCGAGTCCGGGCGTGCCTACCTGGCCGAGCCGCCGCCCGCCGAGGGCGGAGAGCTGGCGGGCCACTTCGCCGGCAAGATCCCCGCCCCGGTGCGCGAGCCGCACCGCCTCGCCGGGCTCGTCGTCGGCGGGCTGACGCCGCCGTCATGGCTGGGCCCGGCGAGCGACGCGGACGCCGGCGGCTTCTTCTCGCTCAAGGGCGTGCTCGAGCTGCTCGCGACCGAGCTCGGCACCGGGCTAGGACTGACCCCGCATCCGGAGCCCTTCCTGCACCCGGGCCGTGCCGCCGCGGTCGGCTTCGGCGGCGCCAGGGCCGGCTGGCTCGGCGAGCTCCATCCGCTGGTCGCCCGAGCCTGGGACCTGCCCGGGACGGTCGCCTTCGAGCTCGACCTGGCGCCGCTGGTGGCGGCCTCCGGGCTCGGGGGCGAGCGCTACGAGGACGTGACCACCCATCCGGCCGTGCTCCAGGACCTCGCGGTCACGGTCGCGGACGACGTCTCGGCCGAGCGCGTCCGCGACGCAGTACGCGCCGGCGGCGGCAGCCTGCTCGAACGGGCCGAGATCTTCGACGTCTACCACGGCGAGCAGCTCGAGGCGGGGAGCAAGAGCCTCGCGCTGCGGCTCGAGTTCCGCGCCCCTGACCGGACCCTGACCGATGAGGAGGTCGCCGAGCAGCGCCAGCGGATCAAGGAGGCTCTTGCCGAGATCGGAGGATCGATCCGTGAGTGACGCGCAGCAGAGGGTGATCGTGGCCGGTGCGACCGGATACGCCGGCGCGCTGGCGGCGGAGCTGGTCTGGCGCCACCCGGGCTTGGAGCTGATCGCCGCGACGTCGCGCAGCGAAGCGGGGGTCCAACTCAATCGGCTCTATCCGCGCTACCGCTGCCCGATCGAGCTCACCGAGCTCGACCTGGCCACGATCGACGACGTCGACGCGGCGATCGTCGCCTACCCGCATGCGGCCGCCGCCCCCGTGGTCGCAGAGATGCGCGGGCTGGGGCTGCAGGTCGTCGACCTCTCGGCTGACTTCCGCCTCGTCGACGCCGCCATCTACGAGCTCTGGTACGGGCCCCACGGCGATCCGGATCTGCTCGAGAATGCCGTCTACGGGCTCACCGAGCTCGACCGGGAGCGGATCCGGCTTGCCGACCTGGTCGCCAACCCCGGCTGCTATCCGACCGCGGCGCTGCTGGCGCTGGCGCCCCTGGCCGAGCGGGGCGTGATCGAGTCGGTCGTCATCGACGCCAAGTCGGGCGTCTCGGGTGCCGGGCGCGACGGCGGCGAGCGGCTCTCGCTTTCCAACCTGGCCGAGAACTTCATGCCCTACGCCACCGACGGCCACCGCCATCTGCCCGAGATCGAGCAGGAGCTCAAGCGACTCGGGGCCGACGTACCGGTGATCTTCATGCCCCACCTGCTGCCGATCGACCAGGGGCTGCTCGCGAGTTGTTACGTCCAGCTCGCGGAGCCGGTTGACAACCTCAACGAGCTGTTCAGGGAGCGCTACGCCGGCGAACCGTTCGTCGAGGTGGTCGAGGACCCGCCCGGGCTTCGGGACGTACGAGAGACGAACGGCTGCCGGATCCAGGCGATCTCGCAGGGCGAGGACCGCGCGGTCGTCTTCGCCGCGATCGACAACCTCTGGAAGGGGGCCGCCGGACAGGCGATTCAGAACCTCAACCTGATGCTCGGGCACGAGGAGACGGAGGGACTACGGTGAGCTTCTTTCGCTCGCGCTGGGTGAGCCGGCCCGAAGGCGTCGAGGAGCTCGATCCGTCCGAGCTCGCGCCCGGCTTTCGCGCGGGCGCGGCCGCCTGCGGGCTCAAGGGCGGCGGTGAGACCGACGTCGGCATCGTTAGCTGCGGCGCCGACCGGGTCAGCTCGGCGCTGCTGTTGACCCGCAACGCCGCCGCCGCCGCGCCGGTGCGTGTCTGCCGCGACGACTGCGACGCCGATTCGATCCGCGCGGCCGTGGTCAACTCCGGCAACGCCAACGCCGCCACCGGCGAGCAGGGCTACGCCGACGCGCTGGCGATGCGCGATGCCGCCGCGGCCGCCGTCGGCGCCGAGCCCCGCACCGTCGCCGTCGCGGAGACCGGCGTGATCGGCGTGCCGCTGCGGATCGACGACGTCGTCCGCGGGGTCGGCGAGGCGGCGTCGGCGCTCTCCGAGCGGGGCGCCGGCGACTTCACCCGCGCGATCATGACCACCGACGCCGGGCCCAAGACGTGCACGCTGAGGGCAGGCGAGGTGACGGTCTCCGCCCAGGCGAAGGGCGCGGGGATGATGCAACCGGGGTTCGCGACCATGCTCTGCTTCGTGCAGACCGACGCCGAGATCGCCGAACCCGAGCGCGAGTTGCGGGCCGCCGTCCAGCGCTCGTTCGAGCGGATCACCGTCGACGGCCAGATGAGCACCAACGACACCGTGCTCCTGCAGGCGACCGGCGCCGCCGCCGTTCCCCTCCCCGAGGGCCTGCTCGATGCCGTGCTGTTGCAACTGGCGCTCGAGATCGTCGCCGACGGCGAGGGTGCGACCCGTGTCGCGAGGATCACCGTCGACGAGGCCGCGTCGACCGGCGAGGCCGAGCGGGTGGCTCGGGCGATCGCCAACTCGCCGCTGGTCAAGACCGCGCTCTTTGGCCGCGACCCGAACTGGGGCCGGATCGCCCAGGCGGCGGGCATGGCGCTGGCGGGCGAGCGGCTCGACGAGCCCGGTCCCGAGGCGATCGACGCCGCCGAGCTCGGCGAGGAGCGGGCCGAAGCGGAGATCGAAATTCGTCTTCGCCGCGGCGACGGGGCGGCGCATGTGTACTTCTCCGACCTCAGCCACGAGTACATCCGGATCAACGCGGAGTACACGACATGACCCCGGAGCAGCGAACGAGGGAGGCGGTTGCCAGCGTCGAGACGCTGCTCGAGGCGCTGCCCTACATCCGCGAGTTCCACGGCCGCACGGTGGTGATCAAGTACGGCGGCGCGGCGATGAACGACGAGCAACTGCGCGACGGCTTCGCCACCGACGTCGTCCTGCTCAAGTACGTTGGCCTCAACCCGGTGATCGTCCACGGTGGCGGCCCCGACATCACCGACTACATGCAGCGGCTCGGAATGGAGGTCAAGTTCGTCGAGGGCGTCCGGGTCTCCGACCCGGCCACGGTCGAGGTGGCGAAGATGGTCCTCCTGGGCAAGGTCAACTCGGACATCGTCAGCCGGCTCAACCGCCACGGCCAGCCGGCTGTCGGGCTCTCAGGCGAGGACGGAGCGCTGTTCGAGATCCGCCCGCACGCGAACGCCGAGGAGATCGGCTTCGTCGGCGAGATCGAGGGCGTCTCGGTCGACGTGCTCAACCACATCGCCGAGGACTACATACCCGTGATCGCCTCGGTCGGCGTCGACCGCGACGGCAACTCCTACAACGTCAATGCCGACACGGCGGCCGGCAAGGTGGCCGCCGCGCTCGCCGCGCACAAGGCGATCTTCCTCACCGACGTCGCCGGCTGGCTTGCGGATCCCGCCGACGAGGCCTCGCTCAACTCGCGGGCGACCGTGGCCGAGGTCGAGGCCGCGCTCGGCTCGGTCGCCGGCGGCATGCGGCCGAAGCTCGGCGCCTGCGCCGAGGCGATCCGCGGCGGGGTCGGCTCGGCCCACATCATCGACGGGCGGCGCCCGCACAGCCTCCTGCTCGAGCTGTTCACCGACGCCGGCATCGGCACCATGGTGACGCCATGACGGTCGCCGAGCTGCAGCAGCTCGAGGCGCGCTATGCGATCGACACCTACGCCCGCGCCCCGGTCGAGTTCGTCCGCGGGCAGGGAGCGCGGCTCTGGGACGCCGAGGGCAACGAGTACCTCGACTTCTTCGCCGGGCTCTCGGTCCACAACGCCGGCCACTGCCACCCGCGGATCGTCGCCGCGATCACCGAGCAGGCGGCGGTCCTGGCGGGCTCCTCGAACCTGTTCTACACCGAGCAGGCGATGCGCCTCTCGCAGCGTCTCGCCGAGTCGAGCCTCGGCGGCGGCGTCTTCCTCTGCAACTCGGGCGCCGAGGCGAGCGAGTGCGCGATCAAGCTGGTTCGCAAGCGCGCCCACCTGAACGGCGTCGAGCGGCCCGAGATCGTCACCCTCGAGGGAGCCTTCCACGGGCGCACGCTGGGGGCGCTCGCGGCGACCCCGAAGCTCGCCCGCGAGGACCTCTTCGGCCCCCTGCCGCAGGGCTTCGTCGCGGTGGCGCGCGACGATCCGGCGGCCCTACGGGCGGCCGTCAACGAGCGCACTGCCGCGGTCATGATCGAGCCGATCCAGGGGGAGGCGGGGATCTTCCCGATCGCCGACGAGGTGCTGGTGGCGGCGCGCGAGGCATGCGACCGGGCCGGGGCGGCGCTGGTTTTCGACGAGGTCCAGTGCGGGATGGGGCGGACCGGGACGCTGTGGGCATACGAGCAGCTGCCCGTGCGCCCGGACCTGCTGACCGCCGCCAAGGCGCTCGGGGGCGGGCTCCCGGTCGGCGCCGTGGTCAGCTCGCCGGAGCTCGCCGGTGTGCTCAGCCGCGGCGACCACGGCTCGACCTTCGCCGGCGCCCCGATCACGGCGGCCGCGGCGCTCGCGGCGCTCGACGTGATCGACGACCCGGAGCTGCTCGGCCGGGTCGCCGAGCTCGGCGATCGCCTCCGCGCCGGCCTCGACGCGGTCGAAGGAATCGAGCAGGTCAGGGGCAGGGGCCTGATGGTCGGTGTCAGCCTCGCCGACGGCCTCAACGCCGGCGAGGTCGCGAGCCGGGCGCTCCGGCGTGGCCTGGTGATCAACGTCCCGGGCGAGCGCATGCTGCGCTTCCTGCCGCCGCTTGTGATCGAGGAGGCTGACGTCGACCGGGCGCTTGCGGTTGTCGTCGACTCGCTGACGTAGAGTTCCGGCCGTGCACGAGGACCCGACCCGACGCATGGACGTGCCGCCGCCCGGCGGCGACTACGGGGGCGGCTACGGCCAGCCGCCCGGCCAGCCGCCGAGCTCCGGCATGAGCGGCGGGATGAAGGCGCTGATCGCGATCCTGGTCGCCGTCGTCATCGGCCTCGGGGTCGCGCTCGCGGTCGTCTCCAGCGACAACGGAG
Organism: Solirubrobacterales bacterium; assembly: GCA_036561205.1. Classification (GTDB taxonomy): domain Bacteria; phylum Actinomycetota; class Thermoleophilia; order Solirubrobacterales; family 70-9; genus WHSW01. Next base: position 9,131 of record DATBPT010000175.1, read on the forward strand.
ACGACACCAGCTCGACGACATCGAGCACGACCACGACCGAGCCGACGACGACCAGCTCGACGACCACCTCGACGACCTCGAGCAGCACGACCACGACGACGACTACGCCGCCGACGACCAGCACGACGACCGCTCCGACCACGACCACGACCGTGCCGACCACCACGACCACGGACCTCGGCACCGTGACCGAGGGCAGCGGCGGCACCGAGTCGCCCTAGCCCGAGCGGCCCGCGGCGCGGTTCTGCGTTCGCGCGGCGGCGCGCTTGATCGATCGCAGGCCGCGCGTGAGAGCCAGCGAGGCCACCGCGGCGCGGCCGTGGAAGCCACCCCCGACCAGCATCGCCGTCCGCAGGGCCCGCCGCCGCCGCCAGAGCCGGTTGATCATCGAGTTCTGCGGCACCGCGCAGGAGTCCATCCAGGCCAGCCCGCCGGCCTCGAACAGCTCCATGTTGCGCAGCTCGAGCTGGATCCCCGGCGACCAGCGCGAGTAGGTCTCGTCGAAGGCGATCTTGAAGGCGTAAGCCCCGTCGCCGGCGAGCAGGTTGCACTTCATCGCCACCGACCGCCCGTCGCGCCCGAGGTCGAGCAGCTGCAGACGCCCCGCCCTGGCGAAGCGAGCGCAGATGCGGCGAAAGAACTCCGCGTGGGCTGGATCGGATGCGAGTGCGGTGCCCTCCCTGCCCTTCCAGCCCGAGAGCTCGAGCTCCAAGAAGCGAGCGACGGCCGCCTCGTCGCCCGCCCGGTCCGCGACCTGAAGCTCGCCCCCGAATTCGTTGGCGAGGCGCCGGCCCATGCGCCGGAACTCGCGCACGTGGTGGTGGCTCAGCTGCGAGGTCCAGTCGCAGCTGTCTCGCGTCAGCAGCGCCCGTTCGAACTGCTGGCGCTCCAGCGTCTGCACGCGACCGGCCTCGAGCTCCCGGTCGAGTTGCTCCGCGAAGGGGCCGTCGGCGGCGTGGGAGTTGAGCACCAGGGGAAAGACGCCGCCGGCCCGTTTCAGGGCCTCGAGCACCAGCTGTGCGGCGCGAGGCGGATCGCCGGCGTCAAGCAGGGGGGTGGAGAGGTAGCCGTATTGCTCGAGCCCGACCTCGCTGGCCGCGGTCAGATGCCGCACGCGCTTGTGGCCGAGCGCCACGCAGGCGAGCCAGCGCTCGCCCTCGGCGACGGCGATCAGGCGCCGCGGCGCATCGGCGAGCAGCTCCGCGGCGGGGACGAGGAAGCCGGCCTCCATGAACGGGTTCGGCTCGGCGGCCTGGCCGCCGAGCTCGATCCAGCGCGCGAGCTGCTCGTCGTCGAGCGCTCCGACGTCGAGATCGAGGACCAGGGCGTCGGTTCCCGGTGCACCGATGTTCTCACCGACCGCGGTCATGGGCGTGAGCCCGACAGCCGGTTGGCAAGCGCCCGGATCGGCCGTTTGATTCGCGCTCGAGTCGTGGGTTCGAGCCGGTTGACGAGCCGGCGCGCCGCGCTCTCCCCCAGAGCCGCCGCCCGGATCGGGTGCAGCCGCGGGGAGACGATCACCGTGTGGACGCGGCGCTGCCCGGTCGCGAAGCGCAGCTTGAACGGCTCGGAGCCGAGCAACATCTCGTACACGGAGGCCCCTTCTTCGATCGCGTCCTCGATCGTCCAGGCGAGCAGCAGCGTCCCGATGCTGTAGTCGGCGAAGGCATCGTCGAAGCCCGCGAGATAGTAGGAATAGCGCCCGCCGATCAGCCACCCGTACCAGGCGGCCACGGGTCGCTCGTCCGCCTCCAGGATCCAGAGCCGAAGCCAGCCGCGCTCCAGGATCGCCGCCGAGAACCTCGCGTGGAAGGCGATCGCCTGCGGATCGAGCGCGCCGCCGCCTCGGTCGGCCCAGCGAGCCTGGTGCAGGCGCCGCCAGGTCTCCAGATCCTCGGCCAGGCGCGAGCTGTCGCTGCGGCGGAAGACGATCTCGTGCTCGCGCTCGAGCTTGCGCCGGCGACGCCCCAGCTGGCTGCGCAGGTTGCGGCTGCGGCCTGCGAGGTACTCCTCCCAGGTCAGGCCCGCGAGGTCGACCTCGGGGAGGACGTTCTCGTGGTCGGCGAGCTCGGTCACGGTCTCGGGCCCGGCTGCGAGCCCCTGAACCCACTCGGCGTCGGGCTCGACTCGGTCGAAGACGAAGGCGCCGCGCTCGCCGGTGGCGCGGATCGCCGCGATCGCGGCCTCGCTCAGCGCGCGATCGGATTCGCGATCCAGGGGCGAGAACAGATCGCCGATCGCGGCGCCGGCGAAGCGGACGGTCCGGCGCGGACCGCGTCCCGAGCCGACCAGAGGCATCACCCCGGCGAGCTCGCCGCCGGCGTCGCGGCGCACCGCGACCAGGGGTGTGGCCGCATCGCCTACCACGTCGATCCAGGCGAAGAACCACTCCGGGGTCAGGAACGCGTTCCCGCGGCGTTCGGCGAGCTCTCGCCACTCGTCACCGATCTCCGCCAGGCGAGCCGTTTGAGTGACGATCTCCACCGCGGCGTTCATACCCGCGGGCGCAGCGGCGCCTTTGGGCGCGGGCGCAGGCGCCGGGTGAGCAGGCCGGCCAGCTGCGCCGGTGGGCTTGCGATCAGCGCGTCATAGCGGCCGACCACCTTGAGCAGGATGCTCGCTCGTCCGTGCTGAACGGTGACCGGGTGGCGCGGGAACGCGTAACGGTCGTTGTCGCGGGCCAGCCTGAAGTAGGAGACGGCGGCGCTGAAGCCCGCATCGCGGGCCGCCCTCTCCGCGGTCTCGGAGTAGCGCGCGTAGGGGTAGGCAAAGCTGGTGACCTTGCGGTCGATCAGCCGTTCGAGCGCCTCGCGGCTCTCCGTCATCTCGGCCATGGACTCGTCATAGGAGCACCGCGACAGGTCCCGGTGGGTGACCCCGTGAGCGCCGATCTCCCAGCCGGCGTTCGCCAGGGTGCGGATCTCGTCGCCGTCCATGATCCGAAGCCCGCTCTCCGCGGTCGCCCAGGGATAGGCCTGTCCGATCAGGCCGGTGGGCACGTACACCGTCCCCGCGACCCCGAGCTCCTGCATGATCGGCAGTGCGACCGTGCCCAGGTTTGCGAGCCCGTCGTCGAAGCTGACCGCGATCAGGCCGGGGACGGGAGCGCGCTCGACGAACTCGGTCACGGTGACGAACTCGTACCCGGCCTCGACCAGAAGAGCCAGGTGCGAGCGGAAGCGATCCGGTGGGATGCAGAGCAGCTCGGGGTCCTGCGAGATCGGCAGCCGGTCGACCCCGTGGTAGGCGAAGATCGCCGAGCCGCGCTTGCGAGCGGCACGGGCGATCGCCCTCCAGGGGCCGCGGGCTGCGACCGTGTCCGCGCGGTCGGAGGCCTCCATATCAGCTGCGGCTAGGTCGATTCGCGCTGGCGCAGGCGCCGTGCGCCGCGGATCGCCGAACGCGCTGCGAGCAGGGTGCCGATCTTGACTCGATCGACGCTCGGGTGGCGACCGGGCGGGGCCGGCGAGACGCGGAGGCCGCGGAGCCTCGAGTTGAAGCGGTAGAGGAGTGCGACCTGCTTCGACGCCTCGGTGTTCCAGGTCACCGAGAGTGAGATCGACGGGTCCGGTCCGTTGCGGACCACATGCGGTGCATGCAGCGGCACGAAGACGCCGTCGCCCGGCTCGAGCGCGAACGTCTGCGCCTGGTCGGGCAGCGACTCGAGGTTGCGATGGCCGCCGCCGTAGTAGCGCTCGACCTCATGATTCTCGGTCGCCTGGTCCGAGTAGTGGCCGACGACGATCTCCTTGTTGCCCCGGACCTGGAGCAGGAAGTTGTACTCGGGATCGATGTGCGTCGGGGTGACGGAATTCGGCGCCGAGACGAAGATGAATCCCTCTCGACCGCTGATCGGTCCCTCCTTCGCTTCGACCGATGCCGTGACCTCGCTCAGCGTCTCCTCCAGCAGCTCCCGATAGGCGGGGTGCTGTTCGATGCTCTTCAGCACCATCCAGCAACGGTTGGAGTCGATCGAGCGCACGATCTCGCCCGGCGAGAGGTCGAGGCGAGGCGCTTCGCCGCCCGGCAGGACCTCGGGAACGTCGCCGAGGTTGTGCTCGACGCTCGTCTCGGGCAGGAAGTCAGCCAGGTCCGCGAGCTTGTCGAGGCTCAGCAGCGGGTTCTCGACCAGGTCATGTGAGACCGAGAACGGCTCGTCGCCGAGCCCGCTGGTCAGCTTCTCCGGGTCGATTTTCAGTTTGCTTGCCGGCATCTGGCGAAAAGGGTAACGACACCGCTCCCTTTTTCGACGTGTGACGCGGTGACTAAAGTCCGGCAGCGCCGATGCCGCCCTCGACCTCGCCCCCGACCGTGCTCTGGCTGCACAATTACGCGGCCCCCTACGGGACCCGGCCGGTGGCGATGATCAAGGCCCTCGATCGGCGATGCAGGGAGCTCGGTTACCGGTTCGAATGCGGCTATCCGTCGGACGCCAGGGGGCGGCCATGGGTGACCTGGCTCGAGGACGTCGGGATCCCGGTCTCGTACGCGCCGGACGGCAGGCGCGCGAGGGCGGAGTGGCTCGCCGGCCGCCTCGACGAGCTACCGGGGCCGGCGAT
>DATBPT010000176.1:0-10353 GCA_036561205.1 Solirubrobacterales bacterium
GAACAGGAAGCTGCTCTTGATCGCGGCCGCGGCGCTCGCGGTCGCGCTGCCGGCGAGCCCCGCGAGCGCCGCCCCGAGCGAGTGGGTCAGCTGCGCTCACGCCTCGGAGAGCGCCGGCTGGTTCGACCTCGAGGCCAAGAACACGGCCTGCCGGGTCGCCCGCAAGGTCGCCGACCACTTCATCGCCATCGCCGGCGCCGAGGACGACGGCTACAAGGGCTGGCACTGCGCGAACAAGCAGAACCCCGACAACCCGCTGAAGAACACCTGCCGCCGGACCAAGAACGGCGAGCGCCAGAGGGTCAGGTTCGAGTTCGCCGGCTGAGCGCCGATTCGGCGGGTCGACCGTTCTGACGTTCGCGTTGGCGATCTGACACTCGCTGCACGCCACCGGTCACGGAAGCCCCCCTACGCTCGTCGGATGCCGAGGAGATCACGAGAGAGGGGCGCACCGATGCCGAGGTTCCGCGGAACCGCGCGGCGTGACGCTCTCGTGACGCGGTTCCGCGGAACCGCGCCGTGACCCTCGTGCTCGTGCTGGGCATCATGACGCCGCTGAATTTGATGCTATGATGCTTTCATGCGCACCACGCTCACCGTCGACGACGACCTGCTGGCGAGGCTCAAGCAGCGCGCACGTGAGCGCGACCTGCCGTTGAAGCAGGTCGTCAACGAGGCGTTGCGGGCCGGCTTGAGCGAGCCGGGCCTCCGGCAGCAGCCCTACCGGGTGCCGACCTTCGATCTCAAGGCCCGCGAGGGCATCGACCTCGACAAGGCCCTTGCCCTCTCGGCCGAGCTGGAGGATCGCGAGATCTTGCGCAAGCTCGCCCGCGGAAAGTGAAGATCGCGGACGTCAACGTCCTGCTGTACGCGATCGACCCCACGGCCCACCACCACGAACGCGCCAGGCGGTGGCTGACGGCAACGCTCTCGGCGGGCGAGCCGTTCGGAGCCTGCTGGCCGGTGCTGACGGGGTTCCTGCGCATCGTCACGAACGCCGGCATCTACGAGCACGCCCTCGACGTCGACGAGGCGCTCGACCTGATCGACGGCTGGCTCGACGCCCCGCCGACGACGATCATCTCGGCGACGCCGCGCCACGCCCGGATCCTGCGCTCGCTGCTGACCGGGGCCGGCGCCGCCGGCAACCTGGTGCCCGACGCTCACCTCGCGGCCCTTGCGATCGAGCACGGGGCGACACTCGCGAGCTTCGACGCGGACTTCCATCGCTTCAGCGGCCTGAAGCTCGAGTACTTGGCCGCGGAGTGACGCCGCCGGCTCTGTGCGGTTGATCACACAAGCGAAGTGATCGCTCCGTTTTAGCGGAGCTTTCACTCCACTTGTGCTACGGTCCCCGCATGAACCGGAGCAAGCACTCTCACTTCAACAATCCCTGGCTAACCCTCGTCGTCGTCTGCTTCGCGCAGTTCATGGTCGTCTTGGACGCGACCGTGGTCAATGTGGCGCTGCCGTCGATCCAGACCGACCTCGACATCTCCGACTCCTCGCTGCAGTGGGTCGTCAACGGCTACACGCTGATGTTCGGCGGCTTTTTGCTGCTCGGCGGGCGCGCCGCCGACCTGCTCGGCCGCCGGCGGCTGTTCATCGCCGGCGTATCGATCTTCGCTTTCGCCTCGCTGCTCAACGGCCTCGCGACCTCGGACACGATGCTGATCGGCGCTCGCGCGCTGCAGGGCTTCGGCGGCGCGCTCGTCTCCCCCGCCGCACTCTCGATCATCACCACCACCTTCTCCGAGGGCGAGCGGCGGACCAAGGCGCTCGCCGTCTGGGGCGCGATCGCGGCCGGCGGCGCCGCCGCGGGCCTGCTGCTCGGCGGCATCCTGGTCGAGTTCCTCTCCTGGGAGTGGGTCTTCTTCGTCAACGTGCCGATCGCGATCGCGACCGTGATCGCCGCCTTCCGCTTCGTTCCCGAGTCGCGGGCCGAGGGCCAGGTGCGCCACTTCGATGTCGCCGGGGCGACCACGGTCACCTCGGGATTGATCGTGCTCGTGTTCGCGATCGTCAAGTCGATCGACTGGGGCTGGACCGCGCCCAGCACCCTCGGGCTGCTCGGCCTCGCCGCGGGCCTCCTGGCGGCGTTCGTCTGGATCGAGCAGCGCTCGCACGCGCCGCTGGTCCGCCTCGACCTCTTCCGCATGCGCTCGCTGGCGACCGCCAACGGGGTGATGCTGCTGGTCGTCTCGGGGATGTTCGCGATGTTCTTCTTCTGCACCCTGTATCTGCAGAAGGTGCTCGGCTACTCGGCGCTCGAGACCGGGGTCGCCTTCCTGCCGATCAGCGTCGGGATCGTGGTCGGCTCGGTCGCCGCCCAGCAGCTGATCGGCCGGCTGGGGACCAAGGCGGTGCTGGTCACCGGCACCACCCTGGCGGCGATCGGCCTCGGAGTGCTGGCGGCGACGACGCAGGTCGGCGGCACCTACGTCAGCCTGCTCGGCGGCTTCGTCCCGATCGCGGTCGGCATGGGCCTGACCTTCGTCCCGCTGACTCTGGTCGGGACCACCAACGTCGAAGCCAAGGACGCCGGGCTCGCCTCCGGGGTGTTCAACACCTCGCAGCAGATCGGTGGCGCGCTCGGCTTGGCGATCCTCTCGACCTTCGCCAACGACCGTACCGCGAGCGTGCTCGCCGGCTTCGGCGGCGCGCCGAGCGACGCTCAGCAGACGACGGCACTGGTCGACGGCTTCCAGCTCGCCTTCGTGATCGCGGCCGTCCTGGTCGCGGCCGGGGCGGTGGCGACGGCGACCCTGCTGCGCCGCCGTGACGTCGCCCGGATCGACGCCGGCGACACCGGGGAGATGGTCCCTGTTGCCGCCTGAGCCACAAAGCACGGCGCCTGCGGCGCCTGCGGGGGCGCTTACACTCCCGGACATCGCGGCGACCGAGGAGAGAGTCCACAACCTGCGCGCCGACGCGCAGCGAAACCGCGAGCGGATCATCGCCGCGGCGGTCGAGGTCTTCGCCGAGCACGGGCTCGAGGCCTCGACCGCGGAGATCGCCGAGCGCGCGGGAGTCGGCGAGGCGACGCTGTTCCGGCGCTTCGCGAGCAAGGACGACCTGATCATGGCGATCGTCGAGACGCAGATGGACGAGGTGATCGAGCTCGCCGCGGACTGCGTCGAGAACTCGGACCCGGCCGACGGCGTCGAGCGCTTCCTGACCGAGATGGTCGAGCACTCGGTCGCCGACCGCGGCGTGCTCGAGGCGACCAAGGACGCCTGCATGGTGAAGCCCGAGCTGCAGTCCCGTCGCCGCGAGATCCTCAACCTGATGACCGAGCTGGTCAAGCGCGGCCAGGCGGCCGGCACGATTCGCGGCGACCTCACCGGCCAGGACCTGGGCTTCCTGATCAGCGCCGGCGCCTCGGCCGCCGGGATGCCGTTCCCGGGCATCCGCGCCGACATCTGGAAGCGCTACCTGGGGATCATCCTCGACGGGCTGCGGCCGGAGGGGGCGACCAAGCTGCGCCCCGGTCCGCCGGCGCGGCGGCTGTTCGAGGACCCAGCCGGCTGAGCGCTCAGCGCAGCGGCTTGGTCTTGTTCGTGTACGGCAGGTAGTCGCGGCAGGGCTCGCCGCGCAGGCCCGGGCAGGGCGGCAACGAGTTCGTCCCCTCGACCCCACCGACGACCGGCAGCAGCAGGCGCGACGGCATCTCGGGCGAGTGCGCGACCTCGATCTTCGCCGTTCCCTTCGGCACCGCCTCGTCGAACGCCCAGATCGGCTGGTCGCCGCCGACCGCGCTCACCGTGACCCGGATCTGCGAGCCGGCCCGGTAGAAGTGGCCCTCGTAGTAGAGCGGGATCGTCAGCTTCGCGAACTTCCCCTGCGGCATCGGCGCCCGGTCCGACTTGCGCAGGCTCAGAACCGGCTCCAGCTTGGTGCTCTTCTTCGGGTCGAGCTTACGGGCGGCGGCCTTCAGCCAGCCGCCCTGGACGAAGGTCTCCTTGCCGTCGGGCCGGACCTCGGAGATCGTCACCTGCAGGTCGACGTCGGGGGCCGAGGAGCGAACCCAGGCCTGCAGGGCCCCGGCCCCGAGCACCGCGGTGTTCGCCTTCAGCGGCGCGGTCAGGTATGAGGCCGCGGTCCCGGCCGGGTTCTGGGTCCAGTTGTACGGGGGCGTCGCCGTCCACAGCCCGTCGGTGCCGGCGCCGGTATCGCCGCTGAAGTCGGTCGGCGGGCGCGCCGTCGGGTCCCACTTGAACGAGTCGGCAGCCGACTCCGCGGGCGGCTTCGAGCTGATCGCGCCGTCGTCGCCGAGGTAGAACGACTTCGCCTTCGTCTTCGGCACCGGGAAGGCGCTGAACGACTGCTCGAACGCGGGATAGGGGAAGCCGGGCTGGCCGCCCGCCCCGCTGTCGAACAGGATCCGAATCGGCGGTTGGGCCTCGAAGGCGGCCAGCGCCGAGTCGTAGTCGAGCGTCTGCTGGATCGGATCCGGCGGCAGGGTGACGCCGCTGATCCCCATCGCCAGCTGGTAGACGACCGGCGCGCCGCCGATTTGGATCGGGTCGGGGCTCGGTTTTCGCTGCGCGACGTAGAGCTGCAGGAAGTCGTACCACTTGTTGAAGGTCTCGGGATCGAGCGAGTCGACGTGGGTGCCGTTGGTGAATGTGAACCACTTGCGGTCGGTCCCCGTGAACGCCGACGCCAGGGTCGGGCAGTGGCCGCCGGTCTGCTCGTCGGTCCACTGGCAGGCGACGAAGGTCGGCACCTTGATCTTGTGGACGAAGGTGAGTGGCGCCAGCGGGTCGGCGACCTTCGGCTTGTAGGTCGAGTTTCGCTTCACCTTGGCGAGCAGGTCGACCGCCTGCGGATGGAGCTGCTGGTTGTCCTTGCAGATCTGATCGCCGTTCTGGATCTGCTCGTAGGCCCACCCCTGGCCCGAGTCGGGGCCGGCGGCCTTCGAGTCCTCGACCCGCTCCTCGGCCCAGTTGAGGGCGAAGCCGGTGTTCAGGATCCCGCCTGGATAGAGCGTCGTCTGGGTCTGGTCGATCAGCGACAGCGGCGCGATCGCGGCCAAAGAGGGCGGCCGGGTGGCGCCGACGAACAGCTGGCTGATGCCGCCATAGGAGATCCCCATCATCCCGACCTTGTTGTGAAGGACCCAGGGCTGGCGGGCGATCGTCTCGATCACGTCGTAGCCGTCGAGGCCCTGGGCGGGCTCGAAGAAGTCGAAGGCGCCGCCCGAGCAGCCGGTGCCACGCATGTTGACGTCGACGACCGCGAAGCCGAGCGCCTCGGCGATCTGGGCGATCGAGCTCTCGCCGCCGCCGGGCTTCGCGTAGGCGTAGCCGGAGTACTCGATCAGGGTTGGGACCGGCCCCGGCGCCGGGACGATCGGGGGGTGGACGTTGATCGCGAGCTGGGTGCCGTCGCGGGTGGTCAGGTACTGGTAGCCGTCGGCGGCGATCGACTGGTTGTAGATCGAGGTGTCGGGCGGCTTGCCGCGGGTGGTCAGCACCTTGACCCGGCGCGACTCGTTGTTGGAGCCGGCCGTGACCCGGTAGCCGCCGCCCGGGGCGACCTTGCGGTAGACGATCCCGCCGAGCTCGCCGGCGGCCTTCTTCTGCACCTTGTCGCCGTGCTTGTCGACCAGGGTCAGCTTCTCGCCCGGGTTGGCACCGGTGACGTAGACCTGCTCCATGCTGCCGCGGACGACGAAGGCGCTCGCCGAGGCGGCGAGGCCGAGGCTCGCGCAGGCCACGGCAAGCACGGCCAACCCCCGTGACGCCGGCCCTCTCAGACGACGCGCGTCCCTGCTCTCCATCGGCTGAAGAATCTCAGGTCTGCGCCTCGGCTGCGGCACCGCGCCCGACGCTGACGTCCATGCCCTCGCGCTTGAGCTCGAACGCCATCAGCTGCGAGAGGTCGGTGCGCATCAGCGGCAGGTTGAAGCGCTTGCCGATCCGATAGCTCCAGGCCATCGGGAACGGGACCGGGATCTCGCGCTCGAAGTTGTGCACGGTGCCGTTCTCGCCCTCGAGCTCGAGCATCACGGTCGACCCCGGGTTGAAGATCCCCTTCGGCTCGCCGACGCTGACCAGGCGCGCGTGCTGGATGTCGCCGCTGACAAAGGTGCGCGCGTCGGAGACGATCCCGCGCACCTTGTGGTACCCGCGGCGGATCGCCAGCAGGGTCGTGATCCCGAAGGCGACCAGGACGAGGACGACGACGACCGGGACGTTGCCGCTGCCGTTGATCACGGTGAGCGCGATCGCGGCGACGATGCAGCCGACGCTGGTCAGCGCCAGCGCGCGGACGATCATCGCCGCACGCGCGGGCGGCGGGCGCGGCGCAGGCGGCGGGCGAAGGCGGCCAGCGGCACGGGCTCGGCGCCGCCCCCGGCGGCGACCTCCTCCGCCTCCTCCTCGGCCTGGCCGGCGAGCTTCGGCGCGTAGAGCGCCACCGGCTCGGCGACGCCCTTGAGCTCGACCTTGCCGCGGCTCTCGACCTCGAACTGGTGCGAGAGCCGGGTCCAGGTGTCGCCGGTGATCAGGATGTTGTCGTCGGTCTCGCGGGTCTGGGCCTCGACCCGCGCGGCGACGTTGACGGCGCCGCCGATGACCGAGAAGTTGAGCCGCCCGGCGCCGCCGATCGCCCCGGCGACCACCGAGCCGGTGTTGACGCCGACGCCGACCCGCAGCTCGCCGGCGAGGCCGTCCTCGTTGACCGCGGTGCCGATCGCGCACGCCGCGCGCACGGCGCGATCGGCGTGGTCGCTGAACGGCTCCGGCGCGCCGAAGACCGCGAGCAGGCCGTCGCCCTCGAACTTGTCGACGTGGCCGCCGTGGCGGGCGATGATCGGGACGATCACCTCGAACAGCCGGTTGAGCGCCGCGACCACCTCCTGCGGCGTCGCCCCGGAGGCGAACTGGGTGAAGTCGCGCACGTCGCAGAACAGGATGCTGACCTCGACCTCGACCCCCTCCTCGGTGAAGCCCTCGGAGAGGATGTACTCGGCGACCTCCTTGTCGAGGTAGGTGCCGAAGGCCTCGCGGATGCGCTCGCGCTCGGCCAGCCCGGAGACCATCTCGTTGAAGCTCGCCGCCAGCTCGCCGAGCTCGTCACCGGTGGTCACCGGGACGCTGACGTCGTAGTCGCCCTCGCCGACCCGGTCGACGGCGCGCGAGAGGTCGCGCAGCGGGCGCAGGATCGACTTCGAGAGCATCACCGTGAGCTCGAGCGAGATCGTGGTCGCGACCAGCAGCGCGACGAGCACGTCGAGGCCGAGGTTGGAGCTGCCGCCACCGTCGGAGGTGAGCGCGGCAACCACCAACCCGGTGATCAGGTTGATCAGCGGCAGCGCCACCAGCAGCCGGGTGCGCAGCGAGATCGCCCAGAAGTCGGTGCGCTGGCGCGGCGAGAGGGCGGAGTTGATGTCGATCAGGACCGGGCGCATCCCGGCCTCGACCGCGAGGTAGTGGAGGATCGCCGAGTAGCCCATCGCCACCGCCGAGCCGGCGAGCAGCGGGAAGATCCCCAGCGCCGGCAGGTCGAGGATGACGACCGAGACGATGCAGATCGGCAGCACCGAGACCAGGACCGGGATCGGCAGGTCGCGCTTCAGCAGCAGCACCGGCAGGTTGATCGCCGCCGACCAGGCGTCGTGGGTCGGTTGCTCGCTGCGATCGCCGTCGATCCAGTCGCGAATCGGACGGATCTGGCCTCGGATTCGCCACAGCGAGGCGAGGATCGCCGCCTCGGTGAGCACGAGCGCGATCGCGAGCACGGTCAGGTACTCCTGCGTGGAGCCGTCGAAGTAGAAGGTGAACAGCGCCAGCGTGCCGCCGACGATCACCAGCGCGGTCTGCAGCTCGACCGCCATGAAGGCGAGCGGATAGCGGCCTCCGAGCCGTTTGTAGAAGAACGTCATCGCACCCACGGCCATCACCGAATCTTCCCATTTGGAGCCGGATGGTTGTGTGAGATGGTGTGCGAACGGGTGCGCCTGGGCACGCACGCCTCAAGTTTGTGCCTAGGCTTCCCGATGGGGTTTGTGTGGACCGTTTGGTGCTGCCTGAGAATGCCTTGAACGGGGGCTTTCCCGAGCCCCCTGCGAGCGCGCCCGTACGCGTGGTCGCCGCGCACCACGACGCCTGCGGCGCCTCGACCCGCGTGCGCCTGCCCGGCTCGCTGCCCGCGCGGGCGGTGCACCGCTTCCATTGCGCCGGCTGCGCCGCCGCCTTCGAGGCCCAGCAGGTGGAGGAGATCGAGCTGCGGACGGCTGGTGAGGCGCCTCCGGAGGAGCCCCAGCCCCAGCCGCAGCCCAAGGCCGTGCCGGTGCCGTTGCCGAGTTCGGCCGAACCCACTTTGTCCGAATGGATCAAGTCGGCGAGGACCACGGTGCCGCCGCTGGTCAGCGAGGCCCCGGTCGTCGCCCCGCCGCCGGAGCCCGAGCCGGTCGTCGTCCCGGAGCCTGTCGTCGTCCCGGAGCCCGAGCTCGAGCCGGCGCCGTTCGTGCTCGCCGAGCCGAAGCGCGCAGGCTCCACCGAGTTCGCCGCCGTCGCCGAGCAGGACGCGGTCGACGCGCTGACGGTCGAGCTCCCGGTTGCGAAGCCGAAGCCGAAGAAGCCGAAGCGGGTCGCGAAGCCGAAGGCGAAGAAGCCCAAGCGCGTTGCAAAGCCGAAGGCTAGGAAGCCGAAGCGGGTCGCGAAGCCGAAGCCCGTAAAGCCGAAGCGCGCCGCGAAGCCGAAGCGCGCCGCGAAGCCGAAGCGCGAGCGGCCGCGGCTCTCGCTGCCGACGGGCCCGAAGATTTCGATCCCGAGCCTCTCGGCGATCAGCCTGCCGACCCTGAACCGGCCGGCGCTGAAGCTGCCCTCGCTGAGCCTGCCGAAGGTCGACACGGAGAGCCGCAGCTGGAAGCTGCTCAGCATCCCGATCGCGGCCACCTTCGTGGTCATCGGCCTGCTGCTGCTGCGCGGCGGCGGCGAGCAGACGCCGGTCGTCGGATCCCCGCAGCAGGCACGGGCCGCCGGCGCCGCGGCCGTGTCCACGGGCAAGGAGCACGATGCCGCCGCGGCCGACAAGCCGATCTCGAAGCCCTCGAAGAAGACCGAGTTCGTCAATGAGGCCTCCTTCTCGCTGGCGATGCCCGCGGGCTGGCAGCGGATCGACCCGCCCGCCGGGGCCACGTTCGCCGCGGTCGCGGCCGACGGCGGCGCCGACGCCACCCTCTGGATCACCCAGGATCCGAAGCTCGACTTCCCCACCTTCATCTCCCAGTCGCTGGCCCAGCTGAAGACGCTGGCGGGTTCGGCGCAGATCGTCGAGCGGATCCCCGGGCCGAACGCCGAGAGCACGATCGTCCGCCTCGCCGCCGAAGCTCCGGCCGGCCAGCCGACCTATGAGGTCACTCTCCGGGTCGCCGGCCCCTACCGCTACTACCTCGCCACCAGCGTGCAACCGGACGCCTCCGCGGACGTCCTCGACGGGGTCGATCTGATCACCGGATCTTTGACGCCCGAGCTGGAGGGATAGGATCGTGGTCGGAAGGAGACGAGCTGTGTTTTTGACTCTGCTCGCGCTGGCCGCCCCTCTGCCGGCGTTTGCGATTTCGGATCAAGCGTTCGAACCGGTCAGCGCGGCGCCGGGCCCGGCCGCGATCTCGGTTTCCACCTCGCTCGACTCCTGCGGCGTCCTCGATGACGGCGTCGTCTGCAAGATCGACGTTTCCTTCAACGAGATCCCGACCGCCGACAGCTACTCGGCCACGGTCACCCGAGCCGACGGCTCGGTGATCGACTACGGCGGCGTCGGCCCCGGCGGCACCTCGCTCTGGGTCCCCTACGTCGGCTCCGGCAACTACAGCGTCACGATCACCGCCTATGGCGAGCCCGAGAGTCCGCACGATCCCGACGGGCACGGCGACGTGATCGCCACCGGCTACTCGCGCTCGGACGGCAAGGACAAGCCCAAGCCCCACAGCGCCGGCAATCACGCCAGCGCGGCCCAGACCTCGGTCACCGGCCGCGACCCCGGCGCCCAGGGCAACCCGGACGCCGACGGCGTGGCGACGAGCGAGGTCGGCACCTCCGCCGCCGCGACGCCCACCTGCACGACGACCCCGGCCCCACCGGCACCGGTGCCGCCGACGCCGCCGGAGGAACCACCGGCCGACCTCGATCCGGACAACCCCGACGAGGACGCCGACGGCATCCCCGACGAGCAGGAGCGGATCACCTACGAGCAGCAGATGGCCGAGTACCAGGCCGCGCTCGCCGCGCAACAGGCGCCGGCACCCGCGCCGACCTGCTGAGCCGCTGCAGCTAGGATCACGGCGATGGCCACGGCCACCGCCGAAGCTCTTTCAGACGCCGCCCGCGAGTTCGTCGCCGC
>DATBPT010000177.1:0-30978 GCA_036561205.1 Solirubrobacterales bacterium
CCGTCGTCCTCGACCTCGACCGGCATCTCCATCTTCATCGATTCGAGGATGACCACGGTGTCCCCGTCGGCGACCTCGTCGCCGACGCCGACCTCGATCTTCCAGACGGTTCCGGTGATGTGTGCTTCGACATCCGTCATCGGGCGGGGACAATACTTCCAGCGCCCGACCCGATGACGAACCTGCTGGTGATAATCGCCGCCCACAACGAGGCGGACCGGATCGGGTCGAGCGTCGACGGGCTCGCCGGCGCACTTCCCGGCGCCGAGATCTGGGTCGCGGACGACGCCTCCACCGACGGCACCTCGGAGGTGGCGCTCGCTCACGGAGCCCGCGTCGTCAGCCGCGGCAAGCCGCACGGCAAGGGCGGAAACATGACCGCGGCGGCGCAGGCTGCGCTCACCGACACGCCCGAGCCGCGGCTGGTTTTGGTCTGCGACGGCGACCTCGGAGCTTCGGCGGCGCAGCTGCGCGGACTCGTCGATGCGGTCGAGCGCGGCGATTGCGATCTCGCCGTGGCGGCGTTCCGGCTCCGGGTCGGCGGCGGTTTCGGGGTCGCGGTGCGATTCGCGCGCTGGGCGATCCGCAGCCGCTGCGGCTACCGGGCCGGAGCGCCGATCTCCGGTCAGCGCGCGATGCGCGGCGAGGTGCTGCGCGCCGTGCTGCCGTTCGCGGCCGGCTACGGGATGGAGATCGGGATCACCGTCGACGCCGTCCGCGCCGGCTACCGCGTCGCCGAGCTCGAGCTCGATCTCGAGCACCGGGCGACGGGCCGCACCCTGGCCGGATTCGTCCATCGTGGCCGCCAGCTGCGCGACTTCGCCCGCGTCTGGTGGGCGCGCCGCGGTCGGTGGTCCGGCCAGGCGTCACCGCCTCGCTAACGGCGCCTCGGCGTTGGGCCGATGGGGACGCATGACCGGCGTCTTCAGATTCGGGTCGCGCGGCCTTGCCGGAACCGTCGCGATCCTGCTCGCGCTGCTCGGCGCCGCCGGCGTGGCCGAGGCGAGCCCGCGGGCGCAGGTGCGTTCCGAGCTGCGCCAGGCCGGCGATGCCCTGAAGCTCGTCTGGCAGCAGAGCGGCGACAGCGCCGCCGAGGACGGCGACGACGCCGCCGAGATCGACGACCCGGGGGACGTGGACGAGAGCGAACCCGATCCCGGCGACGACGAGGTTGACGCCGCGGACGGCGGCGACGATTCGGTCCTCGTCGATCTCGACGCGATGGCCGCAAACCTGGCTCACACGCAGCGGGCGCGCGCGCTGGCGTCGAAGCTCAAGCGGCCGGCCCGCGCCCGAGCCCTCGCCGCGGTCGGCCGCCAGGCCGACGAGAACCTGTTCGAGTACGCCGACGACGTCGCCTGGGTGCCGGCTTCGCTGCAGCCCGACTTCGTCGCCGCGCTCGAGGCCAGCTCCGAGCTGCGCTCGGCGACGATCGAGGCGACGCTGAAAAGGGCGCAGACGCTGCCGAAGCGAAGCCGCGCCAAGCTGCTCAGATCGCTCACGGATGCGCTCACCGACGGCGATCCGGAGCTGCTGCTCGAGCTGCTCGCCGATGAGGAGGACGTTGCCGCGCCGACCAAGACGGCCCTGGCCGGATCGCTGCGGGCGATGCTCGACCAGACCGACGCCGTCCGCGCAAGCCTGCGCCGGCTCTCGGGCGAGGTCAGCCGGCGCGACCGAGGCGATGTCCGCGCCGCGATCACGGCGATCGATCTCGCTCTGGCCGATCTCCCCGGCTCGATCGACGCGCTGCTGACCGAGATCGCCGACTACGACGATCCGGCGGCGGCCGCGACCTCCTTCTGCACCCTGGTCGCGAGCGTCTCCTTGCCAATTCCCGCGGCCTGCGGCTGAGCCCCTCGCGCGGATAGCCTCACCCTGACTTGATCCTCGCGATCGACCAGGGCACCACCGGGACCACCTGCCTCGTCTTCGACGGTGAAGGCAAGATCCGCGGCCGCGCCTACAGCGAGTTTCGCCAGCACTTCCCGCGGCCCGGTTGGGTCGAGCACGACGCGAACGAGATCTGGGAGGTGACCAAGCGGGTCGCATCGCACGCGCTCGCCGATGCCACGGCCGACCCCGGAAGCCTGGCGGCGATCGGGATCACAAACCAGCGCGAGACCGTTGTCGCCTGGGATCGGAAGACCGGCGAGCCGGTGCACAACGCGATCGTCTGGCAGGACCGCCGCACCGCCTCGCGCTGCGAGGAGCTGCGGGCGGCCGGCCACGAGCAGCTGGTTCGCGAGCGCACCGGGCTGGTCCTCGACCCGTACTTCTCGGGGACGAAGATCGAGTGGCTGCTCGCCAACGTCGACGCCGCCCGCGACGCCGTCTTCGGCACGATCGACTCGTGGCTGGTGTTCAAGCTCACGGGCCGCCACGCGACCGACCTCACGAATGCCTCGCGGACGATGCTCTTCGACATCGGCGAGCTGCGCTGGGATGCCGAGCTCTGCGACCTGCTCGGAGTCGACCCGGAGCGCCTGCCCGAGCCGCTGCCCTCGGCGGGCATCTTCGGCACCACCTCGGAGTTCGGCGGCGAGGTCCCGGTCGCCGGGATCGCCGGCGACCAGCAGGCGGCGCTCTTCGGCCAGGCCTGCGTCGAGCCGGGGATGGCGAAGAACACGTACGGGACCGGCAGCTTCGTCCTTCTCAACGCCGGCTCGCAGATGCCGGAGCCCGGCGCGGGCCTGCTGACGACGATCGCCTGGGGGATCGGGGACTCGGTCAGCTACGCGCTCGAGGCCGCGGTCTTCGTCACCGGTGCCGCGGTCCAGTGGCTTCGCGACGGGCTCGGGCTGGTCGCCGAGGCGGCCGAGACCGAGGGCATGGCAGCGTCGCTGGATTCCAACGACGACGTCTACTTCGTCCCCGCGCTCACCGGGCTCGGCTCGCCACACTGGGATCCCTACGCCCGCGGCACGATCGTCGGGCTGACACGGGGCACGGGCCGCGCCCACCTCGCCCGGGCCGCGCTCGAGGGGATCGCGTATCAAACGGTCGACGCGGTCCGGGCCCAGGAGGGACTGGCGGGCAAGCAGCTCTCCGAGCTGCGCGCCGACGGCGGTGCGGTCGCCAACCGCTGGCTGATGCAGTTTCAGGCAGACGTTCTCGGTGCACCCGTGATCGTTCCCGAGATCGCCGAGACGACGGCGCTCGGCGCCGCCTATCTGGCCGGGATCGGGGCCGGCACCTGGACCACGGACGAGGTCGGGGCGATGTGGGGCGAGGCGGCACGCTACGAGCCGGCGATGGAGAGCGCCGAGCGCGAGCGGCTGCTCGGCCGCTGGACCGAGGCGGTTGGGCGCTCGCGGGGCTGGGCCCGGCCGGCGTAACCGGCGGTCCGATCGGGGGTAGGTGAGCGTGCCGGGCTGGGCCCCGGAGCGCGCCGATGTCGGAACTGAAACCGCAGCGATACAAGGACGACCGCCCAGCGGAGCGGTTCATGCCGATCCACGAGTGGTCGCGCAGCCACCGCCCGGGCTGGGTCTACGAGTTCGTCCGGCTGATCCTCACCCCGGTCGCGCTGATCCTCTACCGGACCCGGTCGATCTCGACCGCCAACGTCCCCGCGAGCGGCCCGGTGATCCTGGCGCCCAACCACTTCTCCAACATGGACCACTTCTTCGCCGCCGTGAATCTGCGGCGCAAGGTCCGCTTCATGGCCAAGTCGCAGCTGTTCTTCCGCCACCGGGTGCTCGACTACATCTACCGGGTCGGCGGCGTCTTTCCGGTCCGCCGCGGCCATCACGACGAGGAGGCGTTCGTGACCGCCCACGCGATCCTCGACAGCGGTGGCTGCCTGCTGATCTATGCGGAGGGAGGCCGGTCTCGCACCGGCACCCTCGGCGAGGCGAAGCCCGGGGTCGGGCGGCTGGCGCTTGAGTCCGGGGTCCCGGTGATCCCGGTCGCGATCCACGGCTCGCGCAACGTCCGCGCCTGGAAGCGGCTCTCGTTCCCGAAGGTGACGGTCCAGTACGGCGAGCCGATCAGCTTCCCCGTCGTCGCCGAGCCGACCCGCGAGCAGCAGCTCGAGGCAGCGCAGCAGGTCTTCGAGCCGGTGAAGGAGATGTACGCGGCGCTCGAGCAGCAGGGCCGCGGCAGCGTGATCAAGTCGCTGCGCGAGGGCGCGAGGACGGCCCCGGCGCCCCGCCCGCAGGCTCACTCATAACGCTTCTCGACCGTCTTCCAGTGCTCGGGGTCGTGACCCGGGAGGATCACTGCCTGGGGGTAGGTGCGCGCGAAATGCTGCAGCTCGCGCATCGAGCGGCGCCAGTTGTGCCGATCGAGCGGCCGCGGCGGCTCCGGCGCCCCGTCGAGCTGGCCGATCGTGTAGATCGCGTCGCCGGCGATCACCAGGTCGCGGTCGCGCAGGCGGCAGATCACCGACTGGTGGCCGGCGCTGTGCCCCGGCGTCGATGCGAGGCGCACGCTGCCGTCGCCGAAGAGGTCGAAGGTGCGGCCGAAGGTCGCGTAGGAGCTGATCAGATCGGAGTCGTAGCTGACCGTGCGGTAGTCGAAGGCGTAGTCGTAGTGGCTGGGGCGATAGCCGCGCAGGAACGGGCGCGAGTCGGTGGAAGCGGCGATCCACTCGTCCTCGCCGATGACGAAGGTGGAGTCGCCGAACTCCGACATCCCGGAGCTGTGGTCGAAGTGCAGATGGGTCATGACCACCAGCGGGATTGCCTTCGGATCGAGCCCGCGCGTACGAAGCTGCGCGAGCAGGTCCTCGCCCGGCTCGATCTCGGGTCTCGAGAAGCGGGCGATCGTGCGGCCGAGGTTCTCGGCCGGCTTCGAGGCGACCGAGGCGTGGAGGCCGGTGTCGACCAGGAACGATCCCGCCGAGGGATGGTGGATCAGGTAGGCGGGGATCGGTAGCGAGATCCAGTTCGACCTCGAGGTACCGATCCCGAGCATCCGCAGGGTGGCGAGGCGAGGCGCGCTCTCGACGAACGCCCGCGGCGACTGCATCGTCCCGGTGAGGATCGGCTCGACCGCGACGGTGGCTCCCTCGCGGCCGCCCGCCAGCGGCCCGGTGAGCGACTTGGTCTCAGCCCTGACCCTCATCGCGGCCACTGTAGCCATATAGCCTGCTGGCGCCATGGCGACGGAAGGCTCGCGAATATTTGCGCCCGGCCTACTCGATGGCCGGGTCTGCGTGGTCTCCGGCGCCGGCACCGGGCTCGGCCGTGAGACCGCCCTCGAGCTCGCCCGCCTCGGGGCGATCGTCGTCGGTTGTGGGCGCCGGCTCGAGCCGCTGGAGGAGATGGTGGCGGCGGTCGAGCCGCTCGCCGGCAGCGCCGAGGCGGTGGCGATGGACATTCGCGACGAGGACGCCGTGGACGGGCTCTTCGACGGCGTGCTCGACCGCCATGCGCACGTCGACGTGCTCGTCAACAACGCCGGCGGGCAGTTCCTCAGCCCCGCCGAGGCGATCTCGCCGAAGGGCTTTCGGACCGTGATCGAGCTCAACGTGGTCGGCACCTGGCTGATGACCCACGCGGCCGCGACCAAGGCCTTCATCCCGCAGGAGCAGGGCAAGGTGCTCAGCGTCACCCTCTCTCCCCACCACGGGATGCCGGGCATGGTCCACTCGGGAGCGGCCCGAGCGGCGGTCGAGAACATGATGCGCACGCTCTCGGTCGAATGGGCTCGGTTCGGGATCCGCACCTGCGCGATCGCCGCGGGCCAGTTCGATACCGAGACCCTGCGGACCAAGTACCCGCCGGAGGTGGTCGCGGCGGTGCCCTCGACCGTGCCCCTGCAGCGGCTCGGCACCGAGGCGGAGATGGCCTGGCTGATCGCCTACCTCGCCTCGCCCGCCGGCGACTTCTTCTCCGGGACCACGATCACCCTCGATGGCGCCCGCGACAACTGGTTCGGCGCCTGGCCCCCCGGCGTCTACGGCGAATCCGGCGAGCCGCCCGTCGAGGCCCGCAAGCCGAAGGCGCCCTAGCGTCGGTTCCAGGCGATGAGTTTCGCCGGCTCGGCCGGTCCATAGGAGCACCAACCCCGAAAGGACCGCCGATGACCGAACCCAGGACCCTGACCCTCGACCTACCCGGGGCCAAGCTCCGCTACGACGTGCGCGAAGCCGAGACCGAGAGCGCCGAGCCGGTGCTGCTGATGATCGGCTATCCGATGGCTGCGAGTGGCTTCACCAGCCTGGCGGAGCACTTCCGTGACCGGACGGTCGTCACCTACGACCCCGCCGGGGTCGGCCGCAGCGAGTCGGAGACCCTGGCCGGGGACTCGACGCCGGACGATCGCGCGGAGGACCTGCACCCGTTGATCGCCGCGCTGGGCGGCGAGCCGGTGGATGTCTTCGCCAGCAGCGGCGGGGCGGTCAACGCGCTGGCGCTGGTCGCCGAGCACCCGGAGCAGGTGCGCACGCTCGTTGCGCACGAGCCGCCAGCCGCGGCGCTGCTGCCGGATCGCGCGCAGGCACTGGCAGCCATCACCGACATCCACGAGACGTACAAGCGCGACGGCTTCGGACCGGCGATGGCGAAGTTCATCGCGATCACCAGCGTCAAGGGCCCGATCCCGGCGGGGTTCGCAGACCAGCCCGTGGACCCGGCATCGTTCGGCTTTCCGACCGAGGACAGCGGTGACCGCGACGATCCGTTGCTCGGCCGGAACATCGTTGCCACAACGCAATACGAGTACGACTTCGACGCGCTGCGCGCTGCGCCGACCCGGATCGTGATCGGCGCCGGGGCCGAGTCCGAGGGCGAGATGGCCCACCGTGGTGCGCTCGCGGTCGCTGAGCGCCTCGGAACCGAGCCGGTCATCTTCCCCAGCCACCACGGGGGCTTCTTGGGCGGCGAGTTCGGCTGGGCCGGCGACCCGGATGCGTTCGCGCCGAAGCTGCGCGAGGTCCTCGCGAGCTGAGGTCAACCCCTAGGTCAGCGTGCGGGCGATGACGAGGCGCTGGATCTCGTTCGTGCCCTCGTAGATCTGGGTGATCTTCGCGTCGCGCATCATCCGCTCGACCGGGTACTCGCTGACATAGCCGTAGCCGCCGAGCACCTGGACCGCCTCGGTGGTCACCGCCATCGCCGTGTCCGAGGCGATCAACTTCGCCATCGCCGAGTACTTGCCCAGATCGGGCTCGCCGTTATCGATCTTCGAGCAGGCGCGGTAGAGCAGCTCGCGCGCTGCGGCGGTGCGCGACTCCATGTCGGCGAGCTTGAACTGGATCCCCTGGAAGGCGGCGATCGGCTTGCCGAACTGCTTGCGCTCCTGCGCGTACGCGGCGGCGTAGTCGGTCGCGCCCTGGGCGATGCCGACGGCCTGCGCGGCGACGCCGAGCCGGGAGCGGTCGAGGGTGCCCATCGCCACCTTGAAGCCCTCGTTCTCGGTCCCGATCAGGTTCTCGGCCGGGACGCGGACGTTGTCGAAGATCGGCTGGCCGGTGGGCGACCCGCGGATCCCCATCTTGTGCTCGAGCTTGCCGACCGAGAAGCCGGACCGGTCGGCCTCGACGACGAAGGCCGAGATCCCGCGCGAGTGGCCCTCGTCGGGGTTGGTGACCGCGAAGCAGATGTAGAAGTCGGCGACGCCGAGATTCGAGATCCAGTTCTTGGTCCCCTCGATCACCCACTCGTCGCCGTCGCGGACCGCCCTCGTCCGCATCCCGCCCGGGTCCGAGCCGGCGTCGGGCTCGGAGAGCGCGAAGGCGGGGCTCCACTCGCCGGAGGCGCACTTGGGCAAGAAGCGCTGCTTGAGCTCCTCGGAACCGAAGAGCCGGATCGGCAGCGTGCCGAGCTCCTGGATCATCAGGATCAGGGCGGAGGAGGCGCACGCCTTCGCCACCTCCTCGACCGCGATGTTGAGCATCAGCGTGCCGGTGCCGGTGCCGCCGTGCTCGGGCTCGAACGGCAGCCCGAGCAGATCGTGCTCGGCGAACAGCTCGCGGATGTCGGCCGGGTACTCGGCCTTCTCGTCGATCTCGGCCGCCCGCGGTGCGACCCGCTCGACCACCATCTTGCGGATCGTCTCGCGGAAGTCCTCGAACTCCTGCGGAATCGTGTAGGGAGCGCCCGGCGCGACCGTCGTTGCCATCGGTTCGGGAGGTTAGCCCGGAGCGTCCGCCGTCGACCCGCAGCCGCCGGGCAGCGCGGAGGCGAGCGCGACTACGTATACATGCCGCCGAATTGGCCGCCGGTGACGTTGAGGCACTGCCCGTGCACGTAGTTGGAGAGCCCGGAGCTGAGGAAGAGCACCGGAGCCGCGGCCTCCTCCGGCTGAGCCGGGCGTCCGAGCGGGATGATCGCCGAGGCCATCGCCCGCATCTGCTCCGGGATCCCGAGCTCGACCTTCTCGCCGTCGCCGACCTCCAGCGTCTCGCCCTTCTCCTTCGCCTGGGTCAGGCGCGTCTCGATGAAGCCGAAGGCGACCGCGTTGCAGTTGATCTTGAACGCGCCCCACTCCTTCGCCAGGGTCTTGGTGAAGCCGACCACGCCGGCCTTGGCGGCCGAGTAGTTGACCTGGCCGGCGTTGCCCATCGTGCCCGAGATCGAGGAGATGTTGACGATCTTGCGGAACCGCTCGACGCCCTCGGCGCGCTCCGCCTTCGCCGCCTCGCG
The DNA here is from genome assembly GCA_036561205.1 of Solirubrobacterales bacterium. Taxonomy (GTDB): domain Bacteria; phylum Actinomycetota; class Thermoleophilia; order Solirubrobacterales; family 70-9; genus WHSW01. The sequence goes on from DATBPT010000177.1 coordinate 8,595, forward strand.
CCAGTGGGGGGCGATCGCCCGGGTGACCCGGAAGGGGACGATCGTGTGGATGTCGAGCATCGCCTGGAACTGCTCGTCGGTCATCCGGTGGACGACGCCGTCCCAGGTGTAGCCGGCGTTGTTGACGATGATGTCGACCTCTCCGAAGGCCTCGACCGCCTTCGCGACCAGCTCGTCCGGGACCCCCGGCTCGGTCAGGTCGCCGGCGAAGACGGCGGTCTCGCCGTCGATCTCCGATGCGGCCTGCTCGGCCACCTCACCGTCGATGTCGTTGATCAGGACCTTGGCGCCCTCGCTGATGAACAGCTCCGCCGTCGCCCGGCCGATGCCACGCGCCGAGCCGGTGACGATCGCCGCCTTGCCGTCAAGCAATCCCATGTTCTCGATTCACTCCCGTCGATTACGTCGTTGGTTCAACGGCGCGGGACTCTAAGGCGTCCGCGCCGGCGCCGCTTCAGTCACCGGCTCGATCAAAGTCGAGGGAACCGCCAACCCTCACAGCCCCAGCTGCTTGCCGAGGATCTCCCTCATGATTTCGTCCGTGCCGCCGCCGATCGGCCCGAGGCGCGCGTCGCGCAGGGCGCGCTCGACCCCGTACTCCCGCATGTACCCGTAGCCGCCGAGGATCTGCACGCACTCGTCGGCGACCTCGACGCAGGCGCGCTGCGTGTAGAGCTTCGCCTTGGTCACGTCGGCGATCACGTCCTCGCCGGCGACGTAGCGGCGCAGCGCCTGGTAGGTGAGCGCGCGCCCGACCTCGGGCTTGACCCCGATCTCGGCGATCTTGTGGCGGATCGCCTGAAAGCTGCCGATCGGCCGGCCGAACGCCTCGCGCTCGCCCGCGTAGTCGATCGCGACCGCGAGCAGCCGGCGCATCCCGCCGACCGCGCCGAGCGCCATCAGCAACCGCTCCCAGGCGAAGTTCTCCATGATCAGGTAGAAGCCGCGGTTCTCCTCTCCGAGCAGGTTCTCGGCCGGGACCGCGACGTCGGTGAACGAGAGCTCCGCCGTATCGGAGGAGTGCCAGCCCATCTTCTCGAGCTTGCCGACCACCTCGTAACCGGGCATCTCGCGCTCGAGGATCAGGAACGAGAGCCCCTGGTGGCCGCCCTCCTCGGCCGTCTTCACGGCGCAGACGAGGAAGTCGGCGCGGACGCCGTTGGTGATCAAGGTCTTCGAGCCGTTGACGACGTAGCCGCCGTCCACCCGTCGCGCCTCGGTCCGGATCGAGGCGACGTCGGAGCCGGCGCCCGGCTCGGTGATCCCCAGCGCCGCGATCCGCTCGCCCTGGATCGCCGGGCGCAGGAAGCGCTCATGCTGGTCGGGGGTGCCGAACCTGTAGACCGGCGGCGTCGCGATCCCGGTGTGGGCGCCGAGCCCGGCGCCGACCCCGCCGGAGGCGCCGGCCGCCGCCAGCTCCTCGGCCCAGACGGCGTCGTGGACGTAGTCGCCCCCCTGGCCGCCGAGCTCCTCCGGGTACTTGAGCCCGAGGAAGCCGAGCTCGGCCGCGCGCCGGTAGAGCTCGCGCGGGAACTCGCGCGCCGCCTCCCACTCGTCGACATGAGGGACGATCTCCTCGCTGACCCAGCGATTGATCGTCTCGCGAAGCTGCGTGTGCTCGTCTGTGAACGGCGGCAGGATCCCCCGCTCGCCGCTGTCCTTGACCACGGTCACTGTCGGCGCGCAGCCTACTCTGCCGCCACTGCGGAACATGACGGTCCCGAGGTTGTTGAATACGGGTGATGGCAGCCACCCAGCAGCCCCCGCCCGCCGCCGCCTGGCCTCCCGGGCAACCGTGCCCGAGCTGCGGCGCTCCGCTCGCGGCGGACCAACGCTACTGCCTCAGCTGCGGCACGCGCCGCGGCGAGCCGCGGGTCACGCCCGCCGCCGCGTCCGCGCCCGCGCCTGGTCCCGAGGCCGCGGCCTCGCCGCCGGGCCGGCCCGCCGATGTCTCGCCGCTCGCGGCGGTGATCGGGATCGCGCTGCTCGGCGGCATGCTGCTGATCGGCGTGCTGATCGGCCGTGGGGGAGCCAACGACGAGCCGGCGCCGGCGCCGGTGATCCAGGTCGGCGAGGGGACGACGACGGCAACCTCCTCCGAAGGCGGCGGTACGGGGACGGCCGCCGTGACCAGCGAGTGGCCGCAGGGCACCGACGGGTTCACGATCCAGCTGACCACGGTGAGCAAGGATGGAGCGACGACCGAGACGGTCGACGCCGCGAAGCAGAAGGCGGTCAGCGACGGCGCCGCCGACGCGGCCGTGCTCGACTCCGACCTCTACGCCAGCCTGCCCCCCGGCAACTACGTCATCTACTCGGGCGTCTACACGGACCGCAGGTCGGCCGAGGTGGCGCTCAAGGGCCTGCGCAAGAGCTTTCCCTCGGCAGCCGTGGTCGAGGTCTCGAGCGGCGGCGGGGCGCCGGCCACCGGCGGCGATCAGCCGCCGGCAACCGACAGCGGCTCGCCCGGCGCCGTCGTCCCCGGCGCCGGCGGCGAGAGCGAAGTTCCACCGGGGACGGGGAATTGAGCCCGAGCCCGATCAAGCGACTGAAGCCGTACTTCAAGACCCGGCCGCGGGCCGGAGCCACGCCGGCAGCAGCCGCCCAGCCGCCGGCGGCGCCTCCCGCGGCAGCGGCAGCCGCCGCCCCTGCGCCGGCCGCGCCGCCCCCTGCGCCGGCCGCGCCGACGGTCGACGGCGCCGCCCTCGAGGCGCGCCGCGAGCAGCTCGCTCGCCGCTACGAGGAGCTGCAGGCCGATCTCGGCGGCCTCGTCTATGAGATGGCGATTCGCGACCACTTTCGCCTCGACGTGGTCGTCCGCCGCGCCGCCGCGCTGCAGGCGGTCGACGCCGAGCTGAGCTCGGTCGAGCAGCAGCTCGGGATCTCCTCGGCGGCGCCGACCGCGGCCTGTCCGTCCTGCGGCGGGCCCGTCTCGGTCGCGGCCCAGTACTGCGGGCGCTGCGGCTCGACCCTCGCCCGGCCGGCGATCGCCTCGACGCCGGTTTCCGCCGCCGCCGGGGCGCCGGCGCCCGGGGGACCGGTCCAATGAGGTTCCCCGGCAGGCTGATTCGCGGACCGGTGCGCCCCGACCGCCGCTCGTTTTCCCGCTTCGCCTCGCTGCGCTGGGCGGCGCTGCCGATCATCGACCGCCGCTGGACGGCGCCGATGTCGGGCGTTGCGCTCGGCTTCGGCCTCTTCGTCGGCGTCGCGATCGGCCCCGCGACCCAGGGCAGCCTCGGGACGACGAAGCCGATGGTGATCCAACTTCCCGCCCCGGCCGCTCCGGTGACCGCGCAGGCCCCGCCCGCCACGCCCGGCCCCCATGGCGGCGGCACCGATCAGGGTCACTCGGGCGATGGCGGCGCTCAGCAGCCGGGTGGCTCGCCGCCGGTGTTCGGTTCGCCGCCCTCGGCCACCCCGCCGCTCGACACCATTTCGCCTCCGCCGGCGACCCAGCCGACGACGACCACGGGCGGGACGACGACGGACGAGCAACCGGACACGGGCGGCTCGCCGAGCGACTCGACCACCGCGCTCGCCGGGACGGTCGTCCATCGCAACCCGGAGGCGCTCAGCTACACGCTCGCCGCCGACGATGGCCGCCTGCTGGCGATCCATTCGCGCAACGCCCCGAGCCCCGGCGAGGAGATCGAGGTCGAGGCGCGCCAGCTCGCCAACGGCACCTATGTCGAGCAGGGCAACCGCCGCGAGCGGGGCAGCCACGGCCGCGCCACGTTCTCCGGCACGGTCAGCTTCAGCGATCCGGTGACCGGCGTCTACACCGTGTCGGGCCCAGGCGCCTCGTTGCTCGTGCGGGGCGGGATTCAGCGAAACCCGCCGGAGGTCGGCGCGCTGGTCGAGGTCAAGGCGAGGATCGCCGCAAATCCGGAGCCGCTGCCGGTGAGCTCACCGGGTGAGGACGGCTGCGGCAAGCCGCCGGCGCTGCCGAAGCCGCCGAAGGTCGCGCTGGAGCAGGTCGGTCTGCAGGTCACCGGCGACGCTCCCCAGCCGACGACCGATGTCGAGGGGGTCGTCGAGGGCGTCTGCAGGGACTCGCACAAGCTGCTCGTTTCGGCCGACGACGTGCGCGAGTCGGGCCACGACATCGTGCTCGGGGTGCCGGCGCAGATTCGCATCGGCGCGCTGAAGCCGGGACAGGTGCTGAAGCTGGGCGCCGAGATCGGCGATGCCGGCGCGCTCACCCTGAGCTCCGTCGCCGGAGACGAGGGCACGGACGGCGCCGAGGACGCCGACCTCGTTCAGCCCTGAGCGCCGGGGGCCCCGGCGCCCGGTCGCTCGAGCGTCGTGTAGCCGCGGCCGGCGAAGTCGAAGCCGAGCAGGTCACCGGCCGGGTTGCGAGCGTCGCCGTGATGGTAGGCGCGGACCTCCGCGATCCTGCCGCCCTCGAGCCGGAACCACTCGGTACCGCGGTTGAGCCGGCGGTCGCCCGACTTCGGGTCGCGCCAGGTCATCGTCCACTCAATCACCGCCTCGTCTCCGTCGGCCAGCCCGCGCTCGTACCACCACTGGCCGTCGAGGTGGTCGATTCCCCAGCGCGCGTTCTCGGCGATCTCGCGGCCGTGGTGGGGGCCGAGGCGCGTGTAGTAGTGAGTGGCATCCTCGGTGAAGTGCGAGGCGATCAGCTCGACGTCGCCGGTGTTGAGCGCCTCGTAGTAGCTGCGGATGTGGGCGAGCGTGTCGATCTCGGGGCCCTCCGTTCGTCGTTAGGGTGAGAGCGGCGACAAAAGAGCGTCGCGCGAGCCTAGGAGGCAACGATGAAGTACATGCTGATTATCGCGGGGCACGAGGGCGGCTGGGAGGACCGGAGCCCGGAGGAGGCGAAGGCCGAGATGGGCCGCTGGTTCGCCTACACGCAGGAGCTCGAGGACGCCGGGGCGCTGGTGGCCGGCGAGGGGCTGCAGGAGAGCGCCACCGCGACCACGGTGCGAATCGGCGACGGGGGCGAGCGCGTCGTCACCGACGGGCCGTTCGCCGAGACCAAGGAACAGGTGGGTGGCTTCTATGTGATCGAGTGCGAGAACCTCGACCAGGCGCTCGAGTGGGCGAAGAAGATCCCGGCGCGGGCAGGGGCGATCGAGGTCCGGCCGGTGATGGACTACACGGTGCCCGGCGAGGAAGAGACCGTCGCGGCGGAGGCCTCCTCGTAGACCAGCCCGGTGTCGCCGACCGCCTGTTCCGCGAGCAGTCGGGACGGGCGGTCGCGACACTGATCCGCGTCCTCGGCGACTTCGACGCCGCCGAGGAGGCCGTCCAGGACGCCTTCCTCGTCGCACTCGAGCGCTGGCCGGGGGACGGCGTTCCCGACAACCCCGGGGCCTGGATCATTCGCGTTGCCCGCAACAAGGCGATCGACCGCCTGCGCCGCGAGAGGACGCTGGCGGCCAAGCGCCCGGAGCTCGAGGCGCTCGAGGCGCTGCGCCTCCCGGACGAGATCGAGCTGCGCGACGGGACGGGGGAGCTGCCCGACGATCGTCTCAGGCTGATCTTCACCTGCTGTCACCCGGCGCTCGCCCCGGAGGCGAGGATCGCGCTCACCCTGCGCACGCTGGGCGGGCTGACGACGGCCGAGATCGCGCGCGCCTTCCTGATCGGCGAGCAGGCGATGGCGCAGCGCCTGGTGCGGGCGAAGCGAAAGATCCGCGATGCACAGATCCCCTACGAGGTGCCCGGGCCGGAGCAGCTCGGCGAGCGGCTGAGCTCGGTCCTGGCGACGCTCTATCTGATCTTCAACGAGGGCTACATGGCGTCCGGCACGGAGTCGCTCGTCCGGGCAGAGCTCTGCGCCGAGGCGATCCGGCTCGCCCGGGTGCTGGTCGAGGTGATGCCCGACGAGCCCGAGGCCGAGGCCCTGCTGGCGTTGATGCTGCTCACCGACGCCCGCCGCCCCGCGCGCACCGACGCCGACGGGGGGATGGTGCTGCTCGAGGACCAGGATCGCTCGCTGTGGAATCGCGAGCGGATCGCCGAGGGCCTGGCGCTCGCGGCCGAGGCGCGTCTGTCGGGCCCCCGTCCCTATGTGATCCAGGCGGCGATCGCCGCCGAGCATGCGCAGGCGGCCACCGCCGCGGAGACGGACTGGCCGCGAATCGTCAACCTCTACGCCTGGCTCGCGGAGCTCGCCCCCTCGCCCGTGGTCGAGCTCAACCGCGGCGTCGCCGTGGCGATGGCAGCCGGGCCCGAGGCCGGGTTGGCGCTGATCGACGCGATCGAGGGCCTCGACGACTACGGGCCCTACCACGTCGCCCGAGCCGATCTCCTGCGCCGCCTCGGCCGCCCCGACGCCGCCGCCTACGAGCGCGCGATCGAGCTCGCCGCGAACCCGGTCGAGCGGGCGTTCCTCGAGCGGCGGCTCGCCGAACTGCGAGCATGAGCCGATGGATTTCGTGGTTCGACGCGGCGGCCTCGACGACATCGACCGCCTTCCCGCCCTCTGGAGCGCGCTTCGCGAGCATCACGCGACGTTGCCGGCGATGCCGCCCGTTCGCTCCCTCGACGAGTCCTGGGCACATCGCAAGGCGCAATACCTCGACTGGCTGGCCGGCGATCGCCACACCCTGCTGCTGGCCGAGCGCGACGGTGAGCCGATCGGATACGCCGTCGTCTCGCTCGGTGAAGGCGCTGCGACCTGGGATCTCGGCGAGCCGACGACCGAGATCGAGACTCTGTCGGTACTCGAGTCCGAGCGCGGCAACGGCGTCGGCCGCGCCCTGACCGAAGCCGCTGCGGCTCTCGCGACCGAGGCCGGGGCTCGCTCCGTCCTGGTCGGCGTCGGGCACTCGAACGACGACGCGATCCGCTTCTACGAGAGCCAAGGGTTCGAGCCGTTCTACGTGCTGATGATCAAGCCCTGACAGGCGCAGACCCGAAGCCAGGAGAACACCATGATTCAGCGGATGGACAACGTACTCATCGTTGTCGACGATCTCGAGGCTGCGAAAGCGTTCTTCGCCGAACTCGGTATGGAGTTGGAAGGCGAGACGACGGTCGAGGGACCTTGGGTGGACAAGACAGTCGGGCTCAAGGGCGTCCGTGCCACGAACGCCATGATGCGGACTCCGGACGGCCACGGCAGGATCGAGCTGTCGAAGTTCCACACGCCGCCCGCGGTCAGGGCCGAGCCGGCAAACGCGCCGGCGAACACGCTGGGTATGGGTCGAATCATGTTCGCCGTCGACGACATCGACGACGTCGTTGCCCGCCTGCGCAATCACGGCGGCGAGCTCGTCGACGAGATCACGCGGTACGAGGACATCTACCGACTCTGCTTCGTGCGTGGCCCTGAGGGCATCATCATCGGCCTGGCCGAGGAGCTCAGCTGAAACCTCCATGGGTGCGGCCGGGGTGCCCCCGGCGTCTCGGACTACGTCACCTCGTCGTCCCCAGGGCGGCGACATAGATGGCGGCGGGGTTCCCGGGTTCCCGCTCGGGGAGCTCGTCGATGCAGTCGATCTGCACGAAGCCATTGCGCTCATAGAAGGCGTTCGTCGCTTCATACGGCGCGTAGTCCGCGGAGCGATCGAGCGTCTTCACTTCGACCAGGGCAATGCCCTGATCGCGTAGTACGCCGAGCGCGTGCTCGAGCAGCCGGGTTCCGCAGCCCGTGCCGCGTCGGGCGGGCTCCACGGCGATCCACAGGATCTCCGCCGCCTGCGGCGAGCGCCGATCGACAACGATGAACCCCACGATCTTCCCGGCGTCGACGATTACCCAACCGTCGTGCCGCTGCAGATCACCCTGCACGGTGATCGGAACATCCTCGGTGAAGAAGTCCGGCAACGCACGGACGATCTGGAGGCACGCCTCGAGATCATCGAAGCGAGCCGCGCGCACCTGATCGCTCGTGCCTTCGGCCATGGGTGTCAGAACCGTACGCGGGCTAGTACGAGCGCGGCAGGCCGAGGGAGTGCTCGGCGACGTAGTTGAGGACCATCTCGCGCGAGACCGGAGCGGTGCGGGCGACGCGAGCACCCCAGTACATGTCGGTGAGCCCGTACTCGAGCGCGAATCCGTTGCCACCGTGGGTCTGGATCGCCTGGTCGACGCAATGGATCGCGGCCTCGGCGGCTGCGTACTTGGCCATGTTCGCCGCCTCGCCCGCGGGTGCGCCGGCGTCGTAGAGGGCCGCGGCCTTCTCGGTCATCAGCCGCGCCAGCTCGAGCTCGATCTTCGCCTGGGCGAGCGGGTGCGAGATCCCCTGGTGGGCGCCGATCGGCTGGCTCCAGACGACCCGTTCGCGGGCGTAGGCCGAGGCCAGCTGGAGCGCCCGTCTCGAGGTCCCGTTGGAGAGTGCGGCGCCCATGATCCGCTCCGGGTTGAGCCCGTCGAAGGCGGCCTTGAGGCCGACCTCCTCCGACTCGCCGATCAGGCGCTCGGCCGGCACCTCGACGTCGTCGAAGAAGAGCTGCCACTGGCGGTCGGCGCCGCGGACCGCCATCGGGATCATCTGCCGTTCGAGCCCCGGCGAGTCGACGTCGACGATCAGCAGCAGCGGGAGCCCGAGATTGCCGTCGGCGTCGCGCTTGCGGGCGATCACCAGGATCGCCTCGGCGTCCTCGACCCCGGAGATGTAGTACTTGGTCCCCCGCAGCACGTAGGACCCCCGTGAGGCGGAAGCCGAGCCGCGCCGCCGTTGAGGCGCCTTGTTCGACCGCGTCGCCGCGGTCGAGAGGTTGTGCGAGTTGGTGCCGGCGTCGGGCTCGGTGATCGCGAAGGCGATCCGCGTGCTTCCGTCGGCGATTCCCGGCAGCCAGCGCTCGCGCTGGGCCTCGGTCCCGTGACGGGTGAGGATCGAGCCGACGATCGCCGGCGAGACGACGATCAAGAGCAGCGCGCAGCCGGCGGCGGTGATCTCCTCGCCGACGGTCTGCAACGCAGACATTCCCAGGCCCCCGCCGCCGTAGCGCTGCGGCAGGTTGACGCCCAGGTAGCCCTTCTCGGCGAGCGCGTCCCAAAGCTCGCGCGGCGGCTCGTCGGCCTCGACGCAGCGGCGGATGTAGGCGGGGCCGAAGCCGTCGCAGATCCCCCGCACCGTCTCGCGCAGCAGCCGCTGCTCGTCGGAGTCGACCAGCGCGAGCGTGGGCTCAGAGGCCATACGAACGGCCGATCACGTCCAGCATGATCTCGTCCGTTCCGGCGCCGATCCGGTTGAGGCGCTGATCGCGATAGGCGCGCTCGATCTCGTACTCCTTCATGTAGCCGTAGCCGCCGTGGATCTGGACACACTCGTCGGCGACCTCGTGGCAGACGCGGGTGGCGAACAGCTTCGCCATCGTGATCTCGCGGACCGGGTACTCGCCGTTGGCAAAGCGCCAGGCGGTCGCGTGGACCATCTGCTTCGCCGCCTCGATCTTGGTCGCCATGTCGGCGAACTTGTGGCGGATCACCTGGAAGCGGCCGATCGGGCGCCCGAAGGCCTCGCGCTCGGTCGCGTACTCCAGCGTGCGCTCGAACATCCGCTCCGACGCGGCGTAGCAGCCCGCCGCCGCCACCAGCCGCTCCCCCTGGAGCTCCCAGCTGATGTGGTAGAAGCCCTTGCCGATCTCGCCGAGGACGGCGTCGGCGGGGACGCGCATGTCCTCGAAGGCGAGCTCGCCGGTGTCGGAGGCGTGCATGCCCATCTTCTCGAGCGTGCGCGAGATCGAGAACCCGGGGACCGTCTCGCCGCTCTCGTCACGGAGGTCGATCAGGAACAGCGTGATCCCGTCGTGGCGCTTCTCCGGGTCCGTCTTCGTCACCAGGACGCAGAAGTCGGCCCGGGCGCCGTTGGTGATGAAGGTCTTGGCGCCGTTGATCACGTACTCGTCACCGTCGCGGATCGCGGAGGTGCGGATCCCGGCGACGTCGGAGCCGGCGCCCGGCTCGGTGATCCCGAGCGCGCCGATCCGCTCGCCCTTGATCCCCGGCACCAGGTAGCGCTGCTTCTGCTCCTCGGTGCCGAGCAGGTGCACCGGGGGCAGGACCATGTCGGTCTGCACGGCGAAGCCCATGTTGGTCCCGCCCGAGCCGGAGTAGCTCATGCACTCGGCACGCACGAGCGAGTAGAAGTAGTCGCCGCCCTGCCCGCCGTACTCCTCCGGGAAGCAGAGGCCGAGGTAACCGAGCTCGCCGGCGCGGCGCATGATCTCGTTCGGCCACAGCGTCTCCTCCCACTCGTTGCGGTGGGGGTGCATCTCCTTCTTCACCCAGGCGCTCATCGACTCGCGCAGGTCGAGGTGCTCGTCGGTGAACAGGAAGTGCTTGCGAGCTCCCTCGTGCTCGGGCTTGATCACGCTCGCGGTCGCTGTCGCCACAGTCGCTCCTTGGTCGCTCGACAAAGTAGTGAGCGTAGAGTAATACTTTCTACTCTTGACCGCCCCTGGGAAGCAGAAGATCCGCTACGAGGTCGCCGAGCACGTCGCCACGATCACGCTCGACGACCCCGAGACCCGCAACGCGCTCTCCGAGCAGCTGCTGGTCGAGCTGCTGGAGGCGCTGCGGGCGGCGAAGGCCGACGACGAGGTCCGCGTCGTCGTGCTCACCTCGTCGCACGAGAAGGTCTTCTCCTCCGGCGCCAACCTCAGCGGCTTCGCCGCCGACGCCCCGACCGCGCACAAGTACCTCGGCACGGCCAGCTTTCCCGACGTCTTCAAGGAGCTCGGCGAGCTCGGCAAGCCCTCGATCCTGGCCGCCAACGGCCACGTCCTCGCCGGCGCCCTCGGGATCGCCCTCGCCTGCGACCTGATCGTCGCCAAGGAGGGCGCCGGCTTCGGCACGCCCGAGATCAACGTCGGCCTCTTCCCGTTCATGATCATGGCGCTGATCTATCGCAACGTGCCGCGCAAGAAGACGACCGAGATGCTGCTGTTGGGCGAGCGGCTTACCGCGGAGGAGGCACGCGAGGCGGGGATCGTGAACAAGGTCGTCGGGGCCGAGAAGTTCGACGCCGCGGTCGCCGAGTGGGCGGGGAAGCTGGCCTCGAAGTCGCCGCTGATCATGCGCCTCGGCAAGGACGCGATGTGGCGGCAGCTCGACATGCCGCTGATGGACGCCCTCGACTACCTGCGCTCGCAGCTGACGATCGAGCTCTCGACCGAGGACGCGGTCGAGGGCGTGACCGCGTTCTTCGAGAAGCGCGACCCCGAATGGAAGGGACGATGAGCGAGAAGCCGACCCTCGGCGAGCTGAGCGAGGACCTGCACGCCCGGCGCGAGAAGGCGAAGCTCGGCGGTGGCGAGGAGAAGATCGCCAAGCAGCACGCTGCCGGCAAGCTGACCGCGCGGGAGCGCATCGACCTGCTGGTCGATCCCGGCACCTTCGTTGAGATGGGCATCCACGCGGGCCCGCACTTCGCGCAGCGCGCCATGGACGGCAAGGAGGCGCCGGCCGACGGCGTGATCACGGGCTGGGGCGACGTCGACGGGCGCACCATCGCGATCGCCGCCTACGACTTCACCGTGATGGCCGGCTCGATGGGGATGACCGGCGAGATCAAGATGGGACGCCTGCGCGAGCTGGCGCTGCAGAAGCGGATGCCGCTCGTCTGGCTGCTCGACTCCGCCGGGGCTCGGATCCAGGAGGCGTCCGGCTCGATGTTCGCCGGCTCCGGCCACCTGTTCCGCGAGGAGGTCGTGATGTCGGGCGTCGTCCCGCTCGTTGCCGGGATGCTCGGCCCCTGCGCCGCCGGGACCGCCTACATCCCGGGCCTTTCGGACTTCGTGCCGATGGTCGTCGGCCAGGGCGCGATGGCGCTTGCCGGACCGCACCTGACGAAGGCGGTCACCGGCGAGGAGATCTCGATGGAGGACCTCGGCGGGGCGAAGGTGCACTGCCGGAAGTCAGGGGTCGGCGATCTCGAGTGCAAGGACGACGCCGAGTGCATCGAGGCGATCAAGACCTACCTCTCGTACTTCCCCTCCAACTGCGAGCAGCGGCCGCCCGTACGCGAGACCTCGGACCCCGCCGACCGCATGTCCGAGAAGCTGCTCGACATCGTCCCCGAGTCGAACCGCCACCCCTACGACATGTACGAGGTGATCGCGGAGATCGTCGACGACGGCGAGTACTTCGACATCAAGCCGCGGTTCGCGAAGACGCTGATCACCTGCCTGGCGCGGTTCGGCGGAATTCCTGTCGGGATCGTCGCCAACCAGCCGAAGCAGCTCGGCGGCATCCTCGAGAACGACTCGGCCGACAAGGCGGCGCGGTTCGTCAACCTCTGCGACGCCTTCAACATCCCGCTCGTCTTCCTCCAGGACGTCCCCGGATTCATGGTCGGCTCGAAGGTCGAGCACGCCGGGATCATCCGCCACGGGGCGAAGATGCTCTACGCGGTCTCGCGGGCCACCGTGCCGAAGGTCACCGTCGTGATCCGCAAGGCCTACGGGGCCGGCTACTACGTGATGAACGGCAAGGCCTACGAGCCCGACCAGATCTACGCCTGGCCGAGCGCCGAGATCTCGGTGATGGGCGCCGAGGGCGCGGTCAACATCATCGGCCGCTCGGCGATCGAGGCCTCCGACGATCCCGAGGCGACCCGCGAGCAGATGCTGAACGCGGTCCGCGAGCAGATCGACGTCTACATCGCCGCCCACAATGCCTTGATCGACGACGTCATCGACCCGCGCGAGACGCGGCCGCGGATCATCGGTGCGTTGAGGATGGCGAAGGACAAGCGGGTCGAACGGCCCTGGAAGAAGCATGGAGTGATGCCCGTATGAGCACCTTTGACCAACCCGTGATCATCAGCTGCTCGATCAGCGGTGCGATCGCGAACCGCGAGCAGTGCCCGGCGATCCCCTACACCCCGGAGGAGTACGCGGCCGAGGCGCGACGGGCGGTCGACGAGGGCGCTTCGCAGATCCACATCCACGCCCGCACCCCTGACGGGACGCCGAGCTACGAGATCGAGGACTTCCGCGCGATCACCGAGGCGATCCTGGCCGACGTCGGCGACGTGATCGTCAACTACTCGACCGGCGCGATCGGGGTGCCGATCGAGAAGCGGCTCGCCTACCTGCGCGAGCTGAAGCCCGACGTTGCGGCGCTCAACATGAGCTCGATGAATTACGCGAAGTACTCGCGCCGGCGCAAGGACTTCGTCTTCAAGGCGGTGTTCGAGAACTCCTTCGACACGATCATCGAGTTCATCACGGCGATGAACGAGCTCGGGATCCAGCCCGAGCACGAGTGCTTCGACGCCGGGCACGTCGCCAATCTCGATCCGCTTCTCGACATGGGGCTGCTGCAGCCGCCGCTGCAGATCTCGCTGGTGATGGGGGTCACCGGCGGCATCCGCCCGACGCCTCGCAACGTCACCTTCATGTCCGACCAGATCCCCGATGGCCCCGAGGGCCCGAACAACTGGCAGGTGATCGGTGTCTCGCGCGACCAGTGGAAGCTGCTCGCTGCGTCACTCGACCTGGGCGGCAACGTCCGCGCCGGGCTCGAGGACAACCTCTACCTGCCCGACGGCGAGATGGCGCGCTCGAACGGCGATCTGATCGCCAAGGCGCGGCAGATGGCCGAGGACATCGGCCGGCGCGCGGCGACGGTCGCGGAGGCGCGCGAGATGCTGGGCGTCCCGGCGAGAGACCGTGAGCGAGCTTCCGCTTAGCGACGTACGCGTCCTCGACCTCACCCGGCTGCTGCCGGGGGGCTTCTGTTCGCAGCTGCTCGGCGACTTCGGCGCCGATGTGGTCAAGGTCGAGGACACCGGGATGGGCGACTACGTCCGCTGGGCGCCGCCCTACTACGGCGATGAAGAGCACCAGGCGCTCGGCACCCGTTCGGCCCTCTATCTGTCGCTGAACCGCAACAAGCGCTCGATCCGTCTCGACCTCAAGTCCGACGCGGGGCGTGAGACGTTGCTGCGCCTGGCGGGCGACTTCGACATCGTGCTAGAGGGCTTCCGCCCCGGCGTTCTCGAGCGGCTCGGGGTCGGCTACGAGCGGATGCGGGAGGCAAATCCGGCGCTGGTCTATTGCGCGATCACCGGCTACGGACAGACCGGCCCCAACGTCCAGCGGGCCGGGCATGACATGAACTACCTCGGGCTGGTCGGGCTCCTCGGTCTCACCGGTGAGCCCGACCGGCGACCGATCCAGTCCGCCGGGCAGATCGCCGACCTCGGCGGCGGCGCGCTGATGGCGGCGTTCGGGATCATGGCGGCGCTTCACGAGGCGCGGCGCTCGGGCCAGGGCCAGCTCGTCGACGTCTCGATGGCCGACGGGGCGCTCTCCTGGCTGGCGATGGTCGCCGGCGCCTATCTCTGCGACGGGGAGCCGCCGGGGCGTGGCGACGGTCAGCTCACCGGGCGCTTCGTCTGCTATCTGCCCTACGAGGCCGCGGACGGCTACGTCACCATGGGCGCGCTCGAGCCCCAGTTCTGGGCGCACTTCTGCGCCGGCGTCGATCGCGAGGACCTGGTCTCGAAGCAGTTCGCGCGCAACGGCTCCGAGGAGTGGGCGGAGATCGCGGAGATCTTCCGCTCCAAGACTCGCGCCGAGTGGAAGGCGTTCAACGACTCACACGACGCGATGATCGAGCCGGTGCTCGGCGTCGACGAGGCGCTCGAATCGGAGCTGGTCCGGGCGCGCGAGATGGTGGTCGAGTGGGAGCAGCCGGCGATCGGCCCGGTGCGCCAGCTGGGCGTGCCGGTGAAGCTCTCGCGCACCCCGGGCACCGTGCACGCTCCGGCTCCGGCGCTTGGGGAGCACACCCGCGAGGTGCTCGCGGAAGCCGGGCTGTCGGCGGAGCAGATCGACGCGCTGCTCGAATCCGGGGCGGCGGCGGGCGCCGCCGAGGACGCCGCCGACCGCTCGTTCATGGGCTGAGTGGATGGCGGCGCACAGCGACACCCTGCTGAAGATCAGCGAGTTGGCCGAGCAGGCCGACGTGCCGGTCGCCACGGTGCGCCACTACCTGCGCGAGGGCCTGCTCCCGGAACCGGTCAAGACCTCCCGCAACATGGCCTACTACCCGCCGGAGTTCGTCGAGCGGATCCGGCTGATCAAGCAGCTCCAGGAGGAGCGGTTCATGCCCCTGCGAGTGATCCGCGAGCTGCTCGATTCCGCCGACGGCGACGTCGAGCGGGTACGTGAGTTCGCCGATAGCGGTGACGTCCTCGTCGCCAGGGCGCTCGGTCCGGAGGCCGAGCGGACGTCCGAGGCGGAGCTGCTGAAGCGCTTCGAGATTCCCGAGCGCGCTCTGCGCCGGCTCTCCGAGCTCGGCGTCCTGAGCCCGAACGAGGACGGTTACTCGCAGACCGACGTGCGGATCATCGAGGCCGTGTCGAGGTTCCGCGCCGCGGGCTGGAACGAGACCACCGGCTTCGGCGCCCGCGACGTCGCCCGGCTGATGAGGGGGCTGGAGCCGGTGATCGCCGACGAGCTCGAGCTCGTGGTCGAGCGCTTCTCCGCCCTCGGCGCCGATCGCGCCGAGGACATCGTCGAGGGCGGCGCGGCGCCGTTCCCGGCGCTGATCGGCGCCCTGCACGCGAAGCTGCTCACCGCCGAGCTCGACCGCGCCCGGCGCGCGTCCTAGGCCGCTGCCAGCTCCGCCAGGCCGCGCTCGCGATCGATCACGGGCTCGTAACCGAGCTCCGACCGCGCCTTCGAGATGTCGATCGTGCACTCCTGGGAGGAGACCCAGAAAGCGAACCGGGTCAGCGGCGGCTCGCCGCCGAGCCGGAGCAGTCGCCAGACCGTCTCCGAGCCGGCCGCCACCGGTCCCGCGATGGCGCTCGGCAGCGATCGGGTCGGCGGCTCGACGCCCCGGGTCTCGATCAGCGCTGAGACGAACTCCCTGAACACCACCCGGTCGCCGTCGGTGACGAAGTAGGCCTCGCCGGCGCGGCCCCTGGCCGCCGCGAGCAGCAGCCCTTCGACGACGTTGTCGACGTGGGTCGTGTCGGTGAGCTGCTTGCCGCCCCCGATCCAGGCGAACCGACCCGCTTTGACCAGCTCCAGGATCCCCGGCAGCAGCGTCGTGTCGCCTGCGCCCCAGACGAAGCGAGGGCGCAGGACGAGCGCCTCGAAGCCGCCGGCGCTGGCAGCGCGGACGGCCTGCTCGGCGAGCGCCTTCGTGGACGAGTACAGCGCCTTCGAATCGGGGCGCAGCGGCGCGGTCTCGTCGACCTCGACCAGCGGCTCGCCGGCGATCAGCGCCGCCTCCGTCCCGCAATGGACGAAGCGGCGCACGCCGGCCTCACGAGCGGCGTCGAGCGCGTTCTCGGTCCCGGTCACGTTGCCGGCGACGAACTCGGCCCGGGTTCCCCACTGGCCCAGATGGGCCGCGAGGTGGAAGGCGACCTCGCAGCCGCGGGCGCCGCTCGCGAGCGAGGCGGCGTCGGAGAGATCGCCGCGCACGGGTTCGGCCCCGAGTCCCTCGACCACCGCGGCCGACGCATCGGAGCGGGCCAGGGCGCGGACACGGCAGCCCTCGTCGGCGAGCCGTCGCAGCAGGCGGCCGCCGATGAAGCCCGAGCCGCCGGTGACGAATGCGGTCGCGGGCACGTCGCTCACGGACCCAGCCTATCCCCCCGCACGCGACGAGCCCCGCATCGGGGGCTCGTCACACCACTCAGAGAGGGACTCGGGCCGCGTCGCTTGAACAACAACGGCAGCCGGAGTTGGGGGGTTCCACCGGCCGTGCCTAGGTCCCGCCGATCCCGCTACCCGGCTCGCAGGCGTTCAAACCAGACTGCGTCCTCGCGGTTGGAATTCGAAGCGGCCGGGTATCCTGAAGGTGCCCAAGGGGCGGCCCGACCCGGGTTGGCCACTAGCACGACGCTGGTCACACCAACCCCCAGGAGGTCGAGTTGCAAGCGACGCCCGAGGGCGACGCCGCTGATGGTCCGCGCGAGCCGCGCCACCGGCTGCGAGGCGAGTCCGAGCAAGCGCTTCAGCGCCGCTACGCGAGCGGGCGCTCGCCCGAGGTTCGGGAGGAGCTCGTGCGCCGGTTCATGCCCCTTGCCCGCACCCTGTCGATGCGCTACCGGCGCCGGAGCGAGTCGCTCGACGACCTGGTCCAGGTTGCGTCGCTCGGGCTGGTGAAGGCGATCGAGGGGTTCGACCCTGCCCTGGGCAAGCCGTTCGAGGCCTACGCCGTGCCGACCATCCTCGGGGAGCTGCGGCGCCACTTTCGCGATCACGTATGGACGGTGCGCCTGCCGCGTGGCCTGCAGGAGCTGACAATGAAGGTCGATGACGCCACCAGCGGCCTGACCGAAGAGCTGGGCCGGTTCCCGACCACCGCCGAGGTGGCCGAGCAGCTGGAGCTTTCGGTCGAGGAGGTGCTCGAGGCGATCGAGGCCGGGCATGCCCGCCGCACGCTCTCCCTCGACGCCCCCAGGCGAGCCGGAGACGAGGAGGCTGGGCCGGCGGTCGAGACGCTGCCGCGCGAGGAGCGGGGCTTCGACCGGGTCGAGGCGGACCTGGCGTCTCGCAGCGCCGGTCTCGACGAGCGCGAGTGGGAGGTCCTCCGCCTGCGCTTCGTCGACGAGCTCACCCAGCGCCAGATCGGCGACCGTCTCGGCGTCTCGCAGATGCAGATCTCGCGGATCAGCCGGCGGGCGCTGTCGAAGCTGCTCAGCGCCGTGCGCGGGCAGGAGGATGACGGCGCGGCGCCGGCAGCCGTCGGTGAGGGCTGAATCGGCGTCGCTCAGGCCGGCGAAGCGGCGAGCGCTGCGACGGCTTCGTCGCGGGTGTCGAACAGGCCGACCGCCTGGTCGATGCCGGTCAGCTCGAGCAGGCGGCGGACATCCGCATCTGGACAGCAGACGCCGAAGCGGCGCTCGTCCTCGCCCAGGCGGCGCTTCGTCTCGACCAGCAGGCTGAGCCCGGTCGAGTCGATGAACTTGCAATCGCTGAGATCGACGAGGACGCCTCCGCCAGGCTCGCCGACGGCCTTGGCGAGGGCCGTCCGCAGCTCCGGCGCGGTGCTCTGGTCGAGCTCGCCGAAGACGCTGACGGCGTGCAGGGACGCGTTCGATTCCGCCTGAACTCGAAATTGGGTGGACACATGATCGATCTTAGTCGCTATGCGAGCGCCGGCCGCGCGCTAGATTCAACTCTCGTCGGCGAACGGCTCGCCAGGAAGGGGGAATCAGCCGATGCGAAGGTCGATCAGCAGATTGCGCGGGTGGAGGGCCCGAACCGCGGGGCGCTCGGCGAGCGACTGGCCCGGGTTCCTCGCCGGCTGCCTGATGCTGGCCGTCTGCGTGCTCGCCGACATCTGGCTCAGCAACGAGAGCGCGGCGATCGTCGGCACCTACGTTGCGGCTCCGTTCGTATGCGCCCTGTTCGCCGGCCCGGTGGCGACGGGCGCCGTTGGCGCGCTCTCCCTGGCCGCCGCCGTAGCGAGCCCGTCCTGGAACATGGGCATCGGCCAATCGGAGCAGGCCGTGAGGTTGATCCTGATCGGCCTCGGGACCGCGCTCGCGGTCGCCGGCGCCGCGCTGCGCTGGCGCTCGATGGGGCGTTCGGAGCGGTTGCGGCTGCTCGACTCCGTCGGCGCGGTCGCCGACGGCTCGCTGCCGCTCGCCGAGACCCTGCGCCGGGTGACCGAGGTGATCGTGCCCGCGTTCAGCGACATCTGCATGGTCGACGCGATCCACGACGGCCGTGTCGCCCGGATCGCGACCAGGGCGAGCGGACGCGAGGACTCGCAGGCGATCGAGGAGCGGATGCGAACCCGCCTCCCCGCGCTGCCCGAGTGGCTGGTCAAGTTCGAGCGCAGCTGGCGCCACATCCCGCAGTGGTGGCCGAAGGTCCGTGACGAGGAGCTGCGGCGGATGGCCAGCTCGCCCGACGATCTCGAGTTCCTGCGCTCCCTGGATCTTCGATCCTCGATCGTGATCCCGATCCGCGCCCGCGACCGCAACCTCGGTGCACTGACGGTGATCACCGCCTGGTCGGGCCGCCGCTACGGCGCCGAGGACGTGCGCTTTGCCCAGATCCTCGCCGGCCGTCTCGGGCTGGCGCTCGACAACGCGGGTCTGTTCTCGGACCTGGAGAGCATCGAGCGGCGAATGGACACGGTGATGTCGATACTCGACGAGGCGATCGTCATCCACGGCGCCGACGGCGAGCTCGTATTCGCCAACCCCGCCGCCGCGAAGATGCTCGGCTTCGAGAACTCCGAGGACGCGATCGCGGCCCCGACGGCTTCGATCCGCGGCCGCTACGTGATCCGCGACGAGCACGGCAACGAGGTCGGGGAGGAGGCGTTGGCCGGCAGGCGAGCGCTGGCCGGCGAGCCGAGCGAGCCGCAGATTCTGCGCGCGATCGACCGCTCGACCGGTCGCGAGCGCTGGACGCGGAGCAAGGCCCAGGCGATCGAGGGCCCGGCCGGGGAGGTCCTCTACTCGGTGACCGCGATCGAGGACGTGACCGACGTCAAGCGGGCCGAGTTCGCCAACCGCCTGCTCGCCCGCACCGGAGAGCTGGTCTCGCATTCGACCGAGTACACGGCAACGCTCGAGCGCGTACCCCACCTGCTGGTGCCCGAGTTCGCCGACTCGTGCTCGATCGAGATGCCGCGCCCCGACGGTCTGATCGCGCGCGTCGCGATGGCCCACCGTGACCCGGCGATGGTCGAGAAGGCGCGCGAGATCCGAACCCGGTTTCCGCTCCTCATCGACGCCTCGACGCCGATCGGGGAGGTCCTGCGCGGGGGTGAGCCGCGGCTGATCGAAATCGACGAGGCGAGCCTGCCCGAGCTCTCCGAGGACGATCGGCAGCTCGGAATGCTGCGGGCGGCCCAGTTCGGCTCCGCGATCGTCGCCCCGATGACGGCCGGCGGGCGCACCGTCGGCGTGCTCAGCTTCGTCAACGACGTCGGCGGCCGCACCTTCGACGCCCACGACCT
Organism: Solirubrobacterales bacterium; assembly: GCA_036561205.1. Lineage (GTDB taxonomy): Bacteria > Actinomycetota > Thermoleophilia > Solirubrobacterales > 70-9 > WHSW01. Next base: position 28,461 of record DATBPT010000177.1, read on the forward strand.
CGAGATTGCGACCGAGGTTGCGCGCCGGGCCGGCCTCGCGATCGAGAACGCGCGGCTGGCCGACGAGCGGGCCCGGGTGGCGGACGTGCTCCAGCGCGAGCTGCTGCCGCCGAGCCTGCCGCGAATGCCCGGCTGGGAGGTGGCGACGATGTACGAGCCGGCCGGTGAGGTGAACGAGGTCGGCGGCGACTTCTACGAGGTCTTTCCGGTCGAGGGCGGATGGGCGGTCGTGCTCGGCGACGTCTCCGGCAAGGGCGCGGCGGCTGCGGCTCTGACCGCCGAGGCGCGGCACACGATCCGCACCGCCGGCTCGCTCTCGCCGGACCCGGTCGACGGCCTCCATGTGCTCGACCGCAACCTGCGCGGGCGCGATGACGTCGCCCTCTGCTCGATCGCGATGTTGGTCTTGCCCGAAGCGGGAAACGGGAGCGCGGAAGTGCTCGTCTATCTGGCAGGTCACCCGCATCCGATGCTGCTCAGCGACGGCGAGGCGATCCCGGTCGGCGACCCGGGCCCGCTGCTCGGCGTCGTCGACGAGCCCTCGTGGACGCCGGTCGCGGTCGCGCTGGAGCCGGGTGACCAGCTCGTCCTCTACACGGATGGGGTGATCGAGGCTCGTCGCAGCGGCGGCGAGCGCTTCGGCAGCGAGCGCCTGCGGCAGGGCCTCGCCGGTTGCGAGGCCCCCGACCTCGCGGTCGAACGCGTGCGCGGCGCGCTGGCCGCGTTCGGTGCCCACACGCGCGAGGACGACGCGGCGCTGGTCGCGATCCGCCACAGCGGCCAGGACCCCGCCCTGCGCGCCCGCTTCGACGCCGGCGTGGTCCGCGTCTCGCCCGCAGGCTGACCGCCCGCTCTGGGATCCTCGTTGCCGATGGAGCCCGAGGGCGTACCCGAGGAGCGCAGGCCGGTGCTGTTCGTGATCGGCGGTGCGGCGGTCGCGATCGTCTCGATTCCCCTCGCCGCCGCGGCCGGGCCGCCGTACCTCTCGTTCGAGTCGCTGAGCCCGTGGATCATCACCTACGCGATCGGCCTCTTCTGTGCCCTGTTCGCAAGCCCGTTCCTGATCCACTCCCGGCTCCGGGGCGAGCTCGAGGCCGACGCCCGCTGGGAGCGGGCGCTGCTCTGGTGGGCCGTGGTCGCGGTCGGGGTGCTCGGCGCGTCGCTGATCTGCGGGCTGCCGTCGGGGTTCGACACGGACTCGCTCGGGGGGGCGATCGGCCTGGTCGGGATCACGGAGGCGGTGCTCGTGCTCGCCACCTTGCTCACCTGGCTGATCAGCGGCTGAAGCTGCCGCCGTATCCTCTAGATTGACTGGTCAGTCAGTCGGCCCACGCCCGGGTGCGGGGCCAGAGGAGAAGGGGCCGTCGATGCGTGCGGCAGCGATTCAGCTCAATTCCAGCGTCGACAAGGCGCGCAACCTCGAGGTCGCGGGCGGCCTGGTGGCGGCGGCAGCCGAGAACGGCGCCGAGCTCGTCGTCCTGCCCGAGAAGTGGAACCTGCTCGGCGGCGGCGCCGAGCTGGCCGCGGGAGCCGAGGAGGTCGAATCGGGGCCGACGATCGCCGCCGCCCGGGACTGGGCGCGGGACCTGGGCATCCACCTGGTCGCGGGGAGCATCTCCGAGCGGGTCGAGGGCGAGGAACGGCTCTTCAACACCTCCTGCCTGCTCGACCCGGAGGGCGAGATCGTCGCCACCTATCGCAAGATCCACATGTTCGACGTCGACGTCGGCGGGGTTCGCTACCGCGAGTCCGACGCCGAGCAGCCCGGCGAGCAGATCGTCCGCGGCGAGGTGGCCGGAGTCGGCGTCGGGCTGACGATCTGTTACGACCTTCGCTTCCCGGAGCTCTACCGGATCCTCGCGGTCGAGGGCGCGCGGATCATCACCGTGCCTTCGGCGTTCACGGTCACCACCGGGCGCGACCACTGGGAGGTGTTGCTGCGCGCGCGGGCGATCGAGAACCAGGCGTTCGTGATCGCCGCGGATCAGTACGGCGAGGCTCCGCCGCACTACAGCTCCTACGGCCGCTCGCTGATCGTCGACCCCTGGGGCGTGGTCCTCGCCCAGGCGGCCGACGAGGAGTGCTTCGTCGCCGCCGAGCTCGACCTCGGCCGCCAGGACGAGATCCGCGCGACCCTGCCCTCGCTGGCGAACCGGCGCCCCGATTCCTACCGCTGGCCCGATCCGGTGGAGGCGGGCGGCCGGTGAGCTCCAAGGCCCCACCCGTCGATCGCCGGCGCCAGATCCTCGACGCCGCGATCCGGGTCTTCGCCCGCCAGGGCTTCAACGCCTGCCGCGTCTCGGACATCGCCCGCGAGGCCAACGTCGCATACGGGCTCGTCTACCACTACTTCGACTCCAAGGACCAGGTGCTGAACGAGCTCTTCGTCGAGCGCTGGTCGCTGATGCTGCAGGCGATCGAGGAGGTCGACGGGCGCTCGATCCCGGCGCGCGAGAAGCTCGACGCGGCCGCCGGTTTCATCATCGAGTCCTACCGCCACGACCCGGAGCTGATGAAG
>DATBPT010000178.1:0-3621 GCA_036561205.1 Solirubrobacterales bacterium
GATCATCTTCGCCCCGTGGCGGATGATCCCCTGGCGCTCGACGTCGGTGCCGATCATGAATCCGGGCACGTCGGCCAGGAACAGCAGCGGGATGTTGAAGGCGTTGCAGGTCATGATCAAGCGGGCCGCCTTGTCGGCGGAGTCGACGAACAGCACCCCGCCCTTGTACTTGGGCTGATTGGCGACGATCCCGATCGCGCGGCCGTCGAGGCGTGCGTAGCCGACCACCAGCTCCTTGGCCCAGCGAGCGTGGACCTCGCAGAACGAACCGGCGTCGACGAGCGCGCCGATCAGCTCCTTGATGTCGAACGAGGTCTTCTCGTCGTCGGGAACGATCTCCGAAACGGTCAGGTCCGCCTCGGGCTCCGCCGGCGGCGCGGCCGGCGGGCGCTCGCGCCAATTGGCCGGCATATAGGAGAGGTAGCGCTGCGCGAGCTCGATCGCCTCCTCGTCGGTCTTGACCAGGAAGTGACCGCAGCCGGAGACCGCGGTGTGCATCTTCGCCCCGCCCATCTCCTCGAGCGTCACCTTCTCGCCGATCACCATCTCCGCCATTCGCGGCGAACCGAGGTACATCGACGCGTTGCCCTCGCGCATGATCACCACGTCGCAGAAGGCGGGTATGTACGCCCCTCCCGCCGCCGAGGGGCCGAAGAGCAGGCAGACCTGGGGCACGCGGCCGGAGAGCTTGACCTCGTTGTAGAAGATCCGCCCGGCGCCGCGGCGGCCGGGGAACATCTGCACCTGGTCGGTGATCCGGGCGCCGGCGGAGTCGACCAGGTAGATCATCGGCAGCTCGAGCGTCAACGCCCGCTCCTGGATCCGGAGGATCTTCTCGACCGTCTTCGGACCCCAGGACCCGGCCTTGACGGTGGGGTCGTTGGCCATCAGGCAAACGCGGCGGCCGCCGATCAGGGCGAGGCCGGTGACCACGCCGTCGGCGCCGAGGCCCTCGGCGTCCCAATTGGCGAGCAGGCCCTCCTCGGTGAAGGAGTCGGCGTCGACGAGGCGCTCGACCCGCTCGCGGACGCCGAGCTTGCCCTGCTCGGCGGTCTTCTGGTGGTGGCGCTCCGGGCCGCCCGAGAGCGCGGCCTCGACCGCGCGCTCGAAGTCAGTGCCCTCGCGGGTTCCCACCGGAGCCTCAGTCCGAGTCCGCGCCCTGAACCTGGGGCGAGCGGTGCTCGGTCGCGGTCCCGGCGATCCCGCTCGCCAGCCGCTCGAGCTCCGCCAGGACCGCGTCGCGGCGCTGTTCGAGGTCGGAGATCACCGACTCGACGTCGGCCTTGCGCCGGGCGGCGTCGGCGACGATCCGCTCGGCCTCCTTCTCGGCCTTGGCGCGATCCTCCTCGCTCTCGGAATCGATCTCCGAGCGGATCCGTTCGGCATAGGCGTCGGCCTCGGCCCGAACCTTGCGCGCGTAGGCATCGGCCTCATCACGCGTGTCGGCGGAGTACTCGCCGGCCTCCGCCCGCAGCGACTCGGCGGTCAGGTTGGCGTCGACGAGCTGCTGGCGCACCTGGCGTGTCGCGTCCTCGCGGATCTCCTGCGCGGCCGCGTGGGCCTCGGTGAGGATGCCGCCGGTCTGCTCGCCGATTCGCTCGAGCTCGGAGCCGATCGCCTCCGCGGCCGCGGCCTCCTCGCCGCCGCCGGTCTCCAGCCACTCGGCCACCTCGGCGAGGAACCGGTCGACCTCGCCGCGGTCATAGCCGCGCACGGAATGGGAGAAGTTGGCGTTCCTGATGCGCCGGATCGAGTGCTCGTCCACGGCCTCTGCCTCCGCTGGTCGGGTCCGCTGCGAGGGTACCGAGTAGCCCCGAGCGGCCGCTAGGCGCCCGGTTCGACTGCGACAGGCTTCTCACCGGAGTAGTCGTAGAAGCCACGCCCGGACTTGCGCCCGTGGTGGCCGGCGTCGACCAGCGTGCGCAGCGCCTCGGGCTGGGCGAAGCGATCCTCGCCGTAGTAGTCGGCCATCACCTCGGCGATCGACGCGAGCGTGTCGAGGCCGACGAAGTCGGCCAGGGTGAGCGGCCCCATCGGGTGGCTGGCGCCGGCGATCATCCCGCGGTCGATGTCCTCGATCGAGCCCACGCCCTGCTCATGGGCGCGGATCGCGTCGAGCATGTACGGGACCAGGAGCCGGTTGACGATGAAGCCGCGGTTGTCGCCGGCGGCGACCGTGGTCTTGCCAAGCTTCTCGCCGAGCTCGAAGCCGAGCTCGTAAGCGGGCTCGCCGGTGCCGTCGGCGCGCACGACCTCGAGCAGCGGCATCACCTGCGCCGGGTTGAAGAAGTGCAGCCCGAGGAAGCGCTCGGCGCGGCCCGTCACCGCGGCCTGCTCGGCGACCCCCAGCGACGACGTGTTGGTGGCGAAGTAGGCGTCCGGCTTGACGATCTCGTCGAGCCGGCGCCAGAGCTCGAGCTTGCGCTCGAGGTCCTCGGTGATCGCCTCGATCACGAGGTCGCAGTCGGCGAGCTCGGCGTGGTCGAGCGTCGGCGTGATCCGAGCCCGGACGGCGTCGGCGTCGGCCTGCTCGATCTTGCCCTTCTCGACCGCGCGGCCGAGCTGCTTCTCGATCTTGCCGATCCCCTTGTCGAGCGCTTGCTGGTCGGCCTCGGCCACGACCACGTCCCAGCCGGCCTGGGCGCAGATCTGCGCGATCCCGTGGCCCATCAGCCCGCAGCCGACAACTCCTACCTTCGCGATCTCCATCTTCTGCGCGTTCCTCCGGTCGTTGGGTGGGCGGCGGCGGAGCCTACATGGGCGGCGCAGTCGCTCGAGGCCCAGCTGACCGAGAACGCGAACAAGCTCGAGGCGAAATAGGCGCTAAGGGGGCGGCGCGCCCGCCGCTTCGAGCATCCGCTGCATCGCCTCGGCGAGCGCGTGCACGCCGCTCATCGGGCGCACCATGACCGTCATCTCCGCGATCCGGTCGTCGTCGGCGAACTTGAGGATGTCGACGCCCTGGAGCGTCTTCTCGCCCACCCTGGCCTCGAACATGAGCACGGCCGCGTCGCCCGTCTCCACCTGCTCCAGATAGCGGAAGTCCTCGAACACCTGGACCACCGCCCCGAGCAGGACCTTGATCTGGTCACGCCCCTCGTAGGGCTTGAAGACCACCGGACTGCGGAAGGTCACGTAATCCGTGAACAGCTCTTCGGCGGCGGCGAAGTCCTTTGCCTCGGCTGCGGCGCGGAAGGCGTCGCTTCGCACGTCAGGACTCCAGCTCGGTGTCGAGGGTGATCTCGGGCACCGCGGCGAGCGCCTTCGAGACCGGGCAACCCTGCTTCGTCTGCTCGGCCAACTGCTCGAACTCGGCCGCGTCGATCCCCGGCACCCGGGCGCGGGTGTGGAGGTCGATCCGGCTGATCTCGAACCCGCCCCCGTCGGCCGGGGTCAGGTGGACGTCGGCCGTGGTCTCGACCGACTCCGCCGTATGGCCGGCCTGCTCGAGTGCCAGCGCCAGCGCCATCGAGTAGCAGCCGGCATGGGCGGCGGCCATCAGCTCCTCGGGGTTGGTGCCCTCGGCCTCCTCGAACCGCGAGCCCGCCGAGTAGGCGCCGCTGAACGTGCCGAACTCCATCGTCCCGCCGCCGTCGGTGAAGTTGCCGTCCCAGCGCGCGT
>DATBPT010000179.1:0-4276 GCA_036561205.1 Solirubrobacterales bacterium
GCGCTTCTCGCGGTAACGCTTTACCTGGCGGCGGATGTCCTCGGCGAGCTCGTGAATCGAGTGCACGATCTCCGGCGATGCCTCGCGCGCGCGCAGCGTCGTCCCCTTGAGATAGAGGGTCGCCTCGGCGACGTAGCGGTCGGCGATCGAGGGGTTGCGCTCCTCGTAGAGCTCGACCTCGAGCCGGGCGAGCTCGGAGACCTGGCGAGCGGTGCGGGCGAAGCGCTTGGCGACATGTTCGCGAAGCTCCTCGGTCACCTCCAGGTTGCGACCTCTGACCTCGATTCGCACCATGCCTCCTTCCGTCGCTGAACTGTGAACTTTACGCTCCGAGGCCGCTATCGCCAAGCGCTCGGGCGAAGACGCCGGCGCTGATCCGGATCGCCCCGGCGGCTCGCAAGGCCTCGGCGCAGGCGCGCAGGGTGGCGCCGGTGGTGAGCACGTCGTCAACGACCAGCACCGGCCCCGCCACCGGTCCCAGCGCCCGCACCCGCGGCGGCGTGGCGAGACGGTCGACCCGGGGACGCCCGACTTGACGCGGCCCGTCGGCGCGCCGCAGCGGCGCCGCCAGTGGCAGCTCGAGCTCGGCGGCCAGCGCCGCGGCGACCAGCTCGGCCGGATCGAACCCGCGGCGCCGGCGGCGGCGGGGCGCGGCGGGCACGGCGACGATCGTCGCTGCGTCCGGTTGCACCGGAAGCGCCGCGGCCAGCGCCTGGGCGAGCACCAGGGCAAGCCGCAGCCTGCCCTGGAACTTGAGCGCCGAGACGAGCCCGCGGGCCGCTCCGTCGTAGCGCGTCGCCCAGGTCACCGGGCCGACGCCGGCGAGCTCCGCGCGCCCGCCACGGGCGCTGGCGACGGCCGCCCTGCAGCCGGCGCAGATCGGCTCCTGCCCGAGGCAGGGCCGGCCACAGCCACCACACAGCGGCGGCGCGATCAGCGACGAGAGCGCTCGGCAGAGCTCGCCCGCGTGCATCGACCCAGGATCGACGCCGGCAATTCACGCATGGAGCCCGGGCTGTGCCGGGTTTGCGCCGGCGATGCCACCAGGGACTGCCGCTCGCCTAGGTAGGAATGCCGTCGTTGGCGAGGATCGACTGATCGCGGCCGGCCCGCTTGGCGCGGTAGAGCGCCGCGTCGGCGCGGCCGACGAGCGCGTCGGACTGCTCCTCGCCGTCCCACTGGGCGATCCCGGCCGAGCACGACTCTCCCTCCGGGGTGAAGCTGCGCAGGCGCTCGACCAGGGTGAGCGCGTCGGCCAGATCGCAGCCGGGCAGGATCACGCTGAACTCCTCGCCCCCGTAGCGGGCGAGGATGTCGTAGGGCCGCAGGGCGCCGCGCCAGGCGATCGCTCCGGCGGCGAGCAGCCGGTCGCCCGCCTGGTGACCACGGCGGTCGTTGTAGTCCTTGAAGTGATCGAGGTCGAGCATCGCGACACAGACCTTCTGCTCGTTTCGCGAGGCGCGCGAGAGCTCGCGCGGGAGCTGCTGTTCCCAGTGGCGGCGGTTCGGAAGCCCGGTGAGGCTGTCGGTTCGCGCCAGGTGCTCGAGCTGGCCCAGCAGGTCGGCACGCCCGATCGCGACCGCGGCCTCGGCCCCGAGCAGGTCGATCATCGCCGAGAGCCGCAGCGAGACTCCGGCTACCTCCTCGCGCCAGGCGATCGCCAGCACCCCGATCGCGGCCCGGTCGCGGACCACCGGGTGCCAGAGCACCGCCCGCGCTCCGGCTCGAGTCAGGAACTCGCGATCGGCGTCGGCCTCGCCGCTGCCGAGCGTGACGAAGATCTCCTCCGCCCGCGTGAACGCGAGCGTCGCCCCGGACTCGCCGCTGAGCGGCAGCTCGAGCCCCTCGAGGTCCGCCCCGACGCAGGCCTGCGGGAGCAGTCCCGGCCTACCCGGCTGGGGCTCGAACAGCGCCGCGACCGGAGCGCCGGCCACCTCGCAGGCGCCTTCGCAAACCGCGGTCCGGGCGGCGGCCGGGTCGACGCTCCGGGCCAGCGCCCGGGTCGCGTCGGTGACCGCCTCGACCTCGGCAGCCCTGCTGCCCGGATCGCGTTGCATCTGCCGGCGGTCGGAGATGTCGAGGGCGACCGAGAGCCCGCCCGTGATCGAGCCCTTGTGGTCGGCCAGCGGAACGATCCGGACCCAATAGTCGCGGCCCGACTGGGTCGAGTGGTACTCGAACGAGCGCTGTTCGCCGCGCAGGGCGGCGCGATAGTGGAGCATCAGCGGTTCGCGCTGAGCCTGGGGGATGTGGCCGAGCAGGAACTTGCCCTCGATCTCCGCCGGGGTGCGCCCGGCAAAGTCGACCGTCGCGCCGGCGGCGAAGACGACGCGGAACTCGTGATTGAAGGCCGCGACCGTCGTCTGGGGGAGGCTGTCGAGCACCGCCCGGTGTCGGCGGTCGGCGGAGCGGAGGCGCAGTAGCGCCCCGATCAACAGGAGGCAAGCAAGCGCTAGGCCCCCCGCAAGTGCGAGGTCCGCAACCCCCATGAACCTCTTTACTACCCGATTTCGGGCAATAGCGTGCGGATCCGGCGAAATCAGTCCGTAAAAACGGCGCGCTCCACCTTGGCCAGATCGGCGTCGCAGCCGATCACCGCCGGCGCTTTGCCGAGCGCCGTGTCGGGGTCCTTGAGCCCGTGGCCGGTGAGCACGCAGACGATCGTCTGCGGCGCGGCCGTGCCCTCGGCCACCGGCAGCCCGTGGGCGAGGATCCCGGCGACCGAGGCGGCCGACGCCGGTTCGCAGAAGACGCCCTCGCGCGAAGCGAGCAGCCGATAGGCGTCGAGGATCTGGTCGTCGGTGACCGCCTCGACCCGCCCGCGCGAGCTTGTGAAGGCGGCCATCGCCTCCTCCCAGCGTGCCGGATTGCCGATCCGGATCGCCGAGGCGATCGTCTCCGGGTTGGCGACCGGAGCGCCGTGCACGAGCGGCGCCGCGCCCGCGGCCTGGAAGCCGTAGAGCACCGGCGCCGTGCCGAGCTCGGAGAAGCCCCGCTGCCAGGCGGTCACGTTGCCGGCGTTGCCGACCGGGATCGCCAGCGCATCCGGGGCCTCGCCGAGCTCTTCGACGACCTCGAAGGCGGCCGTCTTCTGACCCTCGATCCGGTACGGGTTGACCGAGTTGACAAGCTCGACCGGATGCGAGTCGGCGAGCTTGCGGACGATCTCCAGCGCCTGGTCGAAGTTCCCGCGCAGGGCGATCACCCGCGCCCCGTGCATCAGCGCCTGGGCGAGCTTGCCGATCGCGATCTTGCCCTCGGGCACGATCACCGCCCCGCGCAGACCCGCGCGCGCGGCGTAGGCGGCGGCGCTGGCCGCGGTGTTGCCGGTCGAGGCGCAGATCACCGCCTCGGCGCCGGCGCCGGCGGCGCGGGAGACGGCGACGGTCATGCCGCGGTCCTTGAAGCTGCCGGTCGGGTTGGCGCCCTCGAGCTTCAGCAGCACCCGCGCCCCGACCAGCTCCGAGATCACCGGCGCCTCGACCAGCGGCGTCGAGCCTTCGTTCAGCGTCACCACCGGGTCGCCCGGCTCGAGCGGCAGCCGCTCGCGGTAGCGCTCGATCAGCGGCTCGGGCATCTCACTTGAACACCTCCTCGACGACCCTGATCGCCCGCGGGGCGGCGCGCAGGAAGTCGAGCTTGGCGATCTCGCCGAGGGCGGCGTAGAAGGCGCTCTCGGGCGCCTCGTGGAGGACCATGACCAGCCTCGCGTCGTCACCGAGGCCGCGCTGGACGACGCTCTGCACGGAGATCGCGTTGCGGCCGAGGATCTCGGCGATCCCCGCCAGCACCAGCGGGCGGTCGGCGACCTCGAGATGCAGATAGAACGCGGAGCTGACCTCGCGGATCACCTCGAGCCGCTCGCGCGGCTGGTCGACCGGGGCGTCGCCGGAGAGGATCGAGACGAGGTCGCCGAGCACCGCCGTCGCCGTCTGCACGCCCCCCGCGCCGGGCCCGGACATGGTCACCTCGGTGATCGACGGCGCCTCGACCATGACCGCGTTGAAAGGGCCCTCGATCGGCGCCAGCGGGTGGTCGGCGTTGAGGAAACAGGGGAAGACGCGGACACTGATTCCCTCGCCGCAGCGCTCGGCGACCCCGAGCAGCTTCAGCGACAGGCCGAGCTCCTTCGCGTACTCCAGGTCGTCGGGCTGGATCTCGGTGATCCCCTCGTAGGTGACGTCGGCCAGGCTCACCGGCGTGTCGAACGCGAGCCGGGCGAGGATCGCCATCTTGGCGGCGGCGTCCGCGCCGCCGACGTCCTCGGTCGGGTCGG
>DATBPT010000180.1:0-4753 GCA_036561205.1 Solirubrobacterales bacterium
CGTACCAGTCACCGTCGGTGAGCCGCCGCAACGAGGTCGCGCGGGCATCCGTCTCGTCCTCGATCTCACCGACCACCTCCTCGAGGATGTCCTCGATCGTGGCGATGCCGACCGTGCGCCCGTATTCGTCGGAGACGATCCCGATCGACGAGCGCTGGCGTTGCAGCTCGGCGAGCAGGTCGTCGATCGGCTTCGTCTCCGGGAACACCGGCACCTCGCGCACGGCGGGTTCCAGCGAAGCGTCGCCGCCCGTGTTCAGGTAGAGGCGGATGAGGCTGTTGTTGTGGACGATCCCGCGCACCTTGTCCGGGTTGTCGTCCTCGACGACCACCAGGCGGGTGTGGCCGGAGGAGACGCAGCGACGCAGGGCATCCTCGACCGTCTCGTCGGCGTTCACGGTGACCACCGCGGGGATCGGGGTCATCACCTCGCGCGCCTCCTGCTCGTGCAGGTGGAAAACGCCGCCCAGCATCACCGCCTCGCCGGGATCGAGGCTGCCGCCCTTGGCCGAGGTCTGGATGATCTCCTTGAGATCGCTCGACGTGTGCTTCTCGCCGAGGTCGCTCGGGTCGACGCCGAACAGGCGCACGATCGCGTTCGAGGCCTTGTTGAGGGCGAAGATAAACGGCCTGCTGATCGCGTGGAACACGTTCAGCGGGCGCGAGAGCAGGCGCGCGGTGGGCTCGGCGTTGGTGATCGCCAGCATCTTCGGCACCTGCTCGCCGATCGTGATGTGAAGCGAGGTGGCGACGACGAAGGCGATCACGAAAGCGATCGCGGTCGCACCGGTGCCGTCGCCGAGCACCGGCTTGATCAGCTCGGCGATCGCCGGCTCGCCGAGGAACCCGATCCCGATCGAGGCGAGCGTGATCCCGAACTGGCAGGCGGCCAGCGACTCGTCGATCTTGTCGAGCTGCTCGAGCGCCTCCTCGGCGCCGGTCTCACCGGCCTTGGCGAGGACCTCGATCCGCCCCTTGCGGGTGCGCACGAGCGCGAACTCGGCAGCGACGAAGACCCCGTTCAGGAGGACGAGCAGGATCAGCAGGAAGAGAAAGAGCGCCGTCACGGCTGCTCAGGGACCCTGGATGCGGGCCGCGTACTTCGGGGGAGGTCGTCGTCCATGGAGGACGGCGCAAAGGTAGCAGCCGCGTGGGCGGCGGAGGCGGCGCTGGGTACTCAGCCGTGTGGCTTCACCCGCGCACCGACGTGCACGCCCGGCGGCCGGTGCTTGAGGCCCGCCGGCGCCGCGGGCAGGCCGAAGTCCGCGGCCCGGGAGACGAGCTTCGCCGCGGCCCGCTCGCAGACGGCCGAGATCGAGAGCGAGGGGTTGACGCCGAAGCTGGTCGGGATCACCGATGAGTCCATGCAGAACAGGCCCTCGGAGCCGAACACCTCACAGGCGTCGTCGACGACGCCGAAGCCGGCCTCGTCGGCCATCCGCGCGCCGCCGAGCGGGTGCGAGGCGTAGACGCCCGGGGTTTCGGCCAGCTTCAGGAAGCGGCCGACGCCGCGGCGTTCGGCGATCTGCCTGATCGCCTCGTTGGCGCGCTCGCGGATCCGCTCCGACTGCTCCGAGAGCGAGTAGCTGAAGAGGCCGATGCCTACCGGGCCGCCGTTCGGCTGCACGTGACCGTTGCCGGTCGGGGGCACGGCGTAGAACTCGCCGTCCATCGTCTCCTCGACCATCGCCAGGATCTCGATGTGGCGCGACCAGGTCGAGATCGAGCGCTTCTTCTCGCGCCCCCACCAGCTCGGCTCCGAACCGTCGCCGCGACCGTCGTCGTAGAGGAAGTTGGTGAGCTGGGAGAGGAGGATCTCCTGGAGCGTGAACCGGGTGCCGTCATGGGCGTTGCCGCGCTTGCCGACCCAGTGGTCGTAGCTCATCGTCGTGATCGGCTTGCCCTTGAAGAACTCGTCGAAGCCCCCCGGCAGCCCGAGCACCCGCTTCGCCTTGCGCGAGTCGACCTCGATCGCGGCGACGTGGTCTCCGTTGACGCCGAGGTGGCGGCCGAGGTGAGCCGAGATCGCGGGCAGGGCGCCGTTGTTGCGAGAGCGCATCAGGATCGGCGGGGTGCCGAGCGCGCCGGCGGCGAGGATCGCGACCTTGCACTCAATCTCGACCGGGTCGGTCGTCTGCTTGCTCGCCGGGTCGACGGTGGCGCCGCGGACGATCCACCGGTAGGGACGCGCCGACGAGGGCGCCACCTCGTTCACCTGGACCGATGGGCGCACCTCGACCCCGCGCCGCTCCGCCGACGGCAGGTAGTTGGTGATCAGCGAGTTCTTGGCCCCGAAGACACAGCCGGTGTAGCACCACTTCGCGTCGACGCAGCGCTCGAAGTCGATCGCCACCGGGACCCGGTCGCACGTATGCCCGGCCTCGCGCAGCATCGCCGCCCAGACGCCACCGGACTTCGAGACCTCGTCCCAGGAGGGCTGGCGCACGCGCAGGCCGCGCTCCGCCCGGGCGTAGTAGCGGTTCAGGCTCGCACGGCTGATCGCCCGCGGCCACATCCGCCGGCGCGGCCCGTCGTCGGGGTGGTGGTCCATGCGCTCGAAGGTCTCCGAGGGCGATCGCAGCGAGGCGGCCAGGTAGAGGTTCGAGCCGCCGCCGACGAGGTTGGCGGCGACGATCTGGGCCCCCTGGCCCTGGATCAGCTCGTAGACGTCCGAGAGGTGGTCGAGGTCCATCGACTGGCGAAAGTCGGTGTGGCCGAAGCGCAGGCCGCGCTCGAGCACGACCACGCTCGCGTCCTGATCGGCGGCGCGATAGAGCTCGGCCAGGCGCCAGGCCGCGATCGAGCCGCCGAACCCGGAGCCGACGATGCAGACATCAACCCGTTCGGCCATCAGCGCAGCGAGCCTCTCTTCGTTCGCCCGCGATTGAGCTCGAGCCCGTAGGAGAAGTCCTTGTAGCCGTTCGGCGCGGTCCCCGGGTGCCCCATTACCGCGTAGCCGGCCGCCGTCTCGTCGGTGGCGTTGACGACGGTGGCGGCGGCGCAGAAGGCGGTAAACGGGATCGCCGCCGCCGCCTCCCAGACGATCCGGTCGGGGTTGGCGAACGAGAGCCCGGCGAGGCAGACGCGCTCGCGTGCCTCGTAGTCGAGGTCGAGGAAGAGCCCGCCCTCGCCCAGCGCTCGGGCCGAGAGGTCGGCGACGAAGGCCGGCTCGAGCGTCGTGAAGCCGATCCGCGCGTTGCGGGCCAGCGCCAGGGCGTCGGTGTAGACCGCGCCGTGCTCGGGGTCGACGCCGGCGATCGCCTTCGCGTCGATCGGGTTGCCGAGCTGGGTGAGCAGCCCCAGCACCGGCTTGCCAGGGACGATCGTGTCGAAGAAGGCCTGCAGCGCGGCGTCGGTGGGGCCGGCGGCCAGCGCCCGGTCGGGGATCGCCATCCGGGCCGCGTAGGGCAGCGCCGCGGCGATCGTCGCCCCGAGGCCGAGCGCGCCGGCCCGGGCGAGGAGATCGCGCCGCGAGAGCTCGCCGGCCAGCCGGCCGTGTCCGGTCGTCCGCTCGAAACCACGGCTCCCCCGTTCACCCACGCGCTCAAAGTACTGGCGCTCCAGCCAGGATGCGCCGGTAGCTTTCGCGAGGGGTGTTGGGGATTCGAGCGACGATCTTCGGGCTATGCGCGGCGGCCTCGCTGCTTGCCGCCGGGAGCGCCGGCGCCCAGTCGCCCCCCACCGTGGTCGGCCCCTACGACGGCCAGATCCCGTTTCGCTGCCAGCTCCAGGACGTCGGCACCGGAACCGACTTCCCCGACCCGGGCGCCGACCCGTTCTGCGTCGAGTTCGACAAGACGAACCAGAACATCACCGATTTCGGCCTGGTCGAGTTCACCGCCCAGGAGCCGGCCCGGGTCGCCGCCGCCGGCAGCAAGTGCTTCTACTTTCAGCGCGACCACTGGACCGGCTCCGTGGTCCAGGGCCAGCAGCCGGAGCTCTGGCACTGGGACGGCAACTACTACTTCGACCGCGCGCGCGGGGTCGGCGGGGTCAGCGTCCGCAACTTCCGCATCGGCGGTAGCCCGCAGAGCGCGAGCCCGTTCGTACCCGCCGCCTACAGGCCCTACTTCGACGAGGCCGGCGGCGGCGGGGTCGAGGTCGTGCTCGAGTCGAAGCCCGACCCGAGCTGCGCGGCCAAGGTCGACACCCCGGAGGAGCGCGACCGCGTCTACGCCGACCGCGGCCTCTACCCGGCCTGCATCCCGCCTGGCGGCAAGCTCCGTGGACGGCGGGTGGGCAGGGTTCGGCTCGGGATCAAGCGCGACCAGGCGCTGAGCCGGCTCGGACCGCCGGAGAACTATGCCGATCGAACCGACCGCTGGTGCCTGATCGGCAAGGGCGAGCTGCGGGTTCTCTACGGGCGGCAGGGCAAGGCGAGGGCGATCCTCACCTCCGGCCGCGGCCAATCGGCGCGCGGGGTCGGTCGCGGCGATCGAGCCCGGCGGGCACGCCGCCGGCTCGATCTGAAGCCGGCCGGTAATGCCGCCGGTGCCCATGTGTTCGAGGTCCGCGAGTCCGCGAAGCGCGGCTTGCGAATCGGGATTGCCGATCGACGGGTGCGCTGGCTGCTGGTCACGAAGCGGCGCGGGCAGCTCTCAGCCCAGCGCCTCCGGGTCCTCGTCTCCGGCATCTCCTGACCCGCTCCGGGGCCGGGTAACGTGCCTGCCGTGGAGCAGGACGCGACGCCATACCTCGACGCGCTGATCGCCTACGCGGACCGCGACCCCGGCCGCTTCCACGTCCCCGGCCAC
>DATBPT010000181.1:0-3020 GCA_036561205.1 Solirubrobacterales bacterium
GCTGGTGATCGTCGACCACGTGAGCTCGGCGCTCACCCACACCTACACCCGCTACCTGCAGCTGCATCCGCAGATCGAGCTCGGCGAGAGCGACGCGTCCGCGATTCAGATCAACGCACCGGGCTTCGCCGGCGCGATCTATGACGCGCCGGGTGAGACGGCGGCCGTGCGCACCCAGGCCCGGGGCCAGAAGCAGCCGCTGCAGGGGTTCAGCTCGCCCGACTTCCGCCAGTTCGTCCCCCGCTGGACCCTGGCCTTCGCCGACACCGGTTCGACCGAGACCCGGGCGCTGACGATCGCCCTCGACGCGAGGGCGCTGCGGGCGACCGAGGCGAGCACGGACGGCAAGACGACGACGGTCGGGCTCGCCGACGCGGCCGGCGCCGAGTCGAGCCTCAGCGTCGCCCGTGACCGCCGCAAGCTGACGGTCGCGGCCGGCGGTTAGGCTCGAGCCAGCCGCCGGTGGCGGTGGCGAAAGAGGAAGCCGACGACCGCGCTCGCCAGCCGCGCGAGCCCGGGGATCCAGGCGACGCCACGCTTGAGCTCGAAGCCGAGCCGGTCGGTGACCCGGCAACGCCCCTCGCCCTCCGCCTCGACCGTGCGCTCGTGCTGCCAGACGGCGAAGGTCAGGGTCTTCGAGCGCTCGAGGAAGCGCCGCCCCGGCTCCAGCTCGGCCAGGCAGAGGTCGTCGTAGTCCAGCGGCAACACGCCGCCGAGCAGGATCCAGCTGCGCCCAAGCGGCACCCCAACCTCGACGTCGTCGATCGTCTTCCCGCGCAACCCGGCCGGCATCGTCATCCGCAGGATCGGCGCCAACTCGTCGTTGATCCCTTCTTCGGTGATCGCCCGCTCCCAGACCTCGGACGCGGGACGGGCGACGAGCGAGGATTGTTCGACCGAGTGCACACGCGGATTCGTATATGAATCAGCGCATGGCGGGCATCAGTGCCTTCATCTCCCCCGGCCGCTCGCTCTCGAAGACGCTCGAGCGGGTGGCGCTCGCCGACCAGCTCGGCTACGACGCCGCCTACACGACCCACATCGCAGGCCGCGACTCGCTGACCGTGCTGATGGCCTACGCCGCCGCCAGCGAGCGGATCAAGCTCGGCACCGGCGTCGTCCCGATCTTCAGCCGCACCCCGGCGACGATGGCCCAGACCGCGGCGACCATCGACGAGTACTCGAACGGGCGCATGGTGCTCGGGCTCGGGGTCTCGCACCGGGTCACGGTCGAGAACTGGCACGGCCAGAAGATCACCAAGCCGGTCAGCCAGATGCGCGAGTACCTCGCCGGCGTCCGGGCGATCCTGGGCGGCACCGAGCCGCCGGGCTCGGAGTTCTTCCCGACCAAGTTCGCGTTCATGGGCTACGCGGCCCGGGCCGAGCTGCCGATCTACGTCGCCGCGCTGTCGCCGAACATGATCCGGCTCGCCGGCGAGGCCGCCGACGGGGTGATGCTCTGGCTCTGCTGTCCGTCCTACATCGAGAGCACCGTGATTCCGGCGTTGAAGGAGGGGATCGAGGCCTCGGGCCGCTCGTTCGCCGATTTCGGCGTCGTCGCCGCGGTGCCGACCGCGCTCACCGACGACCCGGAGGCGGCGCGGGCGACCCTGCGCCAGGACCTGATCCCCTACGCCTCACTGCCCTTCTACCGGGCGATGCTCGAGGCCTCCGGGTTCGCCGGCGAGCTCGCCGCCTTCGACGAGGGCATCGCCGCGGGTGATCTCGAGCACGCCAAGGCCGGCCTCTCGGACCGGATGCTCGGCGAGCTCGCCGGGATCGGCTCGGCGGACGATGTGCGGGCGGCCGTTCGCCGCTACCAGGACGCCGGCGCCACCTCACCGGGGATCGGTGGGCTGCCCGGCACCGACTTCGACGCCGCGCTCGAAGCGGTCGCGGAGCTGATCGGCTGACCCCCGCCGCGCCGCCCGCGCGCTAGGTACCGGTGCGCTCGCGGTGCTTGCATCCAGGCCAGCAGCAGGGGCGGCGCTGGCCTTCCTCGAGCTCCTCCTGGGTCCGGCGAATGCGGCGCGTGCGGGTCGTCTCCTGCTTGGCATCCTCGACCCAGCAGATGAATTCGTTGCGGGCCAAGGGCGTGATGTCTTGCCATGCGTCGAGCGCCGTTGCGTTGGCGATCAGCGCCTTGCGCAGGTCTGCGGGCAACTTGTGCACTACCCCACCGGGCACTGGCTGGCTACTCATACGCCAACACGGTAGCGAGCCGCAGGAGGCCCGCCGCCCTAGCCGCCGAAGACGTCGGCGCCGAAGCTCTTGACCTCGGACCGCCCGGCGTAGCCGAGGTAGCCGAGGCCGAAGATGTCCTCGACCGTGTGCAGGTAGTCGTAGTGGTTGTACGGCGTCTCGTTGACCGAGCCGCGCTTGATGAACGGCGACAGCAGGACGGTGCCGGTGTGGCCGCCTCCGCGCCCCTGGATCCCCTGCAAGGGCGTGTTCGGGCCCTGGGGGACGAAGCAGCAGGCCGCGGCGCCGGACTCCGACTCGTCGAAGGTGACGATCAGCAACCCGTTTCGCCGGTACGCCTTCGACTTCAGGATCCGCGGTACCCACTTGTGCAGGAAGTCGTCGATGCCCTCGTAGC
The DNA here is from genome assembly GCA_036561205.1 of Solirubrobacterales bacterium. Classification (GTDB taxonomy): domain Bacteria; phylum Actinomycetota; class Thermoleophilia; order Solirubrobacterales; family 70-9; genus WHSW01. The sequence continues at coordinate 2,600 of DATBPT010000181.1, forward strand.
CGCCGCGCTGCTGCGGGTTGGCGCACTCGTCGTCGTGGCCGTCGCTGCACAGGTCCGGGGTGATGAAGGTGTAGTTGCGGGTCCGGCGCGGCTTCTTCAGGTCTCGCTTCAGCCGCTCGAGGTTGACCACGTGCGCGCCGCAGCTGAGGTCGTCGTCGATCACCGAGTGGAAGTACATGAACGGGTTGTGGCGGGTGGCGTACTGGTCGGCCGGCGTTGCGTCCTGGGTCCGGTCGCGGCTGCCGATCAATGGGTGAGAGCAGGTCGCGGTGCCGTCGCGGCGCAGGTCGTCGCCCATGTCCTCCATGTAGCCGCGCCAGGTCCTCCCGGCCGCCTCGAGCTGGTCGGCGACCGTGAGCGCGGCGGCGGGGTAGACACAGCCGGTGCCGAGCGCCTGGCCGTCGGCGCCGATCGTGCCCGG
>DATBPT010000182.1:0-9757 GCA_036561205.1 Solirubrobacterales bacterium
GTGAGCTCCTCGTCGATGATCTCGTTGCAGAGATCGATGCACTCGTCGCAGATGTAGACCCCGGGGCCTGCGATCAGCTTCTTCACCTGCCGCTGGGATTTCCCACAGAAGCTGCAAAGCAGCTGTTCGTTGCCGTCGCTAGCCCGCGCCATCAGTCTCCTTTTACCCCGGATTGGTCGGGACGGCTAGTCCCGAGCAAGTTCCCGGGTCCCGTCGCGGCTTGTGATGACAGTGTCGATGATGCCGTACTCGGTGGCTTCTTGCGGGCTCATGAAGAAGTCCCGCTCCATGTCGCGTGAGATCTGGTCGATCTCCTTATTCGTGTGCTCGGCGTAGATCTCTTCCAGGCGGCGCTTCAATCCGATCACCTCGCGGGCCTGGATTTCGATGTCGGTTCCCTGACCTGAGAAGCCCCCGGAAACCTGATGGATCAGGATTCGTGCATTCGGCAGCGCCATGCGCTTCCCTTTCGCGCCGCCGGCAAGGAGGAGTGAGCCCATGCTCATCGCGATGCCGACGCAGATCGTCTGCACGTCGGGCTTGATGAACTGCATCGTGTCGTAGATCGCGAGACCTGCGTACACGGAGCCGCCCGGCGAGTTGATGTACATCGAGATGTCCTTGTCGGGATCCTCGGACTCGAGGTGGATCAACTGGGCGACGATCAGGTTGGCGATGTCCTCGGTCACCGGGGTGCCGAGGAAGATGATCCGCTCGTTGAGCAGCCGCGAGTAGATGTCGAAGGCGCGCTCGCCGCGCGACGTCTGCTCGACCACCATCGGGACCAGGGGGCTCATCGGGCGTGAGTGTATAGAAGCCGTCTGGACAGCTTTTTCGGCGAACGGCCCGGGGCGCCGCCGGACCTGAGACCCTGCGCCCGGCATGGACCCCTTCGCCGCGGACGACCTGATCCTCGCCTACGCGTTGCTGCAGGCGGTCGTCGCGCTGCTGATCGTCCGCTTCTGCGACCTCTATGAGCGCGAGCCGATCTCGATCGTCGCCCTGCTCTTCCTCTGGGGGGCGATCTTCGCGGCGATCCTCGCCTCGGCCGGCAACTCGGCGCTCGAGGGGCAGTTGCCGCGCGACGTCGACACCGTCTTCGGGCCGGCGATCTCGGCGCCGCTGGTCGAGGAGCTCGCCAAAGGACTGGCGCTGGTGATCGCGGTGCTCGTATCGCGCTGGGCGGGGCGCCGCTTCGGCGTCTTCGAGTTCGACGGGGTCACCGACGGGATCGTCTACGGGGCCGCGGTCGGGATCGGCTTCGCCTTCACCGAGGACCTCTACTACTTCTTCCGCGAGGCGCGGGTCGCCGGGGTCGGCGACGCGCTCTCGGTGTTCGTCGACCGGCGGGACTTCTTCGGCCCGGCGATGCTCCGCCACGCGATCTGGACCGCGACCTTCGGCGCCGGGCTCGGCGCCGCGACCTGGTCGCGGTCCTGGGTCGGGCGGATCGGCTGGCCGCTGCTCGGGCTCTCGGCGGCGATGCTGATGCACGCGATCAACAACGGGCTGGAGCCGATCCTGCTGTCGCTCAAGTACGGCTTCCAGACCACCTATGAGTACCTCGCCGTCGGCGTCCCGGTGGCGCTCGCCGACCGCATGGACGCCTCGGCGGCCTCGGCGACGGAGGCGCTCAAGTGGATCTCCTGGGCCTATGTGGTCCTCTTCTTCGCCGGGATCGCGCTCTGGCTTCACCACCAGCGGCGGCTGATCCGCGAGGAGCTCGCCGGCGAGGCGGAGAGCGGCCTGATCTCGGCCGAGGAGGCGGCGACCGCTGCCAGCTTCACCGGCCGAACCAGGCGCGAGATCGGCCAGATCCGCGCGGGCGAGCTCGAGGGCGCGCGTGCGACCAGCTCGCTCTGCCGCGAGCTCGCCGAGCTCGCGTTCACGAAGCGGCGCCTGCGTGGCCTCGAAGACTCGGATCAGCAGGTCGAGCGACACCGCGAGCGGGTGCGCGACGTGCAGGCAACCGAGAACGAGGCCGCGGCTACGCGCGGCTCTTGATATCGCGCTTCGACGGCACCGGGCAGTCGCCGGGCTTGCCGCTGTTGTAGCCCTGGGCGAAGAAGTCCCGGCGCAGCGCCGAGTTGCCGTGGGCGCCGGGGGCGTTGATCGGCGTCTCCGGTGAATCGCCGCTGATGTCGACGAGGCCGAGGATCTCGCCGATGTCGCCCTCCTCGAGCAGGCCGCGCTTGTAGACCGTCTTCGCCCAGACACCGGCGAGGCAGTCCGCCTGCAGCTCGAGCTGGGCGGAGGTGATCCCGGGCTGGTCGAAGAGCCCGAGCAGGTCCTGGACCCGGTGGCCGTTCTCGTGCGCGACGACGACCGCGGTCGCGGCGTCGCCGAACTGGCCCGGCACGCGGTCGAAGAAGACGACGGGGAAGTAGATCGCCTCATCGGCCGTGCAGTAGAAGGGCCCGGTTTTCAGGCTCGCCTTGATCCCGCAGGCCGACTTCAGCGTCTTGTCGAAGATCAGCTCCTCGGCAGGCGAGTACTCATAGCCGGCGTCGTTGAACTGCTTTTGCCAGTAGGAGGCGACGTCGCCGTCGACGGTGTGGATCCACTCCGGCACGGTGAGCCCGGCCGAGCCCCGGATCGCCGGCACGCTCGGCTCGCCCTGCGCCTGGCGCAGCTCGGAGAACTCGTCGAGGACATCGGCGCCCTGTGGCGTATTCGTCGCGTCCGCGTCCGCCTCGTCGACATCGACCTGGGCGGCCTCGTTGAGCGCCACCGTGGTCCCAGGCTCGTCGCCGTCGTCGCCACAGCCGGCGAGCACGCCAAGGGTGAGCGCGAGGACGACGACCGATGCCAAGGGGAGTCGCACTAATGCGGATCATGACGCATCGGCGCGCGGATCAGGCAGTAGGCTCGCGCACGTGCAGGAGGTCTCGAGCCAGCCGAGCCCGTTTGCCGGCCGAGGCCGCCTCTCCTGGGCGTTGCGCCGCTTCTGGCGCGCGCGCCTGCGCCCCCTGTGGCGGGACGCGCGGGCCCCGATCGTGATCACGCTCGGGCTCACCGTCGTCGTCTTCGGGACGATCGGCTACAGCAAGGAGGGCGACGAGTGGTGGGAGGCGCTGGTCAAGTCGTTTCAGCTCTACGCCTTCGGCAGCGCGCCCGAGAGCGGCGATCCGGTGGTGCTCAACATCGCCCGCGTGCTCGGTCCCCTGCTGGTCGGCGTCGCCGCGATCAGGGGCCTGCTCGTGCTCTCGCGCGAGCAGCTTCGCCTGATCGGCTTCCGCCTCTTTCGCCGCAACCACATCGTCGTCGCCGGCCTCGGCGACGTCGGCTTCGGCCTCGCGGCAAGGCTCAACGAGCTCGGTGCGCGAGTGATCGCGATCGACCGCGACGCGACCAAGCCGGCGATCGAGGGCTGCAAGGAGCGCGGCATCAGCGTTCTCGTCGGCGATGCCGCCGATGCCGACCTGCTGCGGGCGGCATGCGTGCACCGCGCTCGCCACCTGATCGTCGCTCCGGGAGCCGACGGCGTCGCGATCGATGTCGTCGCCGCCGCGATCGAGATCACCAGCGCCCGCGCCGCCGACCCCCTGCGGGTGATCGCGCACATCGAGGACCGGGCCCTGTGGCAGGCGCTTCAGGCGCGGACGCTGACCGAGGGCGACGACCCCGACGTTCAGGTCGAGCTCTTCAACCTCTACGAGGCAGCCGGCCGTCTCGTCCTCGACACCTACCCGCCGTTTGCCGACGCGGCCGCCGCCGGCCATCGCGGCCCCGCGGTGCTGATCGTCGCCGACCAGGCGATCGCCGAGGTCCTGGTCGTGAATACGGCGCGCCTCTGGCGCAACTCCCGCGTCCACTCCCGCGCCCGGATCGAGATCACCCTGGCCGGCGACGACACCGCGGCCGAGTGCGAGCGGCTGCGCCAGCGCTACCCGGCGCTCGACGGCATCGTCGAGCTCGAACCATGGGAGATCGACCTCGCCTCGCCGGCACTGCGCGAGTCCGAGCGCAGCCGTGACGCGGTGGCGATCTACGTCGCCCTCGGCGACGAGGCGCGTGGCGTGGCGACGGCGCTGACGCTCGCGGCGACCAACCAACCCGCGGGCGGGGTCGTCCTGGTGATCAACGACGAGCGCCTGGGCGCGGCGACGATCGCCAGCGCCGAAGGCCGCCCCGGCTCGATCAGGCTGTTCGCAATCCTGAAACTGGTGCTGAGCGAGCGCTTCCTCGTCGGCGGCCTCAGGGAGACCCTGGCGCGGGCCATGCACGACAGCTACGAGCGCGACCAACTCGCCAAGGGCGCGACCGAGCAGGTGAACGTGAAACCGTGGGACGAGCTCGACGACGACGCGCGTTCGTCGAACCGTGACTTCGCCGGCGACATTCCCCGCAAGCTCGCCGCGCTCGGTTGCGTGGTGGTGCCGGCGGCGCTCGCCGATGTCGAGCGATCGACCGCGGTCTTCGACCAGCGGCTCACCGGCAGGCTCGAGGAATTCGCCGAGGCCGAGCACGAGCGCTGGATGCGAGAGCGCATAGGCCGCGGATGGTCGTATGGCCCCGAACGCGACGACGGCGCGAAGCGCCACCCGTGCCTGCTCGCCTACGACCAGCTCTCCGACGAGGACAAGGACAAGGACCGCGTCGCCGTCATCGCCCTGCCCGAGATGCTCGCCAAGGCCGGTTTCGCGGTCGAGCCGGTTGCTGGCGAATAGCTCACGGCACCTGGCAGGACGGGCTCCACATTGTGTGCTCGCTGCCCGTCGACCGCCAGACCAGGACATGCCAAACCGCGTAGTAGCCGGGCGCCAGGCCGCCGAAGAGCGAGAAGACGATGTCGTTGCCGGTGGGCGTGGTCCACGCTTGGTGAAGCGGTGCCTGGAAGTAGCCGTAGCTGCTGGTGAAGGCGCGGTAGTAGGGCATCGACGAGTCGTACAGCGTCCACTGCGCGGTGGCGCTGTTGTACTGGTACAGGTTCGGCGACCAGCCGACCTCCTCGGGCCGCGTGAAATTGGTTGGCGTCACGGGCGACATCTGGACCGGCGGGTAGGCGGCCACCTGACCGGCCGAGCAGCTCACTCCCCCGATCGCGTGAGCGGGCCAGCCGGTGCCGTCGGCGGCCGCGGGCCGAGGGCACACGCCGCCGGCGGCGACCATGAGCGCTGCGCCGACGAGTGCCATTCGCAAGACCGCCTGACGGCCGTCTCGATCAACCGAGCCCGACACCTCGCAGCGATCCTACCCCGGCGGTGGCCGAGCGCCAAACGGGCTCCGTGCTCAGCTACCCGGGGTCCAGAGCTCGCCGGGCTTGGCCTCCGCGTCGCCGCCGGCTGAGTCCTCGCCGGGAGCGTCCTTCTCCGGCGTCCAGATCTGCTCGCGGGCCGCGGCGCGCTCCATCGGGATCGGCTTCGCCGACTCGGCGACCGCGTCGGCGGCCTTGCGCATCCGCACCTCGTCGCGAAGCAGGCTGTCGCGGCCGGTTTCGCGCAGCCGCGCGAGCAGCTTCTCGGGCGCGTCCTTGCCCTCGCCGGGACCGATCGCCTCGATCAGGTCCTCGTCGGTCGGCTCGATCCCCTCGGCGTCGGCGACGGCGGCGAGCACGGCCTCACGGCGCAGTGCGCGCTCGGCGTCCTCCTCGGCGTCGTCGATCAGGTCGTGGCGGTCCTTGCCCTGCATCTGGGCGTAGGCCTGCGGATCGATCCCGCGCTGGGCGAGCTGGCGCTCGATCCGTTCCCACATCTCATGCGCGCGCGCATGAACGAGGTCGTGCGGGATCTCGAGCTTGGCGTTGGCGGCGACGGCGTCGACGGCCGCCTCGCGGAACTCCGCCTCGGCACGCTGCTCGAGGCCCTTCGACATCTGCGAGCGCATCTCCCCGCGAAGCTCGTCCAGGGTCTCGAACTCCGACGCCTCGGAGGCGAACTCGTCGTCGAGCTCGGGCAGGTTCTTCTCCCGCACCTCCTTGACCGTAACCGCGAAGTTCGCGGTCTTGGAGGCCAGGTGCTCGGGCTGGTGGTCATCGGGAAAGGTGACCTCGACCTCGCGCTGCTCGCCGGCGGAGGCGCCGGTGAGCGCGGCATCGAACTCCGCCAACAGGTTCTCGCCGCCGAGCTCGATCACGAAGTCGCGCGACTCCGAGCCCTCGAAGGGCTCGCCGTCGATCGTGCCGGTGAAGTCGATCACGATCGCGTCGCCCGCCGCGGCCGGGCGCTCGACCGGAGCGAGGCTGGCAAAGCCCTCGCGCAGGCGGTCGAGCTCGGCCTCGATCGCCTCCTCTGGAACCTCGATCTCGGCCCTGCCGACCTCGAGGCCCTGCCACTCGCCGAGCTCGGCGCTGGGGCGCACGCCGACCTCGATCGTGAAGCTCAGCTCCTCGCCCTCGCCGGGCAGGTCGCCGACGTCGAGCTTCGGGTCGCCGATCGCGGCGATCCCTGAGTCGAGCAGGGCGCGCTCGTACCACTCGGGCAGCCCGTCGCGGAGCGCCTGCTCGACGACCGCCTCGCGGCCGACCCGCTGGATCACCAGCTGAGCCGGCACCTTGCCCTTGCGGAAGCCCGGCATCTTCATCTCGCCCGCGAGCTGGGCCGCGGCACGGTCGACGCGCTTGGCGAGCACCTCGGGCTCGACCGAAACGTCGATCTTGACCCGCGACTCGGGGAGCTCTGTGATCGTCGTCTTCACGAGGGCAGCCAGCTTAGTGACCACTACGCTTGGGCCCGTGGACCCCGGCAGAACCGCGATCGGAACCTGGAGCGGAGGGCGCTTCATGCACTTCGGCGAGCCGATCTCCGACGATCGCCTGCTCGACCTGCTGCGCCCCGGAGATGGGATCGACACGGTGATCACCGCGGACGTCTACGGCGCCGGCGAGGCCGACTCGATGCTCGGCCGGGCGCTCGAGGGACTGAGCCGCGACTCCTACTCGCTCGTCGGCGCGGTCGGGCACGACTTCATCGAGGGCGAGCGCGACGGGCCGCGCGGCTTCCCGCGCTTCACCGACCGGCGCCTGCGCGGCCCCGACCGCTATGCGGACTACCTGCAAACCGCGACCGAGGCAAGCCTCGAGCGGGTCGGGAGCGAGAGCTTCGACCTCCTCCTGCTCCACAACCCGGATCGCATCGGCTTCACCTCCGAGGCGGTCTGGGATGCGATGGCGGGCCTCCGCGACGCCGGGCTGACGCGGGCGATCGGGATCGCCCCGGGCCCCGCCAACGGCTTCACCCTCGACCTGCTCGACTGCTTCGAGCGCTTCGGCGAGCGGATCGACTGGGCGATGCTGATCCTCAACCCGCTCGAGCCCTGGCCCGGGGAGCTCTGCCTCGGCGCCGCCGCCGAACGCGAGATCCGCGTGATCACCCGCGTCGTCGACTACGGCGGCCTGTTCTGGGACGACGTCCTCGCCGGCGACGCGTTCGAAGAGTCCGATCACCGGCGGTTTCGTCCCGACGGCTGGGTCGAGGCCGGACGAGAGAGGCTCGAGCGCATGCGTCCGCTGGCGACGGCTGCCGGCCTCACGCCGATCCAGCTCGCCTGTCAGTGGAACCTCGCCCAGGAGGCGGTCGCGTGCGTGGCGCCGACCCTGATCCAGGAGCAGGGCGCCGGGGCCCGGTCGATCGAGGACAAGCGCGCCGAGCTCGCGGCGCTGCCCGAGCAGCGACTGGGTTCGCTCGAGGTCGAGCAGATCCGTGCAATCGGCGACAACACCGGCTCGATGACGCTCAAGGGCGCCAGCCCCGAGCACGACGGCGAGGAGCGCCCCGACCGCTGGGCGCTGAGCGACGATCTGGTCGCCGCCGGGCGACACTGGGGCGTCGACCCCGATCGCGACCTGCGCCGCGCGACCGCGGTCCCTTGAGGCGTGGTCCGCTCGAGCGTCTCGCCGCCTGGATCCTCACCGGGCCGGTGGGCCGCGTCGCCGCCTTCTTCGCCGACCTGGCCGTCTACTGGTGGCGCTGGCTTCGGGGGCACCAGGCGAGCACCGGGCGACGCTGAGCGAACCGGCGCGTCCGACCCGGAGCCGACCTAGACTCGTCGCGTGCCCTGGACCACCCTCGGCCGGCGCGCCGTCTGGCTGGCGCTGTCGGTGCTCGCCGCCGCGATCGCCGCGATCGCCCTTGCGACGCCCCCGGGCGCCCTCGCGGCGCAGCATTGCGCCGAGCCGGGGGACGCCGACTGGACCGACACCACTCCGGCCGCGGCGGGTATGGACGCCGCCAAGCTCGAGGATGCGATCGACTACGCGACAGCCAATCAGGCGCAGGCGGTGCGCGTCTATCGCTACGGCTGTCGCGTGGCCGAGGATCGGCTCGGGCCGGTCAACCGCGGGACGACGTTCCAGAGCTGGTCGATGGCCAAGTCGATAACGGCGATGATCTTCGGCCGCGCGATGACCCAGAACCTGGTCGGTCCGGACGATCCGCTGGGCTCGCTGGTGCCGGTCGCCGACGCCGCCCACGGGCGGATCACGATGCGCGAGCTGCTGACGATGACCAGCGGGCTGCAGTGGAACGGGCTCCGCGACTACAACATCTTCATGCCCGACCGCATCCACGAGGCGCTCACGGTGCCGGTCGAGAAGCCGCCGGGCACGTACTGGGAGTACTCGCAGAGCGGCCCGGCGCTGGTGGTCGAGGCGACCCGGGCGGCGGTCGGCGAAGACGTCCAGGCCTATGCCCAGCGCGAGCTCCTCGGCCCGCTCGGGATCGAGACGGGTAGCTGGAGCTGGGACCGCGACTCGGCGGGGCATATCCAGGGCTTCTTCGGCGTTCACATGACCCCCGACGACTTCGCGCGGCTCGGCGAGCTGATGCGACGCGGCGGCGTCTGGCGCGGGCAGCGGCTGCTCTCGAAGCGATTCGTGCGCGAGGCGATCGCACCGATCCCCGAGAACGGCTGCTACGGCTGGTTCATCTGGGTCAACGCCTCGAAGCCATGCGTGAGCCCGCGAGTCGTCGACCGGCCGGTCTCCGACGACCGCAGCTTTCCGACGCTTCCCGCCGACGTCTACCAGTTCGCCGGCCTCTTCGGCCAGCTGGTCACCGTGTTCCCGAGCCAGGGCCTGATCGTCGCCAGATTCGGCACCGACAGCGGCTCGATCGCCGGCGGCGCCCCGTGGGAGGAGGAGTTCTACCGCCGCGTGCTGGGGTCGATCACCGACCAGCAGATCGAGATGCCGAAGCCGAAGCCCGATGCGGGCGAGGTCAGCCGCGAGGACGTCGACCGCGGCTTCTTCGAGGCCGCCCAGCACCCGGAGCAATACGGGGGCGGTCAGGCTCCGCCGCCGCTGCCCCCCGCCGGGCCGGCGCGTGCCCGCGCGACGCTGATCAAGCTGCGCGTGCAGCGTCCGAGCCCGACCGGCGTCGTCAAGGTGCGCCTGCGCTGCCCGCGCGCCTGGCCCTCCGGCCTGAAACGGCGCTGCGTCGGCAAGGCGCGGCTCACGGGCGCCCCCGCCCGCGGCTACCGGATCAAGGCGGGCAAGGCGCGGACGCTGCGCTTCCACCTCCGCGGCGGCTTCGCGCGCAGGCTCGAGCACCGCCGGCGACTCGAGGTCACGATCGCGACCCGCGATCGCGACCGCGCGGCCGGAACCAGGGCTGCGCGCAGCTTCACCCTGCGGGCGCGCTGAAGCTCAACGGCGAATAAGGCGCCTCAACGGCGGCGCGGTTGGCCGACGCCGCTCGCACGAGCATGCACGGCAACCTGCGCAAGCTCGCCTTGATCGACGCCGCCCGGCTCGCCCCGCGACTGCCCGGCGGCAGCGTCTACACCGACGATCGCGCCCCGGTCGAGTGGCTGATCGACC
>DATBPT010000183.1:0-1784 GCA_036561205.1 Solirubrobacterales bacterium
GGGGCCGAAGGACTTCGACTTCGACGTCAACCAGATCTCGATCACACCGAAGCGGGCCGAACAGGTCGACTTCTCGGCCCCCTACTACGAGGCCGACCAGGCGGTCGTGGTCAAGAAGGGCTCCGACCTCGAGGGGGTAACCTCGCTCGCCGAGCTCCAGGACGCGACGATCGGGGTCCAAATCGGCACCACCAGCCTCGACGCCGTCAACGCCGAGATCCAGCCTTCGTCGGACCCGCAGGTCTTCGACACCTCCAACGATGTCGTCTCGGCGCTCAAGAACGACCAGGTGGACGCGATCGTCATCGACGTGCCGACCGCCTTCTACCTGACCGCCGTCCAGATCCCGGAGGCGACCACCGTGGGCCAGTTCCCGGCCCCCGGCGGCGACGAGTGGGGAGCCCTGCTGGAGAAGGACTCGCCGCTGACCGACTGCGTCTCGGCCGCCGTCACGGCCCTGCAGGAGTCCGGCGATCTGCCGCAGATCGAGCAGCAGTGGATGAGCGACGTCACCAAGGCGCCGGTGCTCCAGTAGCGCCTCCCGCGTAGCCATGGCGGACCGCCGCGCAGAACGGGCGGCCGCGCGGCGGGCGAGCGACCGCCGAGGCTTCGCGATCGCGACGATCTCGACCGTGGTCGTGATCGGCGGCCTCGCGGCCCTCACCCTGACCAGCTCCGGCTGGCCCGAGGTCCGTGACACGTTCTTCAACGCCGAGGTCTTCAAGGACTCGTTCCCCGACATCCTCAGCGCCTTCTGGCTCGACGTGCGCGTCTTCTGCATCGTCGAGGTCGTCGTCCTCATCCTCGGCCTGGTGGTGGCGCTTCTGCGGACGACCGGCGGTCCGGCGCTTTTTCCGGTGCGCCTGCTCGCCACGGTCTACACCGACGTCTTCCGCGGCATCCCGACGGTGCTCCTGGTCTATCTGGTCGGGTTCGGAGTCCCGGCGCTCGATCTCAGCGGCCTGCCGACCGAGCCGGTCGTGCTCGGCGGGATCGCCCTGGCGCTCTCCTACGGCGCCTACGTGAGCGAGGTCTACCGCGCCGGGCTGCGCTCGGTGCATCCCGGCCAGCGCGACGGCGCGCTCGCGATCGGGCTCACCGAGCGCCAGGCGATGCGCTTCGTGATCCTCCCTCAGGCGGTACGCCGGGTCGGGCCGCCGCTGCTCAACGACTTCATCGCCCTGCAGAAGGACGTCGCCCTGATCGCGATCATCGGGGTCTCGGGCGAGGCCTTCCGGGTCGCCCAGATCCAGGCGTCGACCGACTTCAACTACACGCCGATGGTCGCCGCGGCGCTGCTCTACCTGGCGGTGACGATCCCGCTGGCGCGGCTGCTCGAGCGCTGGGGCTACACCGAGGCGGCGACGTGAACGCGACCGGAGCGCCGGTGCTCGAGTTCCGCGGCGTGACCAAGGCGTTCGGCGAGCGCGAGGTCCTGCACGGGATCGACCTCGAGATCCACGAGCACGAGGCGATCGCCGTGATCGGCGCCTCGGGCTCGGGCAAGTCGACCCTGCTGCGCTGCGTCGACCTGCTCGAGGAGATCGACGACGGCGACGTCTTCCTCGACGGCGAGGTGATCACCGACCCTTCGGTCGAGACCGTCGCCGTGCGCCGCCGCCTCGGCCTCGTCTTCCAGGCCTACAACCTCTTCCCCCACATGACCGCGCTGCAGAACGTCGTGCTGGGGGAGATGCGGGCGCACGGCGCCTCGCGGGCCGAGGCGGAGGAGCGGGGGAGGGCGCTGCTCGCCCGTTTCGGCCTCGCCGGGCGTGAGGACGACC
>DATBPT010000184.1:0-3741 GCA_036561205.1 Solirubrobacterales bacterium
ATCAAGCCCTCCGAGATCACCCCGCTGACCTCGCTGCTGATGGCCGAGATGCTGGCCGAGTCCGGCATCCCCGAGAACGTCTTCCAGGTCGCGACCGGTCGCGGCGAAACCGGCGCGGCGCTGATCGACGAGGTCGACTTCGTCATGTTCACCGGCTCGGTCGCGACCGGCAAGAAGGTGATGGCCCAGGCCGCCCAGACGCTGACCCCGGTCAGCCTCGAGCTCGGGGGCAAGGACCCGATGATCGTGCTCGCCGACGCCGACCTCGAGCGGGCGGCCAACGCGGCGACCACCTACGGGGTCAACAACTCGGGCCAGGTCTGCATCTCGGTCGAGCGCATCTACGTCGAGGAGTCGGTGCACGACGAGTTCCTCGAGAAGCTGACGGCGAAGGTCCGCAACCTGCGCCAGGGGCCGCCGGGCGAGCCGGGCACGGTCGACGTCGGGGCGATCATCTTCCCACCCCAGCTGGAGCTGATCGAGGCCCACGTCAAGGACGCCGTCGACAAGGGCGCCACCGTGGTCACCGGCGGCGAGCGCGGCGACGGCCCTGGCTACTTCTACCCGCCGACCGTGCTCACCGGGGTCGATCACTCGATGCGGTGCATGACCGAGGAGACCTTCGGCCCGACGCTGCCGGTGATGAGCGTCGCCGACGCCGAGGGCGCGATCGAGCTCGCCAACGACGGCCCCTACGGGCTCCAGGCCTCGGTCTGGACCCGCGACCACGAGCACGGCGAGCAGGTCGCACGGCGGATCGAGGCGGGCTCTGTCTGCGTCAACGACGCCCAGGTCAACTACGCGGCGCTGGAGCTGCCGATGGGCGGCTGGAAGGAGTCCGGGCTCGGCTCCCGCCACGGCCGCGACGGGATCCGCAAGTACACGCGCCGGCAGTCGCTGATGGTCGTCCCCGGCTACGCGCCCTCGCGCGACGCCCACCACTTCCCCTACAGCGCCCAGGCGAGCCAGGCGATGGGGGAGGCGTTCGCGGCGCTTGCCTCGAGCGACCTTCTCTCGGACCCCCAGCGCGCGACCCTGGTCGCGCTCTGCGACACCTTCATCCCCTCGCTGGCGCCGCCAGACGGCGAGCCCGATCCGCACGGCTTCTGGGCGCGCGCCGCCTCGCACGCGCAGGTGCCTGAGGGGGTCGAGCTCGTACTGCTGCAGGCCGAGCTGCCCGCCGAGCAGCTCGACGGACTCCGGGACCTGCTCGACTCGCTGGCCGAGAGCGGCATGGCGATGACGACGCCGGCGGAGCTGCGCGAGGAGATCGTGCTCGGGTACTGCGACCAGAGCCCCGAGGCGCTGGCCGGGATCTCGACACTGCGCGGCATCGCGGCGACGCTGTTCTACGCACTGCCCGACCTCGGCACCGGCCGCAACCCGACCTGGGACGCGATCGGCTACCCGGGCCCGATCGCGCCGCCGCCGGACCGGCCGCGGCCGCTGGAGATGCACCGCCCCGAGGGCGCCGAGGAGGTGATCGAGGCCGATGTCTGCATCGTCGGCTCCGGCGCCGGCGGCGGCGTGATCGCCGGCGAGCTCGCCGGCGCCGGCAAGTCCGTGTGCGTGCTCGAGATGGGTGGCTATCACGACGATCGCGACTTCGACGGACTCGAGCTCTCCGCCTACCAGCGGCTCTACCTCAACGGCGGCCCGTTCCCGACCGCCGAGGGCCAGGTCGGGCTCGTCGCCGGCACCGGGGTCGGCGGCGGCACGGTCGTCAACTGGACCAACTGCCTGCGCACCCACGACTGGGTGCGCCAAGAGTGGGCGCGCGAGCACGGCCTCGAGGGCCTCGACCAACCGGACTTCGACGCCCACCTGGACGCTGTCTGGGAGCGGCTCGGGGTCAATGCCGACTGCTCGGACCTCTCCGGGCCGCACCGGCGACTCCAGGAGGGCGCCGAGAAGCTCGGCTACGACTTCCGCCTGATCACCCGCAACGCCGACCCGGAGCTCTACGACCCGGCGTCGGCGGCGTACATGGGCTTCGGCGACCAATCCGGATCGAAGCAGTCGACCGCGAAGACCTACCTGCTCGACGCCCAGCGCGCCGGGGCGCGGATCATCCCCGACTGCCGGGTCGAGCGGATCCTGCTCGAGGACGGTCGTGCCGCCGGGGTCGAGGCGGTCTACACCGACCCCGAGCCGACGAATGGCATCAGCACCCGGGTAGTGGTCCGCGCGCCCGTGGTGGTCGTCGCCTGCGGCTCGCTCGAGTCCCCGGCGCTGCTGCTGCGCTCGCAGATCGGCGGGCCGGCGACCGGCGACTACCTGCGCCTGCACCCGACGGCCGCGGTGACCGCCTACTACGCGGAGGCCCAGGAGTGGGTCTGGGGCCCGCCGCAGGCGGCGCTCTCGCACGAGTTCGCCGACGTCGGCGACGGCCACGGCTTCCTCTTCGAAGCGGCGCAGTCGACCACCGGCCTGACCGCGGGCGCCGTCCCGTGGCGCTCGGGCCGCGCCCACAAGGCGATGATGAGCCGCTGGGACCACGCGGCGCCGCTGATCAGCCTCTTGCGGGAGCGCGGCCACGGCCGGGTCGTGATCGACGCCGACGGCAACTCGGTTGCCGAGTACCCGGTCACCAACGAGCTCGACATCCGCGACATCCGCGCCGGGGTCGAACAGCTGGTCCGCATCCACGAGGCCGCCGGCGCCGAGGAGATCATCGGCAGCTCCCGCCAGGCCTCCGACTGGAAGCGCGGCGAGGACCTCGAGGGGTTCATCGAGGGCCTCAACTCGCACCCGATCGCGCCGCGCGACTTCCTGCTCTTCTCCGCCCACCAGATGGGCAGCTGCCGGATGGGCGCCGACCCGCAGACCTCGGTCGCCAATCCGTGGGGCGAGCTGCACGACACGCCCGGCGTCTGGATCGGCGACGCGAGCGCCTTCCCGAGCGCCTCGGGGACCAACCCGATGCTGACGATCATGGCCCTGGCGCGGCGCACCGCGCACGCGATCGCCGGCTCCTGAACCGCTGCGACCGGACGTGAGCGAGCCAGCCAAGCTCACGGTCGCGGTCACGGGCCCGACCGGCGACGTCGGCCGGACCGCGGTGCGGGTGCTCGAGTCGCGCCCCGAGGTCGGCCGGATCATCGCCATGGCGAGGCGTCCCTTCGACCCCGCCGAGCACGGCTGGCACCGGACCGAGTACCGCCGCGGCGACATCCTGGATCGAGGCTCGGTCGAGGACCTGGTCGCCGAGGCCGACGTCGTCGTCCACCTCGCCTTCATCATCTTCGGCGACCACGAGGAGGCGCACCGGGTCAACGTCGAGGGGTCCCGCAACGTCTTCGAGGCGACCGCGGCGGCGGGCGCGAAGCGGCTCGTCTACACGTCATCGGTGGCGGCCTACGGGTTCGAGGCCGGCGATCGCGGCTGGATCACCGAGGAGATGCCGGCCGCCGGGTCGGACAGCTTCTATTACTCCGCCCACAAGGCCGAGCTCGAGCAGGTGCTGAACGAGTCTCTCGACGGCTCGCCGACCGACGCCTACGTCTTTCGCCCATCGGTCGTCGCCGGCGCCGACGCGCCGACCCTGGTGACGATGATCACCTCGGGCAACCGCATCTCCGCCGCCCTGGCGCCGCTTCGCAAGGGGCTCGAGAAGCTGCCGCTGGTGCGGCCGGTGCTCCCCGACACGGGGGTCCCGTTCCAGCTCGTCCACACGGACGACGTCGCCGCGGCGATCGCGGCGGCGGTCGCGGGGGAGGGGAGCCCGGGCATCTACAACCT
>DATBPT010000185.1:0-6057 GCA_036561205.1 Solirubrobacterales bacterium
CGTCCGCAGCGAGACGACCTCGCCGTAGCGGCGGCGGCAGGCGTTCAGGAACGGGGTCCGGCAGACGAGCAGGCCGAGGGTCTGCACCGCCGCCGGCAGTCGCGGCCCCGGCGGCGGCGCGGGCGTGCTCGCGCTTGCTACCGCCCGGCTCGAGGTCAGGGCTTGTAGAACGATGGGTCGTGCGCCTCCCCAAGCGGAGCCCTGCCGATCGTGGCGAGGATGTGGTCGTCGTTGTCGTGGCGCAGGTAGAAGGTGAGGTCGCGGAGGATGCGCTCGATCGGGCTCGGTCGCACGAGCGAACGCGCCCCGCAGGCGCGGATGCAGTGGTGGACCGTCTGCTCGGCGAGGTGCTCGATCACGTGACGCGCGCGGCTGCCGGCGAGCTGTGCCTCCGCCCGAAGGCCCTCGTCCCAAAGCCGTGCGACGTGCTGGAGCCACAGGTGTGCGGACTCGACGTTGACGAGCATGCTGCCGACGCGCTGCTGCACGTACGGGTCGCCGCCCTTGCCCTGGTGGATCAGGTACTCGAGCGCGTACTCGTAGGCGGCCTCGGCGGCGCCGAGGAAGCTGGCCGCGTAGTGGGGAATGAAGGCCGTCTGCCAGCCGTCGCGCAGGTAGGCACCGGGGTCGCCGATCACGTCGCCGTCGGCGATCAAGGTGCGGTCGAACTTGACCAGGTGGCTGACCGTTGCCCGCATCCCGACCGGATCCCACCAGGAGCCGTCGACGCTGACGGTCGGGTCGGACAGGCGGCAGGCCAGCATCAGCAGCCCGCTGCCGGAATTGCCCGCGTGGCGGGCCCCGCCCGGTCCGGCGGGATCGGCGAGCAGGATCGCCCAGTCGGCGCCGGTGGCGCTGGTGGCGAAGACCTTCGTGCCGTCGACGATCCAGCCCCCGTCGGTGCGGCTGAGCTCGGTGCCGAAGGGGCGCTTCTCCCCCGGCTTTCGCGCCTGCGGCTCGCCGCTCCAGGCGACCCACTTCTCGCCCCGCTCGACCACCCCGGCGAACCAGCGCGTCCGCTGCTCCTCGCTCGCCAGCGCATCGATGAGCACGAGTGAGTTCGCGTGACCCTCCCAGCAGCGCGCCAGCGAGAGGTCGGCCTTGGCGATCTCCTTCGTCATCAGCCAGAGCCCGAGCGCGTCGCCGCATAGCGGCCCGAGGCCGAGCCCGCCGTCGTCGCGGGGCACCGTCGGCGCCAGCAGCCCGGCGGCGGCGAGATCGGCGAAGTCCGCCTCCGGGAAGGTCGCGGCGCGGTCGTACTCGTCGGCGCGGGCGGCGAACCGCTCGCGGGCCAGTTCGCGGGTCGCCTCGATCGCGGCGATCGCCTCCGGGCTGAGCTCGAGCTCAACAGCGGCGCGGCTCGGCTTCGCTTCGCTTCGCCTCACAGCCGGTAGAAGAGCTCGCGGGTGAAGTAATCCGAACGGTCGCCGCCATCGATGAAGCTGGTCCCGGCGTCGACGGCGAGGACGCCCCGGTTGAGGTAGCCGAAGAGCTCGACCCGCTGCCAGCCGTGGTCGTAGCCGCTGCGAAACGCCCAGGCCTCACTGCCGGCGACGTCGTCGGCGAACACCTGCGCCGGCGCCGTTCCCCAATCCGGTTGCCCGTCGGCGCCGGAGCCGTAGACCCGCGCCTCGACCGCATCGGCGCCGGCCTCGATCACGACCTTGGTGATCCCGGTGGTCCCGGACTCGAACACGACCCAGGTGCCGAGCAGGGACGCCAGGTCGACCTCGGGCTTCGAGGCGGGCGCCGGATCGAGGTGGTCGCGGGCCCGGGTCGGCCCGGCGGGCGTCATCGCTGCACCTCGCGGTGGAAGAACTCGCGGGTCCAGTAGTCGGAGCGGGCGCTGTCGTCGTCGAAGCTGGTGAAGGTCGCCGCAACCAGGATCCCCTGCTTGTTGTAGGCCGAGACGTCGGTGACCATCTGGCCGAAGTCGAAGCGGCAGTTGAACGCCCAGGCGCGGCCGTCGGCGACGGTCGGTGCGAAGGCGATCGCCTCGACCTCGTCCCACTCGTAGCCACCGACGCCGGCCCCGCGGACGAACAATCCGCCGTCGCGCTCGGCGAGCACGAACCGCAGGATCCCGCCGGAGTCGCCGGCGTCGGTGTTCAACCAGCCGCCCACCAGTCCGCTCAGGTCGAGCTCGCCGGGCGGTGCGACCGCACCAGGCCGGTCGTCGAGGCGGAGGCTGGTCTGTTCGGCGGTCATCCGAGCGCGACCCTAACCGCGCCGGGCGGCAGCGGCTTTCCGGTCATCAGCCGAAACTGGGCGCCGGTCTCGGCGGCGAGCACCTTGCGGCCGTCGATCGCGACGAGTTGGCGCGCTTCCGCGGCCTCGGCGAGCGCCGTCGCCGTCCCCGCGATGTAGGCGAGGTCGGCGACCGCCGCGCCCGGTTTCAGATCCGCTGGATCGAAGGGCAGCTCCCGGGCGAGCGGGGTCGCGTTGACGACCAGGTCGAACCCGCGGGCGCTGAACCGCGTCAACGGTGTCCACGGAAGACCGAGCCGCACGCTCGCGTAGCGGCCTCGGCGATCTCCGCGGTTGACCAGGGTGACGGCGGCTCCGTGGGCGCTGAGCTCGGCGGCGATCGAGCGCCCCGCGCCCCCGCACCCGACCACGGCCGTTCTCAACCGCCGTGGTTCGATCCCCTCCGCGGCGAGCAGCTCGATCAGACCGCTGGTGTTGGCGGCGTGCCAGCCTCGCGGGTCCGGGACGAGGCAGTTGGCGGCGCCGGCGCGCTCCGCACGCCCCCCGGTCGTCGCCGCGACCGCGAGCGCCGCCTCCTTATGCGGGCTGACGACGGTCAGCCCCCGCATCGGCAAGCCGAGCTCGGGCAGCTGCTCGAGGACGATCTGGCGCCAGAACGAGTGGAAATCCGCAGGGAAGAACGGCAGGTAGACCGCGGCAAGGCCGAGCTCGCGGAAGCCGGTGTTGAAGATCTCCGGGGCGAGCGAGTGGCGTTCCGAGCCGCCGACGATGCCGAAGACTGCCGCCAACGGCTCGGAGGACGGGGACAGCAAGCGGTCGAGGAGGGCGGGCTCGGCCATCGCGACTACGCCGGCGCCGGCTCGAGCCCCGGCCGTGGCAGCTCCGCGAGGCGACGGCGAACGAGCTCGCCGACCCGCCGGGCGAACTCGGTCCACGCCGTTTGCGAGCCACCCTCCGGCTCCTCCAGGTCGGCGTCAGGGTCGAGGCGGAAGGTCCGCGCCGCGGCTCCCGGCGCGATCGCGATCACCGCCCGGCGTTGCTCATCGGTCATGCAGAAGATCACCGCAGCCCGCTTGCACAGTTCCCGGGTCAGCGGTTGCGCCCCGTGGGGATGAACCCGGACGCCGAGCTCCCGTAGCGCCGCAGCCGCCTCCGCCGTCATCGCCGTTCCCGGGGTGCCGACCTTGATCCCGGCGCTGGTCGCGAACAGGCCCTCGGCCACCCCGGCGTCCAGGCCGGCGATCTCGGAGCGGGTCAGGGCGGCGGCGATCGGCGAGCGCCCACGGTTGCCGCCACAGACGAACAGCACCGTGCGGCGGGGGACGATCGCCGCAGCCGACCCGGGCCGCGCCAGCCGCAGCAGCTGCGGATAGCTGAGCGCGGCGATCGCCAGCAGCACGAACACGGTGGCGACGAGGACCTCTGTCGCCGGCGGATCGATCCCGAACAGCCACGAGAGCGCGTAGGCGGCGGCGAGCACCGAGAGCACGCTCGAGCAGCGGTTCACCGGAACGGCCCACGAGTACTCCCGCGGGTCGAGGTAGATCAGCGTGCCGAAGACGTAGAGCGAGGCATAGAAGAGGCCGATCAGGAATGCAAGCCCGGCCTCCGGGCTGATCAGGAAGCTGGTGAAGCCATCTCGCAGGGCCTGCATCTCGGGCCCGATCCCGATCAGGGCGAAGACGGCGCAGGCGGCGAGCAGGATCACGGCTGCCGAGATCTGCTCCTCGGCGAAGTAGCGGCGGTCGATCTGCACGTCGCCCGTCTTCGCCACCCGGCCCATGATCTCGAAGCGCCCGACATAGCCGCAGAAGTAGGCGCCGAGGCTGAGCACGGCCCCGAACGTGAGCGCATAGGCGTCGACGCCGCCGAGCGCGATCGCAACCGCGATCAGGCTGAGGCCGACGGCGGCGAGCGAGTAGCGGCGGATCGGCCGGCGGCGAGCCAGGTCGACGGCCGGCGCCAGCGCCAGCGTCCCGGCCCGCATCATCAGCAACATGAAGAGGATCGAGACGCCGGCGAAGGTGAAGTTGAGGATCGTGGTGCCGATGATCAGCGCCATGAAGCCGCCGGCGACGATCATCGTCCGGCTCGGCAGCCGCCTGAGCCGGCCGCGCACGGGCCGCAGCCCGATGTAGCGCCACCAGCCGTTCAGCCCGAGGAAGAGCACGGCGCCGACGAGGACGCCGATCGCCGCGACCGGCAGCAGGACGAGGCCGCCGACGCGCTCGTCGAGCCCATCGAGGAGACCCGAGGAGAGCGCCTTGGTCAGGGCCGCGAACGGGATATAGGTGAGGAAGTAGCCGAGCGCCAGCCAGAGCATCGACTCCGGGGGCGCCCAACGGTGCGGCCGAGCTCCCTGAGCCATCCCTGCCACGCGCGCAGAGTAGTGGGCCTCGGCGTCAGGCGTCAAGGGTCGCGGACGCAAAGAGGCCCGAGCCTCGCGGCCCGGGCCTCTTCAAATAGCGGCGCGCTGCTGCGCAGCGCGGTCCCAAGGGGACGTCGTTACATCATCCCGCCCATGTCCGGCATACCGCCGGGCATGCCACCGGCGCCGTCCTTCTCCGGCGGCTCGGCCACGATGGCCTCGGTGGTGAGGATGTTCTTGGCGATCGATGCCGCGTTCTGGAGCGCAGAACGGGTGACCATGGTCGGGTCGATGACCCCGTCCTTGATCAGGTCGCCGTACTCGCCGCTCTCCGCGTTCAGACCCTCGCCGGGCTTCATGCCCTGGATCTTGTTGACCACGACCGAGCCCTCGAGCCCGGAGTTGTGGGCAATCTGGCGGATCGGCTCCTCGAGCGAGCGGCGGATGATCTCCGCGCCCGTGGCCTCATCGGCCTCGAGGTCCTTCGAGTCGATCGCACCGACCGCGTTCAGCAGCGCCACGCCGCCGCCCGGGACGATGCCCTCCTCGAGCGCCGCGCGAGTCGCCTGCAGGGCGTCCTCGACCCGGTGCTTCTTCTCCTTCATCTCGGTCTCGGTGGCCGCGCCGACCTTGACCACGGCAACACCGCCCGCGAGCTTCGCCAGGCGCTCCTGGAGCTTCTCCCGGTCGAAATCGGAATCGGTGTTCTCGATCTCAGAGCGGATCTGATTGATCCGGCCCTCGATCGCCGACTTCTCGCCGGCGCCGTCGATGATCGTCGTCGTGTCCTTGGAGACGACGACGCGACGAGCGTGCCCGAGCTGCGAGAGCTGCGTGTTCTCGAGCTTCAGGCCCATCTCCTCGGTGATCACCTCGCCACCGGTGAGGATCGCGATGTCCTCGAGCATCCGCTTACGGCGGTCGCCGAAACCGGGGGCCTTGACCGCGACGCCGGTGAAGGTGCCGCGGAGCTTGTTGACCACGAGCGTCGCGAGCGACTCGCCCTCGACGTCCTCGGCCACGATCACCAGCGGCTTGCCCGACTGCATCGTCTGCTCGAGGATCGGCAGGATGTCGCGCACCGAGCCGATCTTCTGGTTGGCGATCAGGATGAACGGGTCCTCGAGCACCGCCTCCATGCGGTCCTGGTCGGTGATCATGTACGGCGAGATGTAGCCCTTGTCGAACTGCATCCCCTCGGTGAACTCGAGCTCCATCCCGAAGGTCTGGCCCTCCTCGACGTTCACGACTCCGTCCTTGCCGACCTTCTCGATCGCGTCGGCGATGATGTTGCCGATCTCCTCGTCGGCCGCCGAGATCGCGGCGACGCGAGCGATCTGCTCCTTGCCGCCGACCTCCTTGGACTGCTTGTTGCGCAGGTTGTCGACGGCCTGGTCGACCGCCGACTCGATGCCGCGCTTGAGCCCCATCGGGTTCGCGCCGGCAGCGACGTTCTTCAGGCCCTCGCGCACGATCGCCTG
>DATBPT010000186.1:0-1577 GCA_036561205.1 Solirubrobacterales bacterium
CCCGCATCGAGTTCATCGGCTTCCAGCCCGACCCGACGGTGCGCCCCGGCACCCCCGGCGCGATCATCGTCGGGGTCTCCTTCGACGCGCCGACCCCGCAGTTCGCCGCCAAGGGCGCCAACGAGCTCGTCTCGCTCATCCTCCAGGAGAACGTGCGGATGCGCACGGACCGGGCGAGCGACACCCTCGACTTCTTCCAGGGCGAGGTCGAGCGGCTCACGGCGGCGCTCGCCGGGCAGTCGCGGAAGATCGCCGACTTCAAGACTGCGAACGTCACCGCGCTCCCCGACAGCATCGACGCCCGCCGCGCCCAGCAGGAGCGCGAGGAGCAGCGGCTCCTCGACCTCCAGCGCGAGGAGTCCGCCCTCAAGAACCAGCGCGCCACCGTCGTCTGGGTCTACGAGCGCACCGGCCGCGCCGTGAACCAGGCGCTCTCCCCCGAGGAGACCGAGCTCCAGAACCTCCAGAGCCAGCTTCTCCAGCAGCAGGCGATCTACAAGGAGGGCAGCCCGCAGATCCGCGTGCTCCAGACACGCATCGCCGCCCTCCAGAGCCTCGTCGCCGAGCAGCAGGCGGCGCGCGCGGTGCCCGACGCCGACGGTCAGCCGACGCAGCCGCTCTCCGAGCTCGAGGTCGAGCTCGCCCCGATCGACGAGCGGCTCAAATACATCGCCGATGAGCGGGCGGGGGTCGAGCAGTCCCTCGCCGACCTCGCGGCCTCGCTCCAGGCGACCCCGGAGAACGAGATGACGCTCTCCAAGCTCGATCGCGAGCTCGCCAACCTCAAGACCCAGTACGACAACGCCGTCGCCGCCCTCGGCCAGGCCCAGGTCACCGAGAAGATCGAGGTTCTCTCCAAGGGCCAGCGCTTCACCCTGATCGAGGCGCCGATCGAGAAGAACACCCCGGTCAGCCCGCCACGCTTGCTCATCGCCTCCGCCGGCATCGTCGGCGGCCTCGGCGCGGCGGCCGGCTTCATCGTCCTCTGGGAGATGCTGAACCGCTCGATCCGCCGGCCGGTCGAGCTCTCGAACGGCCTCGGCATCCAGCCGATCGCCACCATCCCCTACATGCGGACGGCGGGCGAGCAGCGGCGCAAGCGCGCGCTGGTCCTCGCCATCCTCGCGCTGATCGTGATCGGCATCCCGTTCGCGCTCCTGGCCATCCATACGCGGTACATGCCGCTCGACCAGCTGCTCGGCGGTGTGATCGGCTAGGCGCGCGCGCGGTTTCGAGTATAGGTATCCGGTCGCGACGCGCCGGCAGCGGAAAGAGAGCAGGATGGAACGGATTCAGGCAGCGATCCAGAAGGCCAAGGAGCAGCGCGGTGCGGTGGACGCGCCGTCGCCCGGCGGCGTCGGCTCCGGCCGCGGCCCGCAGCGGGCGTCCCAGGTCGGCCCGGCCTGGGCCGAGCTCGCCGCCTTCGACCCCGAGCCGCGGCTGCTTGCCAGGAACCACATCGTCACCTTCGAGGATGTCGACCCGGCGCACAGCCACTTCGACATCCTGCGCACCAAGATGCTGCGCACCATGCAGCGGGGCGGCTGGACCTCGATCGGCATCACCTCGCCGACGAG
>DATBPT010000187.1:0-12812 GCA_036561205.1 Solirubrobacterales bacterium
CAGCCAGGGCGGCAAGCCCGCCAACTACGAGGAGATCGGCGGCAACCCCTCGGTCGCCAAGTCCAAGGGCCTGGCGATGGAGGTGCTGAAGAAGGACGGCGTCGAGAAGATCGCGGTGATGATATCGATCGTCTCCAACACCCGGGTGGACATCGTCGCCCGCGGCGTCATCGCGGCCTGCCTCGAGCTCGGCAAGGACCCGGCCGAGACGATCGCCGTCTTCCGGATCCCCGGAGCCTGGGAGGAGGAGGGCGCCAAGATCCTCTCCAAGTACGGGGTCGAGTTCAACGACCGCAGCGTCTCGATGTGGGACGCGGCAGGGACGGCCGTGGCGAAGATTCAAGGGAGCGACTGATGGCCGTTCTGCTCGACCAGGACTTCACCTTCATCGTCCAGGGGATCACCGGCCGCGAGGCCGTGAACCTGACCAAGGAATGCCTCGATTTCGGCTCCAAGATCGTCGGCGGCGTGACCCCCGGCCGCAAGGGCCGCGAGGTCCACGGCGTGCCCGTCTTCGACACGGTCGAGCAGGTCGTCGAGCACCATGGCTCGGCACCCGACGGCGCCGTCGTCACCGTCCCCCCCGCGTTCACCAAGGACGCCGTGCTCGAAGCGATCGAGAACGGCGTGAAGCTGATCGTGATCGTCACCGAGCGGATCCCGCGCGCCGACGTCGCCCAGATGGTCGAGCTCGCGAACGAGCGCGGCGCCCGGATCATCGGACCTAACTGCCTCGGCTTGATCGTCCCCGGGGTGGCGAAGATGGGCGGCATCGGCGGGCCGGCCAAGGACGCGGCCAAGGCCTACTCACCCGGCCCGGTCGGGGTGATGTCGCGCTCCGGCGGGATGACGACCGAGATCTCTTCGACCCTGAACGCCGCCGGCCTCGGCGTCTCGACCGCGATCTCGATCGGCGGCGACGCGATCATCGGCTCCACCTACGCCGAGCTGATGCCCCTGTTCGAGGCCGACGAGCAGACCGAGGCGATCGTCATCTACACGGAGCCGGGCGGGCGGATGGAGGCCGAGCTCGTCGACTGGCGCGAGCAGACGGGCTCGACGATGCCGATCGTCGCCTTCATGGCCGGCAAGTTCATGGACGACGAGGAGATGCAGGGGATGAGCTTCGGCCACGCCGGCACGATCGTCGAGGGCAAGGAGGACTCGGCGACGGAGAAGATCGCCCGGCTCGAGGCCGCCGGGATCCCGGTGGTCGAGCGCATCCACGAGATCCCCGACGTGGTCAAGGAGAAGCTCTCGTGAGCGAGCTCGACGCAGTCTTCATCGAGGTCGAGGTCTCCGGCGAGGCTGCGACCGATCCCGAGATCGCCCGCAAGCTGGAGGAGGTCTGCCCGGTGGACATCTTCAAGGCCGGCGGGGAAGGGGTCGAGGTGGTGCGCGAGAATCTCGACGAGTGCGTCCTATGCGAACTGTGTCTCGAAGCCAGCCCTCCGGGCACCGTCGTCGTCCGCAAGCTCTACGACGGCACCGAGCTGCGGCGCTGATCGCGCTCGGCGTCGCCCTCGCGGCAACGCCCGCCGCGGCGAAGCCGAAGCCGCCGAAACCCGAGATCACGCTGCTCACCGGGACCGAGCGAGGCGTCCTGCGTCGGGACCGGATCAAGATCGGGATCGAGGCGAAGCGGGCGAAGAAGGTCTCCGGCTCGGCGCACTTCGTCGTCGACGGCTATCCGGAGGACTTCCCGTTCCACCTCGGGCCGCAGCGCAAGGGGATCGGCGACGGCGACGCGACGATCATCTTCAAGCTCAGCCCGCGCCAGCACGAGGTGCTCGACTTCGCGGCGCAGACCTGCCGCGGCGCAAGCCTCGCGATCACGGCGAGAACCGAGGAACGCACGGCCGCCCTGCAGGCGGGACTCAAGCTTCCGGGCGAGTGCTGAGCCGCACGTGAACCTGATCGAGGACCTGCTCGAGCGCTTCCCCGCTTCGAAGCCGGCTCTGGTCGCGATCGACGCCGGGGGCGAGCGCCGCGCCTGGCACTTCGGCGAGCTGGTCGCGATGTCGGCTGGCCTCTCGGGCGCCTTCGCCGCCCGCGGCGTCGGCCGCGGCGACGTGGTCATGACCCTGGTCGGCAACCGGCTCGAGTGGGTTCTGGCGATGCTCGCCTGCTGGCGCATGGGCGCCGTGCCGCTGCCGTGCAACACCCAGCTCCGCCGCCATGACCTCGCCCACCGGGCCGGGGTCGCGAACCCGAAGCTGTGCGTCGGCGACGAGGCGCTGCTCGGCGAGCTGCCCGAGGGGATTCCGTACCTGACGCTGGCCGAGGTCGCAGCGGCCCTCGATGAGGATCTCGCCCAGGAGACCCCGGTCGAGAAGGCAGGCCTCGGGCCCGATGACCCGGCGCTGATCGTGTTCACCTCCGGGACCGCCGGCGAGCCGCGGGCGGTCTTGCACCCCCAGCGCTACCTGCCCGGCCAACGCGGCCAGGCCGAGCACTGGCTCGGGGCTCGCAAGGACGAGCTCGTCTGGTGCACGACCGCGACCGGGTGGTCGAAGTCGGCGCGCAACGTCTTCCTCGCCCCGTGGCTCTGCGGAGCGGCGGCGATGATCGTCGACGGGCGCTTCGACGCCCGCGAGCGCCTCGAGCTGATCGAGCGCGAGCGCATCAACGTCCTCTGCCAGGCCCCGACCGAGTACCGGGTGCTGGCCAAGCGCGCCGAGCTGCGGCGACTACCGTCGGTGCGGCGCATGGTCTCGGCCGGCGAGGCGCTGAACCCGGAGGTGATCGGCGCCTGGCGCTCGGCGACAGGGCTCGAGATCGCCGACGGCTACGGCCAGACCGAGACCGGCCACCTCGCCGGCAACCACGACGGGGCCGAGATCCGCCCCGGTTCGATGGGCAAGCCGTTGCCCGGGCTCGAGCTGCGGATCAACGAGGAGATCCTCGAACTGCGGGCGGCGAGCTGCCCGACCTTCTTCAGCCGCTATCTCGGCGCCGAGCCCTACGCCGGCGAGTGGTGGTCGACCGGCGACGTCGTCCGCGCCGACGAGGACGGCTACCTCTGGTACGAGGGCCGCGACGACGACCTGATCCTCTCCGCCGGCTACCGGATCGGGCCGTTCGAGGTCGAGTCGGCGCTGCTCACGCACCCCGCCGTCGCCGATGCGGCGGCCGTCGCCTCTCCCGATCCCGAACGTGGCTCGGTCGTCCGCGCGATCGTCGTCACCCGCGGGCGCGAGCCCTCGGACGAGCTCGCCCGCGAGCTGCAGGAGCACGTCAAGGCGATTACGGCGCCCTACAAGTACCCCCGGATCGTCGAGTTCGCCGCCGAGCTGCCAAGGACGGCGAGCGGCAAGATCAAGCGCGCCCAACTGCGTCAGCCCTGAGCTCCGGCGTCCGACGCCCTAAATTCGTGGCGTGCCGAGCTCGCGCTCGATCCAACGCACCTACCTGTTGCTGATGCTCGGCAACACACTGGCGGCGTCATTCATCTGGGGGATCAACACGATCTTCCTCCTCGACGCCGGGCTCAGCAACGCCGAGGCCTTCGCCGCCAACGCCTTCTTCACCGCCGGGATGGTGCTCTTCGAGGTGCCCACCGGGGTCGTAGCCGACACGATCGGCCGCCGTACCTCCTACCTGCTCGGCACGGTGACCCTGACCGCTTCGACGCTGCTCTACGTCGCCCTCTGGCAGCTCGAGGCCCCGTTCTGGGAGTGGGCGCTGGCCTCGATGCTGCTCGGGCTCGGGTTCACCTTCTTCTCCGGCGCGGTCGAGGCCTGGCTCGTCGACGCGCTGACCGCGACCGGATTCACCGGCGAGCTCGAAATGGTCTTTGGCCGCGGTCAGATCGTCTCCGGGATCGCAATGCTGACCGGCTCGGTGGCCGGCGGCTACATCGCCCAGGCGACCAGCCTCGGGGTCCCGTTCGTGGTCAGGGCCGGCGTCCTGGTGATCATGTTCGTGGTCGCCTGGCGGATGATGCACGACGTCGGCTTCACCCCGGAGAAGGGCCGGCGCCCGATCGCCGAGATGCGCAAGATCGTCTCCGACTCGGTCGAGTACGGCTGGCGGGTGCCGGCGGTCAAGTGGCTGATGGTGGCGGCGCTGTTCACCGGCGGCGTCGGCATCTACGCCTTCTATGCCCTGCAGCCCTACCTGCTCGAGCTCTACGGCGACCCGCACGCCTACACGATTGCCGGGCTGGTGGCGGCGATCGTCGCCGGGGCGCAGATCCTCGGCGGGATCGCGGCGCCGCGCATCCGGCGGTTGTTCAGGCGGCGAACCTCGGCCCTGATCGGCGCCTCGGTCCTCAGCACCCTGGCGCTGGCTCTGATCGGCGTCGTCGACAGCTTCTACCCCGTGATCGCACTGATCGTCGTCTGGGGCCTGCTGTTCGCGGCCGTGTCGCCGATCCGCCAGGCCTACCTCAACGGGATGATCCCGTCGCGGCAGCGAGCGACGATCCTCTCCTTCGACTCGATGATCAACTCGACCGGCGGCGTCTGGGCGCAGCCGGTGCTCGGCAAGGCGGCGGACGCCTGGGGATATGCGTCCTCCTACCTGTTGAGCGCCGGGATCGCGGCCCTGGCGCTGCCCTTCCTGGCGCTCTCGCGGCGCCAGAACGCGCCCGCGGACTCCGCCGGCGGCGCGCCGCCGGTGCCCGATCAGCCGGTTGCCGCGGAGCCGGCACCGGCGACGGCGGCGTAGGCGTATCGTGGCTGCGATGGCACGCTCGGCCAGCCTCCCGCCCGGACCCCGGATGCCGGCCGCCGTTCAGACCGTGGGCTGGTGGACCCGCCCGATCCCGATGATGGAGCGCGCCCGGGCCCGCTACGGCAATCGCTGGACGCTGAGACTGCTGGCGACGCCGCCGTTCGTGATGCTCTCCGATCCGGATCAGATCAAGCAGGTGTTCACCGCGCCGGCGGAGGTCCTGCACCCCGGCGAGGGGGCGCGGATCCTGGAGCCGGTCGTCGGCAGCCGCTCGATCCTGCTCCTCGACGAGGCCGAGCACCTGCAGCAGCGCCGCCTGATGCTGGGCGCCTTTCACCGCGAGCGCATGGAGGGGCTCAGCGACCTGGTCCAGGAGGTGACCGAGCGCGAGCTCGCCGCCTGGCCGCGCGACGAGCCGGTCGAGCTGCACCCGCGGCTGCAGGCGCTGACGCTGGAGGTAATCCTGCGCGCCGTCTTCGGGCTCGACTCGGGCCCGCGGTTGGAGGCGCTGCGCGACAACCTGACCGCGGTCCTCGAGTGGGGATCGGGCCCGATGGGCCTGCTGCCGCCGCTGCAGCGCGACTGGGGCGGGCGCGGCCCGTGGATGCGCTTCGTCGAGCTTCGCGACCGCACCGACGAGCTCATCTTCGATCAGATCGCCGATCGCCGCAAGGCCGCCGACGAGGGTGATGACGTACTCGCGATGCTGCTCGCCGCCCGCGACGAGGATGGCTCGCCGATGACCGACCGCGAGCTCCGCGACGAGCTGATGACGCTGCTCGTCGCCGGCCACGAGACGACCGCGTCGCAGCTCGCCTGGGCGTTCGAGCGGCTCGCCCGCGAGCCGGCGGTCACCGCGACCCTGGCCGCGGAGATCGACTCCGGCGACGGCGACGCCTACGTCACCGCGACGATCCGCGAAGCGCTGCGGAGGCGCCCGGTGCTCCCCAACGTCGCCCCGCGGCTGGTCAAGGAGCCGATCACGGTCGGCGGCTGGGAGTACGAGCCGGGCACCTGCCTCGTCTGCAACGCCTACCTCGTCCACCACGATCCGGAGATCTACCCGGATCCCTACAGCTTCCGCCCGGAGCGCTTCCTCGACAACGAGCCCGGCACCTACACCTGGATCCCGTTCGGCGGCGGCCGCCGGCGCTGCCTCGGCGCCGGCTTCGCCCAGCTCGAGATGAAGGCCGTGCTCACCGCCGCCTTCGCCGGGTCGCGGATCCTGCCGGCGGGCGAGGCGCGGGAGACCACCCGCCGCCGGGCGATCACCCTGAGCCCGCGGCTCGGCGCCCGGACGGTGCTCGCACCGCGCCGCGACCGGGTCGCGACCCCCGCCTGAGGCCTACTCCTCCTCGCCCTCGCCGGCTCGTCGCCTGACCACCTCGTCGAGTTGCTCGACGACGTCGGGATCGCGCAGGGTGGTCACGTCGCCGAGTTCGCGCCCCTCGCCGATGTCGCGCAGCAGCCGGCGCATGATCTTTCCCGAGCGCGTCTTCGGCAGGTCGTAGGCCCAGACGATCCGCTTCGGCCGCGCGAGCTTGCCGATCTTGACCGCGACGTGCTCGCGCAGCTCGGCGACCATCTCGTCGTCGCCCTCGAGCTCGCCCGTAAGCGTGACAAAGGCGCAGATCGACTGCCCGGTGTCCTCGTCGGATTGGCCGATCACCGCCGCCTCCGCGACCTTCGGGTGCGAGACGATCGCCGACTCCACCTCGGCGGTCGAGAGCCGGTGGCCGGAGACGTTGATCACGTCATCGACGCGCCCGATCACCCAGACGTAGCCGTCGGCGTCCTTGCGCGAGGCGTCGCCGACGAAGTAGACCTCCGGCCCGAACTTGGAGAAGTAGGTCTCCACGTAACGGTCGTCGTCGCGGTAGAGCGTCCGCAGCATTCCCGGCCACGGCCGGCGCAGGGTCAGCAGGCCCTGCTCCTCGGAGACCTCGTTGTTCTGTTCGTCGACGACCGCGGCCTCGATCCCGGGCAACGGCTTGCCGGCCGAGCCCGGCTTCGCCGCCTGCGCGCCCGGCAGCGTCGTGATCATGATCTCGCCGGTCTCGGTCTGCCACCAGGTGTCGACGACCGGGGCCCGGCCGCCGCCGATCACCTTCCAATACCAAAGCCAGGCCTTCGGGTTGATCGGCTCGCCGACCGTGCCCAGGAGGCGGATCGAGGAGAGGTCGTTGCGCTCGGGGTACTGCGCCCCCCACTTGATGCAGGCGCGGATCGCGGTCGGCGCGGTGTAGAAGATCGTCACCCCGTAGCGCTCGCAGAGCTGCCACCAGATGTCCTTGTCGGGATAGTCGGGGGCGCCCTCGTACATGACCGAGGTCGCCCCGTTGAGCAGCGGCCCGTAGACGATGTAGGAGTGGCCGGTGACCCAGCCGACGTCGGCCGAGCACCAGAAGACGTCATCGTCGGGCTTCAGGTCGAAGACGTACCTGTGCGTCCACGCGACCCCGGTCAGATAGCCGCCGGTCGTGTGCAGGATCCCCTTCGGCTTCGCCGTCGAGCCGGAGCTGTAGAGGATGAACAGCGGGTGCTCGGCGTCGAGCTCGGCCGGCGGGCAATCCGGGTGGGCGGCGGCGAGCGCCTCGTCGTAATAGACGTCCCGCCCGTCGCTCATCGCCACCTCGGCGCCCGTGTTGCGGACCACGACCACGGTCTCGATCGAGGGCACCTCGCCGAGGAAGGCGTCGACCGCCGGCTTGATCTCGGCCGTCTTGCCCTTGCGGCGGGCGGCATCGACCGTGATCAGGGCCCGCGCCTCGGAGAACTGCATCCGCTCCTTGACCGCGTCCGGCGAGAAGCCCCCGAAGACGACGTTGTGAGGGGCGCCGATGCGCGCGCAGGCGAGCATCGCGACGACGACCTCGGGGATCATCGGCAGGTAGATCCCGACCACGTCGCCGGCCTCGACGCCCCGGTCGAGCAGCACGTTGGCGAGCCGCTGGACGTCACGGTGCAGGTCGGCGTAGGTGATCTCCGCCTCCTCGCCCTCCTCGCCGTGCCAGTGGAAGGCGATCCGGTCGCCCTTGCCGGCCTCGACGTGGCGGTCGACGCAGTTGTAGGAGGCGTTGAGCTTGCCGTCGGCAAACCACTTGTAGAACGGTTTGCCGGAGTCGTCGAGACCCTGCGTGGGAGCCGCAAACCAGTCGAGCGCCGACGTCTGCTTCAGCCACCAGGCGTCCGGGTCGCGCGCCGCCTCATCGTGCAGCGACTCGTCGCTGACCAGCGCCGAGGCGCGGAACTGCTCGGGGGGTTCGAAGATCTCCTGGTCGAGCAGCTCGCCGAGCTCGTCCTCCAGCCTCGCCCCCGGTGTCTCGGCGTCCATCGCTACTCCTTTCGCTCGCGGCTCCGGCAGATGGCACGGTATCTATTCGGGGATGTCTTTCCTCAGCGAGCGGCTCGGCGGGCCGCGGACGGCCTTCGCCGGGATCTTCGTCGTCACCGGCCTCGGCCTGCTGGCGGTCGGGGCGACGCTGCCGGTGCTGCCTCGCTACGTCAAGGGCCCGATCGGCGGCAGCGTCTTCGACGTCGGCATCGTCACCGGGGCCTTCGCGATCACCGGCCTCGCCTGCCGGCCGCTCGCCGGGCGGCTCGCCGACCAGCGTGGGCGCAAGCTGGTCGTCATCCTCGGCTCCCTCTCGACCGCGGTCGCCGGCCTCCTCTACTTCATCCCCGCCGGGGTCCCGGGGCTGATCGTCGCCCGCCTCTTCCTCGGCGCCGGCGAGGGCGCCGTCTACACCGCCGGCTCCGCCTGGGTCGTCGACATGACCCCGCCCGGGCGCCGGGGGCGGATCATCGGCCTCTACGGACTCGCGATTTGGGGCGGCCTCGCCCTCGGGCCGCCGATCGGCGAGCTGATCCTTCAGGGCACCAGCTTCGAGATGGTCTGGCTGTTCGCCGCGGCCGCACCCCTCGCCGGCGCCTGCCTCGCCCTGCGCATCCCCGAGAACTTCGTCCCCAGCCCGGGCGCCACCCAGGCGGGACGCCAGTGGATCTCACGCGAGGCCCTGCGCCCCGGCCTCGGGCTCTCGCTCGCGATCGTCGGCTACGCGGCGATGGCGGCCTTCCTCGTCCTGCACCTGGACGAGCGCGGCGTCGGCCACGGTGCGACCGTGTTCACGGCCTTCGCCGCCAGCGTCGTCGGCATGCGGGTGATCGGCGGCGGGCTGCCGGACCGCTTCGGCTCGATCCCATGCATCATCGGTGCCGCGCTGATCGAGGCCACCGGCCTGCTGGTGATCGCCGCCGCCGAGTCGATGCCCGTCGCCGTGATCGGCGCCGTCGCCATGGGCTCCGGGTTCTCGCTGCTGTTCCCGTCGCTGGCCCTGCTGGTGGTAAATCGTGTCCCCGAGGACCGCCGCGGGGTTGCCATGGGCACCTTCACCGCCTTCTTCGACCTCGGCATGGGCATCGGCAGTCCGATCGTCGGCGCCGCGGCGGCGATCGGCGGCTACGAGGCGGCGTTCGTGCTCGCCGCCGCCTGCGCGCTGTCGACGATCGGGGTCGCGCTCTCGCTGCGCACGGTCGCCGCTGCGATCCCGGCGACCGCCTCGAGCTAGGGGATACTCGCGGGCGATGTCCCAAGAGAACGTCGAGATCGTCAGGCGCGGCTTCGAGCACTGGGCGAACACCGGCGAATTCCTCGGCACCCCCCACGCCGATTTCGTCTGGGACATGTCGACATTCCGCGGCTGGCCCGAAAACCAGACCTATCCCGGGATCGAGGGCTTCAGACGGTTCAACGCCGAATGGCAGGAGGTCTGGGATGACTACGAGTTCGAGGTCGAGGACTGCATCGATGCCGGCGACCAGGTCGTAATCATCGCTCGCCAACGGGGGCGCTCGAAGGCAACGGGTGGTGCGGTCGAGATGCACCTGGGCCAGGTGTGGACAATGCACGACGGACAGGCGATCCGGATGCAGATGTACGCCAGCCCGGGGGAAGCCCTCGTCGCCGCCGGGGTGCAGGCAACCTGAGCCGCCGCGATGGTCAGTCGACCAGGCGCCGGGTCATCTGGCGGACGCCGAGCCGCCACATCGCGAGCGAGAAGACGATCAGCGCCCCGACCCGGAGGATGTCGACCGCTTCGAAGCCGAAGGCGGCGCCGCGGACGAGCTCGACCAGTTGATAGAGCGGGTTGAACTGCGCCAGGACCTGAAAGCCCTCGGGAAGCTGGTTGATCGGGAAGAAGGTCCCCGCAACCAGGAACAGGGGCGTGATCACGAGCGTGGTCACGTAGTTGAACTGGTCGATCTTCGCCACCGTGCCGGCGACGGCGATCCCGAAGGAGGCGAAGCCGTAGGCGGTGATGAAGCAGAAGAACGGCACCAGCAGCATCGCCCAGGTCGGCTCGAGGCCGAAGAAGAAGGAGACGAGCAGTGGAAAGCAGCCGTAGAAGCCGGAGCGCAGGGCGATCCACAGCGCCTCCGCCGTGACCAACTCCTCGACGTCGACCGGGGCCGCGAGGATCGCGTCGTAGGTGCGCTGGAAGCGGTGCTTGACGAAGGTGCCGAACATCGCCGGCAGGGCGCTGGCGAAGATCACCGCGGTGGCGACCATGCCGGTGCCGACGAACTCGACGTAGTCGAGCCCGTCGACGTTGGTGACGATCGTCGAGCCGAGGCCGAGGCCGAAGGCGAGCAGGTAGATGGTCGGCTCGAGCACGCTCGAGAACGTGGTCGCCTTCCAGAAGGTGCGGAAGTTCGCCACCTCGCGGCTCATCACGCCGCCGATCGCGGCCGGGTCGAGCCGCCGAATCCGGGTCGCCGACCCGCTCATTCGGCCTCCTCCCCGGTGAGCAGGACGAAGACGTCCTCAAGCGAGGCGGCGCGGCGGATCGCGTCCTCGGGCACGGTGCCGTTGGTGCTGCGCTCGGCGCCGACGATCGCGATCGCGGGGCCGGCGGGCCGCACCCGAAGGCCCTCGGACTCGGCGACGGCGCGCACCTCGGCGAGCCGGTCGGGCGGCCCGTACACCTCGGCCGTCTCGCGGCCGGCGTGCTCGACGATCAGCTCGGAGGGTTTGCCGCGCGCAACCACCTTGCCGTGCGCCATCACCGCGACCTCGTCGGCGAGCCGCTCGGCCTCCTCGATGTAGTGGGTCGACATCAGGATCGTCGCCCCGCGCGAGCGCAGGCCATCGATCAGCGACCACATCTGCGTGCGGATCTGCGGGTCGAGGCCGACGGTCGGCTCATCGAGCAGGACCAGCCGCGGCTCGTGCACGAGCCCGCGGGCGAGCAGCAGCCGGCGGCGCATGCCGCCGGAGAGCTCGTCGACGGCGTCCTTGCGCCGTTCGCGCAGGCGAGCCAGGTCGAGCGCCCGGTCGACCGCGGCCCAGACGTCCCTGACCCGGTAGAGCCGGGCGAACACGGCGAGGTTGTCCTCGACCGTGACGTCGACGTCGAGGTTGTCGAGCTGGGGCACGACGCCCATCACCGCCCGGGCGGCCTTCGCCTGGCGCGGCAGCTCGAACTCGAGCACCCGCAGCTCGCCGGAGTCGGCGATCGCCTGGCCCGTGAGCAGGCGCATCGTCGTCGACTTGCCGGCCCCGTTCGGCCCCAGGAGGCCGAGGCAGATCCCCGCCGGGACGTCGAGGTCGAGGTGGTCGACGGCGGTGATCGGCCCGAACGTCTTGACGACGTTGCGGAGCTCGATCGCGCTTTGAGTTTTCGGGGCCGCTTCGGCCATCTCGCTCTCAGGGTAGACGCGAGCAGGCCGGCGAACTCATCGGCGGATGGTCAGAACAGCGTCGCCTGCCGTAGCGGGGTCTTCGCGGCGCCGCCGCGTTCCCGCCCAGCCTGGGCGCGAAAGCGACGCGGCTTCGATCCCCCGCGAGCGCGCGCCGCGAGTCGCTCGCGCTCGTCGACCGCCATGTAGGCGCCGCGGCGGTAGAGCCGCTCGTAGCGCTCGACCAGGTCGGGGCGGTACTGGCGCAGCCAGTCGAACCAGATCTCGCGCACCTCGCCGCGCAGGTGCAGGCCGACCCCGCCGATGCTCTCGGCGCCGGCCTCGCCGACCGCCTCGACCAGCTCCTCGACCTGCCCGGGCGCGTCGTTGACGCCGGGGATCAGGGGCGCGATCAGGACCCCGGTCGGGATCCCGGCGCGGACGAGCTCGGCGACGGCCTCGATCCGTTTGCGCGGGTGCGGGGTGTGCGGCTCGGTCGCCCGCCAGGCCTTCTCCTCCAGGGTCGGGATCGAGAGGTTGGCGACGAACTCGGTCCGCTCGCAGAGCTGCTTCATCAACCCGATGTCGCGGAGCAGGAGCGGCGACTTGGTCAACACCGAGCACGGGTTGGCGAAGTCGCGCATCGCCTCCCAGATCCCCTCCATCAGCCGGTAGCGCCCCTCGACCCACTGGTAGGGATCGGTGTTGGTGCCGAGGGCGACGTGCTCGCCCTTCCATGAAGGCCGGCGCAGCTCGGCGCGGACGAGCTCGGGCGCGTTGACCTTGACCACGATCTCGCGCTCGAAGTCCTCGCGGGCGTTGAAGTTCAGGTAGGTGTGGGTCGGGCGCGCGAAGCAGTACGCCTTGTTAACGAGCACGCGTGGGTGCAGCCGCGGAACGGGTTGATCGTCCAGCGGAACGGCATCCTCGACTGCTTCGGCACGTGATTGAGCGCCGAGCGCGCCTGCACCTCGTGAAAGCGGATGCCGAGCGCCTCTGGAGCGTCGAAGGTGCGAACCACAGACTCGCCCATCCCCGGCAGCAGGCCCTGCGTGCTCGCTCCCTTCTCGAGGTTGTCCCAGCGCACGAACACATGTTCGCATACCGCTCGGACGGAGGAATCAGATCTCGAGCTCGGCGGGCACGACCCGGAGCTCGAGCACCGAGCCGTCGCGGACCACTCGCGCCTTCGCGGTCGCGCCGATCCGCTCGGCGACCATCAGCCGCTGCAGGTCGGTGGCGGACTCGATCGGGTCGCCGTCGAGCTCGAAGATCACGTCGCCGACCCGCAGCCCGGCCTCCTTGGCGGGGCTGCCGTCGACGATCTCGACCACCTCCACCCCGCGCTCGGCCGCGGCGGCGGCGCGGGCGCGCGGCGGCAGCGGCGCCGGTCCGCCGGCGATCCCGAGGTAGGCGCGGCGCACCCGGCCCTCGGAGATCAGCGCGGCGATGATCCG
>DATBPT010000188.1:0-30339 GCA_036561205.1 Solirubrobacterales bacterium
GGACCAGGTGGCGGAACGTGCGGCGCTGATCACAGGGGGTTCGAGCGGGATCGGTCTGGCGATCGCTCGCGCCCTGGGCGAGGACGGCTACGGGGTGACGGTGTCGGCCCGGCGGCCCGAGAAGCTCGAAGGGGCGGCCGAGGGACTGCGATCCGACGGCCTCGACGTGCATTCGGTGCCGGCGATGATGACCGACGAAGAGCAGATCGTCGCCCTGGTCGACTCGCACCGCGAGCGCTTCGGGCGCCTCGACGTGCTCGTCAACAACGCCGGCGTCGGGATCGGCGAGGCGATGGACGAGATCACGGCGAAGAAGCTCGACATCCAGATCGGCACCAACCTGCGCGGGGTGATCATCGCCACCCGCGAGGCGCTGCCGATGCTGAAGCAGGCAGGTGCCGAGCACGGCAAGGCGCTGATCGCGAACACCGCGTCGATCGCGGGCAAGAAGGGCACCGGCTGGCTCTCGGTCTACTCGGCGACCAAGGCCGGGGTCGTCGGCTTCAGCCAGGCGACTCAGCACGAGCACCAGAACGACGGCATCCAGGTAACCGCCCTCTGCCCGGGGTTCGTCGACACGCCGATGACCGAGTTCGTCAAGGGCCAGGTCCCCGCCGAGGAGATGATCCGCCCGGAGGACATCGCCGAGGCGGTGCGCTTTCTGCTGCGCACGTCGCCGGCCTGCCTGGTGCCGGAGATCGTGTTCACGCGCCCCGGCGAGGGGCTGTAGCCGCCGCGGCGCCTAGGGGCGGGTGAGCTCGCGCTCGGTCGCCGCGAGCAGGTCGCTCTTCGACGCCCGGCGCCGGACGCGGATCGGGGCGTCGGCGGGCTCGGGCGGGACGACCTCAGGCATGCCCGGAAGCTCGACGTGGCCGGCGCGCTGGCGGCGCTCGGCGCGGATCTGCGCGGCGAGCTCCGCGATCGAGACGTGGTCGAGCGAGGTGTCGAGGTCGAGGCTCTGCTCGAGCAGGGCGCGCAGCCTGCTCACCTCCCGGCGGGTGGCACGGCGGGGACGGCGCGGGTTCGTGTACTCGTCCCAGGCGCGGGCGAAGGCGGCGAGGTCGGTTCGGCCCCCGTTGCGATGCGCGGCGAGCATCGGGCAGACGCCGCCGGAGGCGGGGTCGACGTAGGCGCCGACGATGATCCGGTTGCCGTCGATTCCGCGCAGCATCGCCTCCTTCGTATGCCGAGGGAGGCGCTCGACTGTGTTGCGCAGGCGGCGCACCGGGTCACGGGAGCTGCGGCTCATCTTCGACAATGGTGGGTGAGATGGAGCTGCTGGTCAAATCGTCCGCCGAGGCGGGAACAGAATCTTGCAGGCAGCCGGCGGGGGCGACGCGACGGTGAGCGGCAAGCGCTTTCTGGTCGCCGCATTCGGCGATCCGGGGCACGCGTTCCCGGCGATTGCGCTGGCGCGAGCGCTGGCGGGGCGCGGCAACGAGGTCCTGGTCGAGACCTGGGAGCGCTGGCGCGAGGCGGTCGAGGACGCCGGGCTCGCCTTCACGGCGGCCGAGGAGTACAAGACCTTCCCCCCGCCGCCGCCGGGCGCCGACGAGGGCGCCTCGGCGGCCGATGCCGCGCTGGCGCTTTTGCCGATGCTGGAAGCCGAGCGCTTCGACGTCGTCGTCAGCGACATCCTCACGGTGGCGCCGGCGCTGGCGGCCGAGCGGGCGGGCCTGCGGCGAGCGACCTTGATCCCCCACGTCTACCCGGTCCACGAGGAGGGGCTGCCGTTCTTCGCCGTCGGCGCGCTGCCGGCGCGAACGCCGGTCGGGCGGGCGCTGTGGCGCGGAGCGCTCCCCGTGCTGGTCGGCGGCCTGAAACAGGGACGCGAGGAGTTCAACGAGTCGAGGGCGGCCGTCGGGCTGGCGCCGACGGAACGCCTCCACGGCGGGATCTCGGAGCAGCTGGCGCTGGTCGCGACCTTCCCCCAGCTCGAGTATCCACGCCGCTGGCCGCCATACGTGCAGGTCACCGGGCCGATGCAGTTCGAGCTCACCTACCCCGACGTCGAGCTGCCGCCGGGAGACGAGCCGCTGGTGCTGGTCGCGCCCTCGACGGCCCAGGACCCGGAGTGCAGATTGGTGCGGGCGGCGCTCGAGGCGCTCGCCGACGAGCCGGTGCGGGTGCTGGCGACGACCAACCGCCACCTGCCGGCCGAGCCGCTGCCGCCCGCCCCGGCGAACGCGGTCGTCGTCGATTGGCTCAGCTATACGCAGGCGATGGCGGCGGCCGATCTTGTCATCTGCCACGGCGGCCACGGGACCGTGGCGCGGGCTTTGGGCGCTGGAGCGCCGGTGATCTGCTGCCCCGCGGTCGGCGACATGGCCGAGAACGGGGCGCGCGTGGCGTGGGCCGGCGCCGGCCTGATGCTGCCGTGGCGGTTGATGGGTGCTGCCTCTCTGCGGGTGGCGGTGCGCCAGGCTCTCGGCGACCCAGGGCTGGCGCGTCGCGCGGCTGAGATCGCCGCCTGGGCGGCGACGCACGACGGGGCCGAGCGAGGCGCGAAACTCGTCGAGCGCCTAGCCGCAAACTGACAGAAAAGGCCCGCTGTGCTGGCCTTTTTGAAGCTCCGGGGGTGGGACTCGAACCCACACGCCCTTTCGGGCAACAGATTAACAGTCTGCCGCGGCTGCCAATTTCGCCACCCCGGATCGCGTTATGCCACTCACGCTAGGCGGGTGGATCGCTGTCGACTCAGTCTAGGACAAGGTCCACCGCTCCGGCCTCGACCATGGCATGGCAACTCGCGCACAGCAAGACGCATTTCTCAGCCTCTGCCCGCGCCTCTGCGAGCGACCGGGTCACGCCCTTGCGGCTGCGCTGAACTCCTTCTCACTCGGATCCAGATGGTGGAACTGCAGCGCCGCCGGGTGCTCATCGAACCCGCATCGCACGCACCGGCCGCCGGCTTCGTCGACCAGCGTCTGCTTGACGCGACGGCGCCGCCGCACCACAGCCTCCGTGTTGCACCGAGCGCACCGGTGGCGGCCGCTGCGAAACACCAAGAACTCGGTCTCGCCGTGATATCGGCAGGTGCTCGTGAACCGCGTTCGGCCCGCCTCCAACGCCTCAAGAGCGCGGTCGCGATTGCGGTGGTGGCGAGTGAGCTTCAGTCCGTGCTTGGAAAGCCAGTGCCGGATCGTCGATGGGCTTCGGTCCAGCTCTTGCGCCATCTCTCGCACCGTCGCGCCGCGCTCGACCAGCGGCTCGAGCTGGTCGCGCGTGAGCGCGCCGCGAGGCGCGTACTTCGCCTTCCCGTTGGCGATCAGGCCGTACTTGGCGACCCAGTAGCCGACCGTCGATGGATCACGATCGGTCAGCGCCGAGATCTCGTTCAGCGAGAGGCCCTGCTCCAGCCAGCCCTCCAGAAGGTCCCGGTCCACATGCGGATTCTCCGGTACGCCCCGGACAGAAAAGGCGAACGTGCGTTCGTGCTAGCTCTGCGTGCGGGCGATCCGTTCGGTGAGCTCGGCGCGGCGGCGCTGGAGGTCGACCGGAGGGGCGCCGTTGGTCTCCGCGGCGGCGATCTCGTCGTCCACCTTCGCCCGCTCGAGCTCGAGGAAGCTGAGCTCCATCGCCTCGGAGCTCGCCGGCTCGCGCTCGGAGCGCATCACCACCTGGGTCACGTAGGCGACCAGGTCCTCGTCCGAGCGCGGTAGCCCGGTCATCGGCTCCTCGAGGTGATCGCGAAGCCAGGCGCGGGCCCTGGCCGCGATCGGCGACGAGAAGTGCTCATCGGTGAGCCGCTCGAGCACCGCGCTGCCCTCGGCCGGCAGCCGCACGCACATGCCGAGCAGTCCGAGCTCGCGGCCCTCGCGGGCGCTCAACGGGCGCGCCGCCGCGGGCCGCGCGGCCTCGCCGCGTTCGGCCGCCGGTTCCGCGGGCGCCTGCGGCCGCCCGCCTCCCCCACCCCGCCCCGCGGCCGCCGTCCGTCGCGCCACCAGCCCCGGGTCGGCGCCGAGCCGGTCGGCCACCTCTCGCATCAATTCCTCGCGCGTGATCGAG
Source organism: Solirubrobacterales bacterium (assembly GCA_036561205.1). Lineage (GTDB taxonomy): Bacteria > Actinomycetota > Thermoleophilia > Solirubrobacterales > 70-9 > WHSW01. The sequence goes on from DATBPT010000188.1 coordinate 4,009, forward strand.
TCGGGCATCGCCGCGATCACCGCCACCACCTCGTCGAGCGCCCGGTCGCGCCCCGGCGGCGAGCTCAGGTCGCCATCGTCGAGCAGCGTATGGACGTGGAACACCGGCAGGTCCTCCGCCTTCTCGATCGCCTCGCGAAATGCGGTCGCGCTCGCCCCGTCGCCCGCCGCCAGCAGGTCGGCCGGGTCCTTGCCCTCCGGCATCCGCGCCACCCGCAGGCGCAGGCGCTTGCCGCCCACCGTCTGTGCCCGCAGCATCGCCTCGCGCCCGGCCCGGTCGGCATCCAGGGCCAGCACCGCCTCCTCCGCGTACGCCGACAGCAGCTTCACCTGCTCGGGCGTGATCGCCGTGCCCATGATCGCGACCGCGTCGGCGATCCCCGCCTGGTGGCAGGCGATCACGTCGGTGTAGCCCTCGACCACGAGCGCGTGCCCGCTCTTGACGATCTGCGGCCGCGCGCGCTCGATCCCGTAGAGGGTGCGGCGCTTCGAGTAGAGCTCACCCTCCGGCGAGTTGACGTACTTCGGCTTCTGGTCCGGCAGCAGCGCCCGCGCCCCGAATCCCTGCACGCGTCCGCGGGCGTCGCGGATCGGGAACACGATCCGCGAGCGGAACCGGTCGTAGTGGCCGCGGCCCTTCTGGCTCTTCTGCACGAGGCCGGCCGCCTCGATCTCCTCGACCGAGTATCCGGCCTGTTGGCCGCGCACCAACACCGTGTCCCAGGTCCCGGGCGCGCAGCCGACTCCGAACTGCTCCAGGACCTCGGCCGAGAGACCCCGGCCGCTGAGGTACTCGCGCGCCTTCGCCGCCTGCGGCGCGTCGCGCAGGAAGCTCGCGTAGAAGCCCGCGGTGCGCTCGAGCAGCTCGGTCAGGCGGGCCCGCTTTCGCCGCAGCTCCTCGGCCCGCGGGTCCTCGGACTCGCGCTCGAGCTCGACCCCGTAGCGATCCGCCAGGGCCTCGACCGCGTCGGGGAAGGCGAGCCCCTCCTTCTCCTCGACGAACTTGATCACGTCGCCGCCGACCCCACAGCCGAAGCAGTGGTAGAGCTTCTCCGCCGGGTCGACCGAGAACGACGGCGAGCGCTCGTCGTGAAACGGGCAGAGGCCGGTGTAGCGGACCCCGGACCGCCGCAGGTCGGTGTGCGCCGAGATCACCTCGACGATGTCGGAGGCCTCCTTGACCCGCTCGACGCTGGCCGTCGTGAACAGGCTCACAGCAGGCGCCTCAACGGCGGCGCGGCTCGGCGCCGGCCTGTCGGCCGCCGCCTCACAGCTTCGACTCCTCGGGCAGGGCCACGCGGCGGAAGGTGGCGATTGCGAACCGGTCGGTCATCCCTGCGATGTAGTCGGTGACCCGCTGCAGCTCTTCCCCCTCGGCCGGGGCGCCATCGAGGTAGTGGTCGAACAGACCGCTCAGCGTTCGGTGCACGCGGTCGTGCTCGCTACGCGCCTCCGGCCCCAGATACACCTCGTCGAACATGAACTTCCGCAACCTCAGCATCGCACCCCCGACCTCGTCCGATTGGGCGACGTCTCCTTCGGTCCGCGAGGTCTCGACGATGTCACGAACGAGGGTGTCGATCCGCGCCGCCCCGGTCGGCCCCAGGAGCTCGATCTGCTTCGCCGGCAGGTCCGCTTCGGCGAGGATCCCCGCGCGCACGGCGTCGTCGATGTCGTGGTTGATGTAGGCGACACGGTCGACGAGGCGCACGATCCGCCCCTCCAGCGTCGCCGGCTTGCTCGAACCCGTGTGGTTGAGGATCCCGTCGCGCACCGGCTCGGTCAGGTTCAGCCCGTGGCCGTCGCGCTCGAGCACGTCGACGACCCGCAGCGAATGGACGTTGTGCTTGAAGCCCTCGGCGCCGCGCTCGCGCAGCGTCTGGTCGAGCGCCTCCTCGCCGATGTGACCGAACGGCGGGTGGCCGAGGTCATGGCCGAGCCCGATCGCCTCGGTCAGGTCCTCGTTCAACCCCAGGGCCCTGGCCACCGTGCGGGCGATGAAGCAGGTCTCCAGCGTGTGCGTGAGCCGGGTTCGGTAGTGGTCGCCCTCGGGCGCGATGAACACCTGCGTCTTGTGCTTCAGTCGCCGGAAGGCCTTCGAGTGGGCGATCCGGTCGCGATCGCGCTGAAACGGCGTCCGCACCGGGCTGTCGGGCTCCGGCTCGCGGCGGGCGGCGGGATAGGACGGCGTCGCCGGCTCCCAGAGGTAGTCGCGCTCCCACGCACGCACCCGCTGCTCGAGCGGGACGGCGGCTGGTGGCTGAGAACCGGCGTCGGACAAGTCCGAGCAAGAATAGGCTGACCGTGATGAGCGGAACCGCGTTGGTCACCGGAGCGTCCTCGGGAATCGGCGAGCAGTTCGCCCGTCAGCTCGCCGAGCGCGGCCACGATCTGGTCCTGGTCGCCCGCCGCACCGACCGCCTCGAGGCCCTGGCGGCGGAGCTTCCGACGGAGGCCCGGGTTATCGGCTGCGACCTCGGCGCCGACGCGGCCTCGCTGCCAGGCCGGGTCGCCGAGCTCGGGGTCGCGGTCGAGCTGCTCGTCAACAACGCCGGCTTCGGCGGCCACGGACGCTTCCTCGCCGGGGCGGAGGGACGCGACGCCGAGATGGTCCGGGTCAACTGCGAGGCGGTTGTCGTGCTCACCCGCGCCTTCCTGCCGGCGATGGTCGAACGCGGGCGCGGCGGCGTCATCGTCGTCGCCTCGACCGCCGGCATGCAGCCGCTCCCCTACGAGGCGGTCTACGCCGCCAGCAAGGCGTTCGCGCTCAACTTCACCGACGCTCTGCACGCCGAGCTCCGGGGCACCGGCGTGCGCTGCATGTCGGTGAACCCTGGCCCGGTGCCGACGGAGTGGCAGCGTGTTGCCGGGTTCGACGACACCCAGTCTGTGCCGGGCAAAATCGGCCCCGAGCAGGTCGTTCGCGAGTCGCTCGCCGCCTACGACCGCGGTGCCCGCTCGTTCGTCCCCGGCACGCTGATGCGCTGGATGATGCGGGCGGCCGTCGGCCCGCGCGCGGTCAAGCTCCGGGTGATGGAGCGCGCCTACCGTCCGAAGGATTGAGCACCAGGTAGGAGAGCCAGATCGCGACCAGGAAGATCGGCAGGCCCATCGCCGTCTTCGCGATCCCCAGCGCCAGCAGCGCGCCGGCGAGGTAGAGAGGCAGCTGCACCGCGAGGCGGATGGCGAAGACCCCGACCCAGATCCAGCTCGCCCGGGTGTATAGCCGCAGCCGCTCGGGGTCCTTGCGCCACGTCTTGCCCTCGCCGAGCAGCGGCGCGACGATGATCCCCAAGAGCGGCCAGCGGACCAGGATCGAGACCAGATAGGCCGCCGCGTAGCCGGCGTTCAGCAACAGGCCCGGGAGGAAGAAGTCCTCGGCCCGGCCCGTACGATCGGCGACGAACGCCGACAGCGCCACCCCGGCGAAGCCGGCGAGGGCGAACTGCAAGGTCTCGCGGCGCGCCAGCCGGACCACCGTCATCAGCGCCCCGACGGCGACCGCGACCCAGGCTGCGAGCGAGAGCTCGTTGCCGCTGGCCGTGTACGTGATCACGAAGGCGAGCGCCGGCAGGCTCGAGTCCGCGATCCCCTGCGGGCCGCCGAGCAGCTCGAGCAGGTCGGCGCGCTCAGCTCGTTGTTCGGACTCGGTCTCGATCAGACGATCCTCCCGGATCGCCGCCTCCGGGCCCGGCCAGGTGCAGGTTCAGGTGCAGTTCCTTGGGCTCCCTTGTTCCGGGTGTTACTCTGGTCAATACGCGACCAATCGGATTGCATTTCGCGGTCCCACTTGTTGCGAGTCGTGCTTTTCAGGGCATACGGAGGTCCAGCGTCATGGGCCGAGGTTCCGACCTGAAGACGTATTCGAGTTGCCGCGGAAAGGCACGGCAGATGGTTTCACCCGAGCTGCCCCCAGAGGACGTACGCGCGAATATGCAAAGGGGAGTGCGGGGGCGTTCCTACGCTGTCCTGTTGCAGTGCTTCGCCGGCGCCGTCGGAGCAAGCGCCGCGACGCTCTTCGTCCGCGAGCCACGGGGAGATACCCACGTCGCGGCGAGCTGGACGAGGGATCGCCGACACGCCGCCGACCGCGGCGTTGACCGCGCCGAGCTGATCGAGCGTGCGTTCGAAGCCGACGGTCCGCTGCTTCAGTCGGCGGTCGACGGCGACCGGCAAGGGCACAGCGCCGTGGCCGCCGCATTCAGATCGGACGAGCGGGTCCTGGGCGCGCTCCACGCCGCCTTCGAGCCACCCTCGACTCTGACCGAGACCGACCTGATCTGGGCCGCGGACTCCTATGCCCACCTCGCCGCTCTGTGCTTGACCACGGAGCCCAATTTCGCGACCGTGCTCGGCTCGGCGCCGATCGACGCGCTCACCGGCTGCCTCAGCCACGAGGGGGCGATCGAGCTCCTGGAGGGCGAAGTCGAGCGTTCCCGGCGACGGGCTCACCGGCTTTCCTGCTGCCTGCTCGAGATCGAGGGCCTGGACCAGGTCACGGCCACCGGCGGCCAGATCGAGAGCGACCGGGTGCGGGCAGTTGCCGGCCAGGCCCTGCGCCAGGCGTCCCGGCTCTACGACGCCGTCGGCCGCTTCGGCGCCGACGAGTTCATCGTCGTGATGCCGGAGGCGGGCGGCAGCGGGCCCAGGAGCGCCGCCGAGCGGTTCCGCAGGTTGGTGCGCTTGGCGGTCGCCGATGCGACCTCGGCCCAACTGGACGTCTCGCTCGGAGTCGCCGAATGGGACGGCGAGAGCTCGGCGACCGACCTGGTCGAAGCCGCCGCGCGGGCGGCAACGGAGCGGGCCGAAGCCGCGTCCGCCGGCGACATGGCTGACGACAGCCTCGCCAAGCTCACCACGCACCTGGCCCGCCCGCTGGGCGGTGACGCAGGGCGCTTCAGCCCCCGTATCGGCGTCCGCCGCCGCCGCGTCTGACGTTCAGGCCGCGGCGCGGAGCTGGACGTGGGCGTGATGCTCCAGCGTCTCGGTGACCGCCCGCTCGGCCTGCCGCAGGGCGCGTTCGCCGGCGTCCGGTGTCTGGGCGAGCGGACGCCCGAGGGCCTCGACCATGAACCCGTGCGCCTCTCCCGAGAGCGGAAACCCTCCCCGCTCGCAGGCGCCGCAGACGACTCCCCCGGCGGCGCCCGAGAAGCCGACCAGCTCATCGGCTTCGCCGCAGCGCGCGCAGGATCCGAGCTCGGGGGCGAACCCGGTCGCCAGCGCGAGCTTGAGCCGGAAGGCGAGCGCGGTCGAGAGGCCGGCGGCCCCGTCGGCGCTGCCGACGCCGTCGAGCGACTCGGAGCCGTCGAGGATCGTGAGATAGCGGCAGAGCAGGTTGTAGGCGGCCGGGTTGGCCTCCTCGGTGTCGCAGAGACGCAGGACCGCATCGCAGGCGCGCGCCGCGGCGCCCAGCGCCGGGCCGTCATCGCGCAGATTCGGATGCGCCGCGACGGTGTTCGCCCCGGTCACGGTCAGCAGATCTCCCCGGCCCTCGTGCAGGACCAGGTCGAGGCGAAAGAACGGCTCCAGGCGGCCGCCGAAACGCGAGCGCGGCTTGCGCACGCCCTTGGCGATCGCGCCGATCCGTCCCCGCGAAGCGCTGTAGAGGTGCAGGATCCGGTCGGCCTCGCCGTAGCGGATGCTGCGCAGCACGATCGCCTCGGTCTTGAACTTCCCCGGCATCGCCAGCAAGCCTGCCCGACAAGGCGGACGTCAACCGCCCGCCCGGGCTATGACGCGTAGGTGTCGGCGCCGAGAAAATGCAGCGAGACGTAGGGCTCGTCGCCGACCACCCAGCTGTCGTGGTCCGGCGGCACCGCGAACACGTCGCCGGGGCCCATCACGGCCTCGTAGTCGGGCCCCGAGACGGCGGCGCGTCCCGAGATCACGATCCCCAGGTGCTCGACCTGGCAGCGCTCGTCGGGCGACGCGCCGACATGCTCGCTCCACTTCCAGCCCGGCTCGTAGGTCGCCCGGCCGAGCGTCATCCCGCCGACTTCGATCAGCTCGAAGCGCCCGAGCGGGAACTCGCGCACCTCGTCCGGCTGCTCGAATCGCCGCAAGAGGAACTCGCCGATCGCCATCGGCGAGAGCCTACGCCGCGGCCGAGTCGCGGATCGCCGCCGCGGTCAATGTTGCCGCCAGGGTGCCGACCGAGAGGGCGATGAAGCGGTTGGCATCGGGATCGGCGCCCGGCGGAGGGCCGGAGGCGATACAGAAGGCGACGTCTCCGTCGACGTCGGAGAAGACCGGATCGACGGCGCGCGCCACCCCGGCGCTCGCCATCCGCGCGGTCCGGGTGCAGGTGGCCTTGTCGAGTGGCGCATCGGTGATCACGCAGACCAGGGTCGTGTTGCGCTCCTCCAGCCCGCGCCAGTCCGGGAGCTCGGTCATCGCCGCGATCGTCGCCGCGGTCGAGGCGTCGGCGTCGGGTGCCCGCAGGCCGGCGAGCACCCGGCCGTCATCGCCGATCACGTCGCCGAAGGCGTTGACCACCGCCAGCGCTGCGACCCGGTGGCCGAGCCCGGTCCGCGCCGCCGCGTAGCCGACGCCGGTCGGCGTGCCGCGCTCGCGCCCGGCGATCTTGCCGACCGCCGCCCCGGTGCCGGCGCCGACCTGGCCGCGCTCGGGGACCGCCTGAGAGGCCGCCTCGCAGGCTGCGTAGCCCGCCGCCGCGTCCGGCCTGGCCGCCGGGTCGCCGGTCGCGAGGTCGTAGATCACCGCGGCGGGGACGATCGGCACCAGCCCGGCCGGCGTCTCGTGCCCGCGACCGGACTCTTCGCACCAGCGGACGACGCCGTCGGCCGCGGCGAGGCCGAAGGCGCTGCCGCCGCTGAGGCAGACGGCGGTGACGTCGGTGGTCCCGGCGAGCGGCGCGATCACGTCGGTCTCCCGGGTCCCGGGGCCGCCGCCGCGCACGTCGACGCCGCCACGAGCCCCCGGAGGTGCGATCACCGCGGTACAGCCGGTCCGGCCGACCCGGTCCGTCCAATGGCCGATCAGAAAGCCGTCCGGCGGTTGCTCCGGCAAGCTCATCGCCTCCTCGTTCGCCGCCGCCGGGCCCGCAGTCGCGTCTGGCAACCGGGACAGAAGTAGGTCGAGCGGCCGGAGACGACGATTCTGCGAATCGTCTCGCCGCAACGAACGCAGGGCTCGCCCTCTCGGGTGTGGACCAGGAACTCGTCCTGCATCGATCCGCGCTCGCCCCGGGCGTCGCGGTAATCGTCGATCGAGGAGCCGCCGTAGGCGAGTCCGGCCTCGAGCGCGTCGACGATCCCGTCACGAAGCTCCTCGGCGTGCTCGAGGTTCATCGACCCGGCCGGGGAGAGCGGATGGAGGTGGGCGCGAAAGAGGGCCTCGTCGGCGTAGATGTTGCCGATCCCGGCCACCCCCGCCTGGTTGAGCAGAAACGACTTCAGCGGCGCTCTGCGGCCGGCGGCGAGCTCGAGCAGCACTTCCGGCGTCAGGTCGCCGCCGAGCGGTTCGACGCCGAGCCGCGACGCGAAGTAGGAATCGAGCTCGCCGCCGGCGAGGACGACGCCGTGGCCGAAGCGCCGCGCGTCGGTGAACCAGAGCTCGGAGCCATCGTCGAGGCTGATCCGCACCCGCAGGTGACGGGCTTCGTCGGCGCCGGGCTCGCGGATCAGCAGGTTGCCGGTCATCCGCAGGTGCATGACCAGGGCGGAGCCGTTGTCGAGCTCGACCACGAGGTACTTGCCCCGACGGCCGATCGCCTCGATCCGCCGCCCCTCGAGCGCCGCCTCCACCGGCGCCGGCAGCTCCGGCCTCGTCCAGCGCTCGTCGAGCACCTCGGCGGCCTCGATCGTCCGGCCGACGATCTCGGGCTCGAGCTGTCGGCGCACGGTCTCGACCTCGGGCAGCTCTGGCATCAGGACATGATCGCTGCTATTACGCCTGACATGCGAATCGTCGAGGCGACCGCCGAACACCTGCCAACGATCGCGGGCATCTACGCCGATGTGGTCACCAGCTCGCCGGCCACCTTCGACCTCGAGCCGCCCGACCTCGAGGCATGGCGACGGTCGCTCGACGCCTGCGACCCGGAGCGCGGCCGCTTTCTGGTCGTCGCCCTCGACGACGGCGGCGCGGTACTCGGCTACGCCAAGAGCGGGCCGTTTCGTGAGCGCGCCGCCTACGACCTCACCTGCGAGACCTCGATCTACCTGGCGCCGCCGGCGCGCGGTCAGGGCGTTTCCGGGCCCCTCTACGCGCACCTGCTCGAGCTGCTCGACGCGTCGCCGTTGCGGCTCGCGGTCGGCATCGTGACCGAGCCGAACCCCGCCAGCGTGGCCCTGCACGAGGCGCTCGGGTTCGAGCGGGTCGGGACGCTCGATGGGGCCGGAATCAAGTTCGGCCAGCCTTGGAGCGTGACCCTCTACCAGCGATCGCTGCTCTGAGCGCCGCTCAGCCCGTCGCCCGCGGGTGGGCCTTGAAGTAGACCTCCTTGATCTTCTCCCGCGAGAGGTGCGTGTAGAGCTGCGTCGTCGCCACGTCCGCATGGCCGAGCATCTCCTGTACGGAGCGCAGGTCGCAGCCGCCCGAGAGCAGGTGGGTGGCGAAGGTGTGGCGCAGCGTGTGCGGGCTCATCTTGCCGTCCAGGCCGATCGCCTTCGCGTGGCGCTGGATGATCTTGTAGAGACCCTGGCGGGTGAGCCCGCCGCCGCGGAAGTTGACGAACAGCTTGCGCTCGATGCGCGCGCCGACGAGCTCGGGTCTGGCGGAGCGCAGGTAGCGCTCGATCGCGTGGGCGGCCTCGCGGCCGAGCGGCACGATCCGCTCCTTCGAGCCCTTGCCGTGCGGGCGGACGAAGCCGCGGCGCAGGTCGACGTCGCCGATCTCCAGCCCGATCGCCTCCGAAGCCCGCAGCCCACACCCGTACATGACCTCAAGCAGGGCACGGTCGCGAAGGCTGATCGGATCGGCGTCGCGAGCGCTCTCGAGCAGCTTCGTCACCTCGCCCTGGGTGAGCACGTGGGGCAGCTTGCGCGACTTCTGCGGCGGGGTCAGGGTCGCGGTCGGGTCGTCGGCGATCAGCTCCTCACGTCGCAGATGACGGTAGAAGGAGCGCAGGCAGGCGGTCTTGCGGCTGATCGTCGCCGGCGAGCACGCCGGGCGGCCGCCGTTGCCCTCCGCATCCGCCGGCGCGCCGGTTGCCAGGTCGGCGAGGAAGTCGGCGACGTCGGCGCGCACGACCTCGGTCGCCTCGCGCCGGCGGGCGGCGAGAAAGACGCCGAACTGCAGCAGATCGGTGCGATAGGCGTCGAGCGTGTTGCGGGCGAGCCCGCGCTCGAACTCGAGGTAGGCGAGGAAGTCCAGGACCAGGGCCTCGAAGTGGGCGTCGCTGCGCGCCTCGGATTTGGGAACGGCGATCGCCATGGCGCCTGGTTCTCCCGGACCGGCGCCTACCCTGCCGGTGCAACGGCGCTACCGCGAGACGCGCAGGTCGCGCAGCAGCATCAGCCCGATCAGCGTCTTCGAGTCCTCGCACTCGTCGATCGCGTAGTCGAGCCGCGAGAGCGGCCACTCGACCAGCTCGATCCGCTCATCCGGATCGGGGATGTGGTCGGCCACCCGCTCGAGCTCCGTCGCGAGAAGAATCGTCACCCGCTCCCGAGCGAAGCCGGGCGAGGTGTAGAAGCGCTTCAGCTCAGTCCACGACCCGGCCCGCATCCCGACCTCCTCCTCGAGCTCGCGCTGAGCGCACTCGAGCTCCGACTCGCCCTCGACGTCGAGCTTGCCGGCCGGCAGCTCGAGCAGCGCGGGCTCGTCGACCGCCTCGCGCGGCTGGCGCACCAGATGGACGTGGAGATCATCGTGGGCGACGATCGCGACGGCGCCAGGGTGGACGACGATCTCGCGCTCGGCGGTGGCGCCGTCTTCGTAGCTGAACTCGTCGACATGGACGTCGACGATGCGACCCTCGTAGACCGTCTTCGACGAAATCCGCTTCACCGCCGTCCCCTACCCGGCCAGGGCCGCGGCCAACGCCCGGCCCGCGGCCAGCGGTGCGGCGAAGAAGAGCGGGTCCTCGCCGATCGAGCGTCCCATCGTTCGCGCCGGCAGGCCGCTCTCGGAGTAGCCCCCAAGGTCGATCGCCTCGACGGCGAGGTCGTGGCGGCCGCCGCAGAGCCCGATCAGCTCGTCGAGCGCCGCCTGCGCCGAGCCGCCTTCGGGAGCCTCCGCGCTCAGCATCGGCCAGCCTTCAAGCTCCGCCTCGGGCACCGGGACCCGCACCGGCGCCAACAGCAACTCGAGCACCGCCGCCGTGTGGTGGCTGAGCCCACGGTGGCGATCGCGCTCGTCGGAGCTCGAGAGGCGCGGGCAGAGCAGCGTCGGCAGGCCGAGCGCGAGCGCCGCGTGGGCCGCGTCGAGCGCCGCCATCCCGCCGTGCCCGAGCCGGGTCGCCGAGCCCAGGATGCCAGGCCCCGGGCCGACGACGATCGCCTCCCAGCCAAGCCTGCGGGCGGCGGCGTCGAGCCCCCCGACGAGGCTGATCGCCTCGTGCTCGCCGCCGTAGGCCGGACCCGCGGTCACGTGGCCGCAGAGCAGTTCGCGCCGGCGAAGCTCGGCCACGTCGCGCGAGAGCGACCCCGGCAGAGCCGCCCCGGCGCCCTGTAAGAACCCGAGCCGCAGCCCGGGTCGGGCCTGCGCCGCCGCCCAGGCGATCGGCGCCAGGTGGCCGTGGAGCGAGATCACGACCGTCGGCGGCTTCGGCCCGAGGTCGGGTGAGCCATGCGAGGCGTAGCCGAGCCCCGCCGCTGTTGAGGCGGCTTGTTCGTCGATCTCGACCGGATCGACGGGGTGCTGCAGCGAGGTGTAGTTGAGCTTGATCACGTGGATGCCCTCGGCTTCGCCCGCGACCAGGCCCCGGCTGAGGTTGACGTGAACGACGTCGAAGCCGCCCGAGCCGAGGCCGAGGTCGCGCGCCTGGGTATTGACGACGACGTCGTCGCCGACCTCGACCTCGCCGACCATCGCAATGTCGGCCCACGCCGGCCGGTGCTCGCCGCCGACCTCGACCGTCAGCGGCTCGATCGAGACGACGACGCCGCGGCGCAGCTTCAGCATCGCCGGCTCACCCGCCCGTTCCGGCGAGCTCGGCGATCGCCTCGCAGACCCCGAGCATCTCGCTGATCCTCGCCGCGGCGACGCTCTCCGCCGGCGTGTGGTTGTCCTCGGTCCCGTTGGCGAGCAGCACACACTCGAACCCGCGCGCGACCAGGGCGTTGGCGTCGCTGCCGCCGCCCGTCGCGATCTCGCGTGGGGTGATCCCGGCCCGCTCCAGCGCGCTTCGCGCCAAGCTCACCCCGGCCGAACTCGACGCCTGGCGATAGCCGCGGAAGACCTCGGTCAGGTCGACGTCGACGTCGCAGCCGCGCTCGGTCGCCGCCCACGTGCAGGCGTCGAGCATCGACGCCGACGCCGCCGCAACCTTCGCCTCGTCGAGGGAGCGCGCCTCGGCCTCGACCCGGCAGCTCCCGGCGACGACGTTGGAGGCGACGCCGCCCTCGATCACGCCGACGTTCGCGGTCGTCTCGGGATCGAGGCGACCGAGCCGCATCGCGCCGATCGCGGCCGCCGCCGCCTCGATCGCCGAGTGGCCATCCTCGGGGCGAATCCCGGCGTGGGCCTCGACCCCCTCGAACTCGGCGACCAGGCGCTGGTAGGTCGGCGCCGCCGTGATCACCTCGCCGATCGGGCTCGCGTGATCGAGCGCGAAGCCGTAGGGGGAGCGCAGCGAACCGAGCTCGAGCTCCTTCGCCCCGCGCAGCCCATCCTCCTCGGCGACCGTGAACACGAGCTCGAGCCCGGCCGCCGCGGGTGCGCTTGCGTGCCGCGCCGCGAGTTCGACCAAGACCGCCACCGCGGCCTTGTTGTCGGCGCCGAGGATCGTCTCGCCGCGGCTGCGAAAGAGGCCGTCGGCGAGCTCGACCTCGATCTCCCCGGTCTCCGGGACGGTGTCGAGGTGGGCACAGAGCATCACCCAGCCCTCCCCCGCTCCGGGGATCCGGGCGATCAGGTTGCCGGCGCCCGCGCGCGCGGGACCGGCGACGCCGTCCTCGGTCACCTCGACGCCCAGCCCCCGCAGCTCGGCGAGCACGTCGTCGGCAACCGCGCGCTCGGAGCCGGTCGGGCTCGGGATCTCGCAGAGGCGCACGAAGCGGTCGAGCATCCGCTGGTCGCTCACGGCTCCTCCCGGCCGGCGCCTGTCTCGGTTCCGATGACGTTGTTGAGCCTGAGCAGGCGACCGTCACGCAACTCGACGTTCCAGGTGATCGCCTGATCGAGGTCGACACCGCTGTGGCGGCCTCGGGCACGGACCGAACCACGGACTACGAAGCGGTCCCCGGAGCGGTTGATTTCGTCGATCGAGAGGCTCCACTGGTCGAACTGCTCCTCGATCTCGCCGATCCACTTGATCAGCCCGGCCTCGCCCTGGAATTCCTGTCCGGTGAGCGCCGAGTGGATATGGATCTCCGGGTCGATGACCTCGGCGTCAAACTCGCGCTCGCCCTCATTCCAGCGCCGCCAGACCTCCCGAATGACCTCTTCGCCGTCGCCCATCCGGGCGGAAGGGTATGGCTCAGGCCTCGCGGCGGACGCGGACGTCGTCGGCCGAGGCGGTCTCCTCGACCTCGGTCTCCTCGGTCGCCGGGCCGTCGCCACGGGCCGCGGCAAGCTCAGCGGCGGCGCCGACGAACTCCCGGAACAGCGGCTCGGGGCGGTTCGGGCGCGAGTTGAACTCCGGGTGGAACTGTGAGGCGACGAAGAACGGATGCTCGGGCAGCTCGATGATCTCGACCAGACGCTCGTCGGGGGAGGTGCCGCCGCAGACCAGGCCTTCGTCCTCGAGCCGGCGGCGAAGCTGGTTGTTGACCTCGAATCGGTGCCGGTGGCGCTTGTAGATCACCGCCTCGCCGAAGATCTCCCGCGCCCGTGTGCCCTCGTGGAGCTTCACCGGGTCGGCGCCGAGGCGCATCGTCCCGCCCATGTCGGAGACCTCCTTCTGCTCCGGCAGCAGGTCGACCACCGGGTAGGGCGTCTCCGGGTCGAACTCGGTCGAGTTGGCGCCCTCCATGCCGGCGACGTGACGGGCGAACTCGGCGACCGCGATCTGCATCCCGAGGCAGATGCCGAGGTAGGGGATGCCGCGCTCGCGGGCAATCCGGGCGGCCTCGATCTTGCCCTCGATCCCGCGCTCGCCGAAGCCGCCGGGGATCAGGATCCCGTCGGCCCACTCGGCGATCCGATCGGGGTCGAAGTCCTCCGAGTCGACCAGCTGCACCTCGACGTTGGTGCCCTGGTGGTAGCCACCGTGGGTGAGCGCCTCGATCACCGACTTGTAGGCGTCGGCCAGCTGTACGTACTTGCCGACCAGAGCGATCCTGGTCGTCCCTTCGCAGGCGTCGGCGCGGCGGATCAGCTCCTCCCACTCGGCCAGCTCCGGTGGCGGGGCGTCGATGCCGTAGTGGTCGAGCACGAGGTCGTCGGCGCCCTCGGCGCGCATCACCAGCGGCACCTTGTAGATGTTGTCGACGTCGCGGGCCGACAACACCGCCTCCTCGGGCAGGCTGGCGAAGAGGGCGATCTTCTTGCGCAGCTCGCGGTCGAGACCCTTCTCGGAGCGGCAGATCAGCGCGTGCGGCTGGATCCCGATCCGGCGCAGCTCGTTGACCGAGTGCTGGGTCGGCTTCGTCTTCATCTCGCCGGCGTGGCCGATGTAGGGGACCAGCGTCAAGTGCAGGAACATGCACCGCTTCGATCCCAGCTCCGCGTAGAGCTGCCGGATCGCCTCCAGGAAGGGCAGCGACTCGATGTCGCCGACGGTGCCGCCGATCTCGGTGATCACGAAGTCGACCGCCTGCGACTCGGCGACGATCAGGATCCGCTGCTTGATCTCGTCGGTGATGTGGGGGATCACCTGGACGGTCGCGCCGAGGTAATCGCCGCGGCGCTCGCGGCGGATGACCGAGTTGTAGACGGCGCCCGCGGTGACGTTCGAGGCGCGCGAGGTGTTGTGGTCCGTGAAGCGTTCGTAGTGCCCGAGGTCGAGGTCGGTCTCGGCGCCGTCCTCGGTGACGAAGACCTCGCCGTGCTGGAACGGGCTCATCGTCCCCGGGTCGACGTTGATGTAGGGATCGAACTTCTGCAGCTGAACCCGGAAGCCCCGGCTGACCAGCAGGCGGCCGATCGAAGCAGCCGCGATCCCCTTGCCGAGCGAGGAGACGACGCCGCCGGTGACGAAGATGAAGCGCGTCTCGCCCGGCTTCATCGCTCTGTATCGCCCCGACTCACTCTGCCGAGCGAGTCTATCCAGCGCAGTGGCGGAACCGACTCGATCGTCTTCGAGATCGACCGAAACTCCCCGAAGATCGTCAGCGCGCCGACGAGCGCGAGCGCGACCCAGCGACCGGTGTCGTCGAGCGTTACCAGCATCGCCACCCCCGCCAGGGCGCCGACCAGGTTCGAGCCCGTGTCGCCGAGCATCGCTCGCTCGCGGAGCGTGAACCCGGCGCCGATCAGCACCGGCCCGATGAAGATGCCGAGCAGCTCGAGCGGCTCCGCCGTCAACGCGCCGATGCAGAGGCCGGCGAGCAGGAGGACGAAAACCTTCTCGACCCGGCCGGGCCGCAGGTCGAGCAGGTTGAAGAGGTTGGTCGCCAACAGCAGCAGGGCGAGGTCGGCGACGTAGTCGAGGCCCTGCTGGCCGAGCCCCGAGGTCGCATACGCCGCGAGCGCGAGCGCGCCGACCGCCTTTATCGCTCCGGTGGAGAAGCGGCCGCCGAGGACCGCTCGAGCGTGGCCGCGCCAGCCACGGGCCGTGTCGGCGGCCGCGCCGCGCCCGAGGGCGTCGTCGAGCAGCCCGAGCATCGCCACCCCGAGCACGTAGACGATCCAGCGCCTCAGCTCGGGGTCGAGCAGGTCGAGGTCGGCACGGTCGTCGAGCACCGCCAGCGGCGCCAGGGCGATCAGCGAGCAGGCGACCAGGGCCGCGCCGGCAGGGAAGGCGACCCGGCGCCCGGCGAAGTTCTCGCGCGCGAGGCCGCTGCGCAGCATGTCGGCGAACCACGGACCCAGCGCCACCGCCGCGACCAGGGCCGAAACGATCAGGCCGGAGAGCATCAGGGCTGTTTCTGGGCCCCGAAGCCGAAGCCCGAAGGCGTCAGCAGGTCGGGCAGCAGGGCGTCGGCGGTCTCCTTGACGCCGAATTCCCCCTCGGCACCGCCGAGCGTGTAGACCAGGGCCACCTTGCCGGCAAGCTGATCGACGTTGTCGACGCTGGCGACATCGTGGTCGGCGAAGAACTGGATCGAGCTTGGGTCGGTCGCGGTCTGCTCGGCGCCGACGACGGTCACCTTTCCGCGACCCGGAACCGCGGTCTGGATCCCGGCGATCATCCCGTCCTCGACCTCAGCCGTCTGGGCCGCTTCGCGATCGCTGAGCCCATCGGGCTGTTGGCGGACGATCACGACCCCGTCGAGGTCACCGGGCTGGCCGCTGTAGCGGCTGAACAGGGCAGCACGCAGCTCCGCGAAGCGAGCGCCGCCGCGGACCAGCGAGCGGCCGGCCAAACGCGAGGCCCGTGCCAGCTCCTCGGCCCGGGTCTCGTCGCGCCCCGGCCGCCGGACGACCTCGGTCGCCGCGGCGACATCCGGCGGCTCCCGAACGACTGCGATCTCCTGCAGCTTCGCCCCCGCCGGCTCAAGCGCTGCCTTGACGCCGTCGGTGAGCTGATCGTCGAGCGCCCCGAAGGCGACGATCCCGATCTCGCGGCCGCGCAGCCTGCTCTCGACCACCGCCGGGGTCAGGGCGGCGCTGAGGTCTCGTTCGTTGGCCAGCTCGCCCTGCAGGTCGTCGACCTGGGCCCGGGCGTCGTCGAGGTCGGTATGGAGGCTGTTCTCGAGCTCGTCGGCGGTGCCGTTGACGATGTCGGAGCCGAAGCCGACGCCGATCAGGATCCCGACCGCGAGCGCGAGGAACACTGCCGCCAGCGAGGCGGCGTGGTAGCGGCCCGAGTAACCCATCAGACCGGGATTCGCCTTCCCATCAGTAGCGGGATTCGCCTTCCCGTCAGTACCGGGATTCGCCTTCGGCTCATAGGTTCAGAGCCACCTTGATCTTCAACCAGACGAGGTCGAAGAACTCGCCCAGAGCCGGCGAGCTGATCACGACGATCGCGATCAGGACCAGCGAGACCGCCAGGAACGCCCACATGTGCCAGCCGCTGACGCCCGGGTTGTAGAGCCGGCTGACGCCCTTGGCGTCGACCAGCGTCTCGCCGATCCGCAGCCGGGTGAGGAAGGTGGAGGACATCCCGGCACGGTTCTTGTCGAGGAACTCGGTGAGGTTGAAGTGAGCGCCGACGGAGACGATCAGCTCGGCCCCGTTCTCGTGCGCGAGCAACATCGCCACGTCCTGGCTGGTGCCGATCGCCGGCGCAACCACGGGCTCGAGCCCGAGCGCCTCGAGCCGGTCGCGACCGGGGGCCGAGCCGTCGGCGTAGGCGTGGACCACGACCTCGGCACCGCAGGTGAGCACGGCGTCGGTGGCCGAGTCCATGTCGCCGAGGATCATGTCGGGCTCGAAGCCCTCCTCGAGGATCGCGTCGGCGCCGCCGTCGACGCCGACGAGGACCGGATGCGTGTCCTCGATATATGCGCGCAGGGTCCGCAGGTCGCGCCGGTAGGTGGTCCCGCGGACGACGATCAGTGCGTGGCGGCCACGAAAGTCCGTGCGCACCTTCGGGAAGTCGATCCGGCCGACGAGCAGCTCGCCCTCCTTCTCGACGTGCTCGATCGTGTTCACGGCGAAGGCGGCGAGCGCCTCGTTGATGCGGGCGCGCTGGCGCTCGATCTGCGCCGTGGCGGTGGCGAGGTCGATCACCCGCCCGGTCGCGAGAAGGGTTCCGTTCGAGCGCACCTCGGCGCCCTGGACGCTCAGCTCGTCGCCGTCCGAGAGCTCCTCGAACAGCGGCGCCGCCGGCGCATCGACGAGCACCACTCCGGCGCGAGCGAGGATCAGCGGGCCGCGGTTGGGGTAGCGGTCGGTCGACGACGGCGCCACGTTGACCACGGCCTCGACGCCGCTCGAGGCGAGGTCCTCGGCGGCGATCCGGTCGAGGTCGGCATGATCGATCACGGCGATGTCCCCGGGCCGCAGCCGTTTGACCAGGGTCTTGGTCTTGCGCCCGAGCCGCGCCCGTCCCGTGATCGGGGCGATCTCGGGGGAGCGCAGGTGAATCTCGGGCCCGCGCAGGAGAGCGCGCGCCCGGCTACGCAGAGCCATGCGGGGATTATGCGCGCAAGCGATGCAACTTGACCCGGACGGCCAGGGGGTGATCGGCCGATCGGCCGATTGATTCACCCCGAATCCAGACGGATGCTGGAAGACCCCTTGACGACGAATACGGACTTCGCTCCCCGTGCCCGGATCCTGGTCGTCGAACACGAGCGCGAAATCCGGACGATGATCGCGCGCATGCTCGAGCCGGAGTACGCCTGCGACCTCGCTTCGGGCGTCAACAAGGCGCGCGAGCTGCTCAGCGCGAATTCCTTCGAGGCGGTCGTCTGCGACCTCGAGATGCCCGACGGCTCGGGCCTCGAGCTCGCCCACGAGCTCCCACCGGAGCAGCCGCGGCCGTCGCTCGTCCTGGTCACCGACCTCGACGATCCCGAGGTCGCCAGGCGCGGCCCCGACCTCGGCGTGCACGGCTATGTGCTGAAGCCGTTCGGTCGAGCCGCCCTCCAGATCACGCTTATCAACGCGCTCGCCCGGCGGTCGCTCGAGATCGCCCAGGAGGCGCACACCCGCCGTCTCGAGGAGCACCTGCAGACGATCATCGACCGGGCGCCGATGCCGATCTACGCCAAGGACCGCGACTCCCGCTACGTGATCGCCAACCGGGCCACGGAGCGGATCGCAGGCGTGCGGCCCGGAGGCTTGATCGGCAAGACGGCCGCCGCGATCATGCCTGCGCCCTCGGTCGAGCAGTCGGCACTCGGCGATCGCGCCATCCTCGAGGGGGCGCCGAGCTACGAGGGCAAGGAGACGATCGTGATCGGCGGCCGCGAGCGGGCCGTGCTGACGATCAAGTTCCCTCTGCTCGACGACGAGGGGCGAGTGGTCGCGGTCTGCGGCATGTCCCCCGACATCACGGCGCAGGCCGAGGCCGACCGTCTGCGCGATGAGCTGGAGGAGTCCCAGCGGGCCGCGATCCGTGAGCTCCACGACTCGCGGCTGGAGACGGTCGAGCGGCTCGTCCGAGCGCTCGTGCTCCACGACCCCAACACCGGGGCGCACGTCGGCCGGATGGCCGTGATCGCCGCCGTGCTCGCCCAGCGGTACGGCCTCGACAACGCCCGGGTCGAGCTGCTGCAAACCGCGGCTCTGATGCACGACGTCGGCAAGATCGGGATCCAGGGGGAGCTGCTGCGAAAGCCTGGCAAGCTGACCGCCGCCGAGCGCGCGGAGATGGAGCGCCATACCGTCATCGGTCACGAGCTGCTCGCCGAGTCCGACAATGAGCTGCTGAAGCTGGCGGCGACGATCGCGCTCACCCACCACGAACACTTCGACGGCCGCGGCTACCCGCACGGCCTCAGCGGCGAGCAGATCCCGATCGAGGGCCGCCTGGTGGCGGTCGCCGACGTCTTCGACGCGCTGCTCAGCGACCGCAGCTACCGGCCGGCGATGACCGTCGCGGAAGCCGTCGACCTGATTCGGAGCGAGAGGGGGACCCACTTCGATCCGACCTTCGCCGAGCTGCTGCTCGACAACCTCGACGAGATCCTCTCCCTCCGCGCCTAGGCGCGCTCAAGCCGCCTTCAGGAGCTGCTTTGCGTGCCGGCTGGCTGTCGCATCGCCATGCTCGCCGCCGAGCATGCGGACGATCTCGGCGACCAGCTCGTCGCCGGCGACCCGCTCGACCGTCGCCCTGGCCTCGCCGCCGACCGCGTCCTTTGTGATCCTGAAGTGCGTCGCCGCCAGCGAGGCGACCTGAGGCAGATGCGTGATGCAGAGCACCTGGCGCCCCTCGGCGAGCCCGCGCAGGCGTTCGCCGACGGCGCGCGCGGTGTTGCCTCCGATCCCCGCATCGACCTCGTCGAAGACGAGGGTGCGCTCGGCCTCGCCACTGGCGAGCCCGCTGAGCGCCAGCATGATCCGCGACAGCTCCCCGCCCGAGGCGGCGTCTTTGAGCGGCGACGTAGGCATCCCCGGGTTGGTTGCGACCAGCAGCTCGACCGTCTCGGCGCCGTTCGGCCCGAAGCCGTCCGGGTGCGGCTCGAGCACGACCTCGAGCCTGGCCCCCTCCATCGCCAGCTCCCCGAGCTCGGCTGCGACCCGCTCTCCGAGCTGCTCGGCGGCGCGTCGCCGCCCTGCGCCCAGTTCCTCGGCCAGCCGCGCCCGAAGCGCCTCCGACTCGGCGATCCGGGCGCTGAGCTCCTCGGCGACCTCCTCGGCGTTCTCGAGCCGCGCGATCTCGGCCTGGCAGTGCTGCGCGTGCTCTAGCACCGCCTCGATCGAACCACCGTGCTTTCGCTTCAGCCGGTCGAAGGCGTCGAGGCGCTCCTCGACCGCCTCCAGCCGACCGGGCTCGGCCTCGATCCGGTCGAGATAGGAGCGCAGGCCGCCGGCGGCGTCGTCGAGCTCGACCGCGGCAGCGCGCAGCCGCTCGGCGAGGACGTCGAGCTCCGGGTCGACGCCGTCGACCGCGGCCAGCCCGGCATCGGCCTCGCCGAGCGCCGAGCGCGCTCCACCGCCGTCCTCGGCCTCGCCGCTGACCGCCGCCAGCGCTCGCGTGGCCGCGGTTCGCAGACCCTCGGCGTTTCGGAGCACGCCGCCCTCGGCCTTCAACTCCGCCTCCTCCGCGAGATCAGGCGCCGCGGCCTCGATCTCGGAGAGCTCGAAGCGCATCAGATCGAGGTCCCGCTCGCGCGAGCCCTCGCGCTCGGTGAGCTCGGCGAGCTCGCGCACCAGGCCGGTGGCCTCGACGTGGGCGCCGCGGTAGCTCTCGCGCTGGTCGAGCTGCGCCTCGCCGGCGAACCCGTCGAGGATCTCGAGCTGGGCCGAGGCCAGGGTCAGCCGGCGATGCTCGTGCTGGCCGTAGAAGCAGAGCAGCCGCGACCCTAGCGCCCGCAGCTCCGCCGCCGATGCCGAGCGCCCGCCGATGAAGGCGCTGGTGCGCCCGGAGGCGCCGATCCGGCGCCCGAGCACGATCTCGCCGGCGTGACCGGGCAGCCGCGCCGCGATCTCGACCAGATCGGGCTCCTCGAGCACCCCGTCGGGGAGCGAGAAGACGCCTTCGACCCACGCCTCGTCGGCCCCCGGCCGGACGATCTGCGGCCGCGCCCGGCCGCCCATCAGCAGGTCGAGCGAGTGAGCGAGGATCGTCTTGCCGGCGCCGGTCTCCCCGGTGATCGCGTTGAGGCCGCGTTCGAGCCGCAGCTCGGCCCGCTCGATCAGCAGCAGGTTCTCGATTCGAAGCTCGTGCAGCACCCGCCCGTTTTAGCGGTGCGCCCCGACGGATTCGCCCCGCGCCCGGGCGCTCAGGCGGCGGGAGCGGGCTCGGCGTCGGCCGCCGCCGCGGCCCGCGCATCGGCGGGCGGCGCCGCCGGCTGGCCGACCAGGTCGCGGGCGCGGATCAGCACCCAGGCGGCGATCCCGCCGACGATCGCGGTCGCCGCTCCGACCAGGAGGATCTCGTTGAGCCCGCTGATGAAGGCCTGGTTCGCCGCCGCCGCCGCCTGATCGCGAAGCTGCGGCGGCAGCGAGGAGAGCGCGCTCTCGGCGGCGCCCGAGGAGACGGCTTCGGAGAAGCCGGGCGGCGCCTGCGGGAGCAGCTCGCCGAGCTTCGAGCTGACCTGCGTCTGGAAGATCGCGCCCAGCGCCGCGGTCCCGGTCGCGATCCCCACCTGGCGGAAGGTGCTGTTGATGCCCGAGGCCATTCCGGCGCGCGCGGCGTCGACGACGCCGATCGCGACGGAGGCGATTCCCGGATTGGTCATCCCGATCCCGATCCCGGCGACCAGCGAGCCGAGCAGCAGGGTCGTCCAGTCATCGCCGACCTCGATCCCGTGCATCAGGATCAGCCCGATCCCGACCAGGATCATGCCGGTGCCCATGATCGCCCGCGCCGGGACGCGGGAGAGCAGGCGCCCGGAGATCGGCGCGACGATGAACGAGAGCACGGTCAGGGGCAGGAAGCGCAGGCCGGCCTCGAGCGGCGAGTAACCGAGCACGCCCTGGATGTAGAGGGTCAGGTAGAGGAACATCGCGAACATTCCGGCCGAGAGCGCGAAGGCGACAACCGAGACGCCGGTGAAGGACGGCTTCCGGAACAAAGAGAGGTCGAGCATCGCGCTCTCACGCCGCGACTCGATCGCCAGGAAGGCGAGCAGGAGCAGCACCGCCCCGCCGAGCGAGGCGACGATTGGGGCGCTCCCCCAGCCTTCCGCGTTGCCGCGGATGAGGCCGAAGATGAGCAGGAAGAGGCCCGCCGAGAACGTGACCAGGCCCGGCCAATCGATCGGCTGCGGGTCAGTGGCCTTGACGTTTGCGAGCCTGGTCTCGGTGAGCACGATCGCGCCGATCCCGATCGGCACGTTGACGAAGAAGATCCACTCCCAGCCGAGGCCCTCGGTGATCAGGCCGCCAATCAGCGGGCCGATCGCGACCGCGCCACCGACCGTCGCACCCCAGAGCCCGATCGCGTTGGCGCGCTCGCGACCCTCGAACTCCTGCGCGATCAGGGCCAGCGAGGTGGCGAACATCGCCGCCGCGCCGGCGCCCTGGAAACCGCGGGCGACGTTGAGCACGGTCGGATCGCCGGAGAGCCCGCAGGCAAACGAGGCGGCCGTGAACAGGGCGAAGCCGAAGCTGAACACGCGGCGGCGGCCGATCCGGTCGCCGACCGAGCCGGCGATGAGCAGGAACGAGGCCAGGGTGAGCGCGTAGGCATCGATCACCCACTGCAGGCTCGAGAAGCTGGCGTCGAGGTCGCTTTGGATGTCGGGGAGCGCGACGTTGACGATCGTCACGTCGAGCAGGAGCATGAACGTCGCCACGCAGACGGCCAGCAGGGTCCACCACTTGCGCTCCATCTGCACTAGCCTCCTAACGTTCAGCCCCCAGGATCATCAGTCATACTGACTGTCAGGGTTTTAGCATAAACTTCCATCCGGTGTCCGAGACCACCCTCCCACCCGCGCTCGCCGAGATGGCGGGCTTCCTGATCGCCAAGGCCCATGCGGTCTTTCACGATCGCGCCAACCAGGTGATCGGCGTCGCGCCGCTGACGATCAAGCACTTCGGCTGCCTAACCGTGATCGCCGACGAGGGGCCCCTCTCGCAGCAGTACCTGTGCACGCGGATTCGGGTCGACCGGACGACAATGGTGGCCGTCGTCGACGACCTCGAGGCCGCCGGTCTGGTCGAGCGCCAGCGCAACCCGGACGACCGCCGCGCCTATGCACTCGAGGCGACAGACGCGGGGCGCGCCTGGATCGCCGAGAAGCGTGGCGACCTGATGGCGGCCCAGGACGAGCTGCTCTCGGTCCTCAGCGCCTCCGAACGGCGCCAGCTCGTCGACTCCCTGCAGCGGCTGCTAATGAGCCAGCCGGCCGAACTTGTCGCGGATCCGACGGTAGAAGTTCGCGCCGGGTAGCTGCGCCAGGCGACCGACCCCGTCGCGAAACCGCACCTCCATCTCGGCGCCGCTGGCGAGCTCGCCGACCGGCTCG
Organism: Solirubrobacterales bacterium; assembly: GCA_036561205.1. Classification (GTDB taxonomy): domain Bacteria; phylum Actinomycetota; class Thermoleophilia; order Solirubrobacterales; family 70-9; genus WHSW01. The sequence continues at coordinate 26,768 of DATBPT010000188.1, forward strand.
CCGTCGAGGACCACCTCGACCGGGTCGCGGCCGGTCGCGTTGGTGACCGAGAGCACGTCGCCGGGGGCGACCACCAGCGGCCGCGCCGTGAGCGTGTGCGGGGCGATGAAGCTGACCACGTAGCCCTTCACGCCCCAGGCCAGGATCGGCCCCTGGTTGGCGAGGTTGTACCCGGTCGAGCCCGCGGGCGTGGCGGCGACGAGGCCATCGCAGCGCACGTGGCCGACCTCCTTGCCACCGAGCCGGTAGGCAAGCTCAGCGACTCGGCTGTGCTGGCGGCGGATCAGCGAGACGTCGTTGAGCGCCAGCGGCGGCTCGGCCTCGACCGTGGCCTCGAGGCCGGGCATCTGCATGACCTCGAACTGACCCGTGAACGCGGCCGTGAGGCCGTCGGCGAGCTGCTCGCGCTCGACCGCGGCGAGAAAGCCGACGGTGCCGAAGTTGACCGCGAACACGGGCACCTCGGTGTACGCGTATGCGCGCAGCGCCTTGAGGATCGTCCCGTCGCCGCCGAGCACCAGGCAGAGGTCCGGGCTGCCCTCGAGAGTCGATAGCGGCTCGAGTGGGGCGCCCGACTCGCCGTGCTTGTCGCGCTCGTCGTCGGGTGCGAACAGCCGGCACCCGGCGGCAGCGGCCGCCACCGCGGCGTCGCCGAGCGCCTCCGTCACCTGCTCGGGCTGGGTGTGGGTGAGCAGCACCGCGTTGCGGATCTCCCCCGGTCCCTCCACCGCCGGCCCACTCACGGTTCCACCTCGGCGATCGCCGCCTCCAGGTCTTCATGCGGCTCGCCGCCCGCCGCGGCGTGGACGAAGGTCTCCAGGTTCCCCTTCGGGCCCGGGAGCCCGGAGGAGGCGAAGCCGATCACCCCGAGCCCCGCATTTTCCGCCGAGCTCGCAACCGAGAGCAGCGCCTCGCGGCGCTCGGCGGGGTCGCGGACGACGCCGCCCTTCACCCGACCCTGGCCGAGCTCGAACTGCGGCTTCACCATCGCCAGCACTGAGCCGTCCTCGGCAAGGCAGGCGGCGACCGCCGGCAGCACCTTGGTCAGCGAGATGAAGGAGACGTCGACCGTCGCCAGCTCGGGGCGGTACGGAAGCTCGGCAGGGCCGAGGTCGCGGGCGTTGCGGCGCTCGATCACCGTCACCCGGGGATCGTTTCGCAGGCTCCAGTCGAGCTGGCCGTGGGCGACGTCGAGCGCGATCACGCTTGCGGCGCCGCGCTTCAGCAGGCAGTCGGTGAAACCGCCGGTCGAGGCGCCGACGTCGAGGCAGCTCAGGCCGGTGACGTCGATCGCGAGCGTGTCGAGGGCGTTGTCGAGCTTCGTCCCGCCGCGGGAGACGAAACGAGGGGGCTCGGTCAGCAGCAGCTCGGCATCCGCCGAGACAAGCTGGCTCGGCTTCAGCGCCAGGGGACCGTCAGCACCGATCCGCACCCGCCCCGCGCGCACCGACTCGGCGGCGCTGGTCCGCGACGGCGCCAGGCCCCGCTCGGCGAGCAAGGCGTCGATCCGCTGCCGGCTCATGCGCGGACGGTAGCGCCCCAAACGACGTTAGGATCAATCGCAGTGAAGACGGCAACGACACTGGTCATCGCGGTCCTCGCGCTCGCGGCCGCAGCCACGGCGCTCGCCGGCGGCGACAGGGTCCCGGCGAAGGTCTCGCTCGAGCTCGGCCCCGCGGTCGGGCTGTTCAAGGGCAAGGTCAGCGCCGACGACTCCGCCTGCTACGCCGGCCGCAAGGTGAGGATCGTCCGGATCTCGGGCGACGACGTCCGCGTCGGCAAGACCTACACGAAGATCAACGGCCACTACAAGGTCCAGACCACCGAGACGAGCGGCGACTGGATCGCCAAGGTCAAGCACGAGACCCTGGCCGGAGTCGACTGCAAGGGCGCCCAGTCGAAGGTCCGTTCGGCCGGCTGAGCGGCCTCGGCGCTTCAGTCCGACGACTCGGCGAGCTCCTCGGCGATCCTGCCCGCCTCTCCGAACTTCTCGATCACCCAGAAGTTCGGGTACTCCGTGAGCACCGCTTCGAGGCTTTCGGCCACGTGGTCGGGGGCGACCGCGAATCGGTTGGGCTTCGCGCGCACCATCCTCCACTCCTCGCCCGAGAGGGGTATGCGCTCGACACAATCGGCCTGCCAGCACTCGCACCGGAAGCCGGCGGTCGCATCGTGACCGGCCGCCCACTCGGCGTGTCGCTCGTTCAGGCTCCGCGACCAGGCCTCGTTATGGGCGATGCGCTCTACGCGCGATCCAAACGGCAGTTGGAACGGGTCGGCCACAGAGGTGAAGGTAGCGCCGAGGGCCACACCAGCCGCCGAGAGCCCGGCGGCTTCGAGGGCACCGTCGCGGTCGAACGCTGATGCTGTCCGATGTCCTACTCCGACAGCCCGGCGGCTTTGAGGCCCTCGGTCCGCTCCTGGTACTCCTCGATGCTGTGGAGCTTGCCTCCCTCGAGGATATTGACGTGAGCCATCTCCATGGTGAGCGGAATCCCGCTCTCTGCACCGTGACCCGAGAAGCGGACCCAGACGAACGCCCGATCGCCGTTGGTCCGGATCTCGAGCGGCTCAACCTGCAGGTCGGGATAGGCCTCGACCCATTGCCTTATCTGCCTCCTCACCGCCTCGATGCCCCGGTGAACCGCGGGGTCAGGGTCGCTGGCGGAGTTCACGTACACGCCGTCGCGGTGCCAGATATCCAGAGACGCGAGCTCTTGCTCGTCAACCGGCTCTCGTTCGGCTTGGTTGAACCTCGCGTATCCCCGGCGGATGAAGTCTTCGACACTCTCCTGCGACATCGCCTGTGCAGTATCCCGCGGCCTCCTCGGATCACAAGCGGCGGCGGTTCTGAGACCGCCGTATGCGACCGCCCTACTCGATCGTCAGCGTGCCCTCCATGCCCTGAGCCCGGTGCCCATCCACACCGCAGTAGAAGGTGTACTTGCCCGGCTTCAGGTTCTCGTAGGTCTCCGTGAGGTTGCCCGACATCGCGCTGGTTGCTTTGACCCGACTGGAACAAACCGTTCCCCCGGTCGAATTGATGCCCTCGCCCTGCGGGTCCTCGAGGCAGATCGAGTGCAGCAGCGTTGACTCGTTGTGCCAGACGACGGTCACCGGTCCGGCTGTCGCCGTCGCGCTGTCTGGCTTGAAGACGAGCTCGTCACCGGGCGGAGTCACGAGGTCGACGCGGCCCGGAACCGACGTCGTCTCCGTCGTCGTCTCCTCGGCGGACGTCGCTTCTTCCGCGGGGCCCGAGGTTGTCCCCTCGTCGCCGCCGCCGCAGGCCGCGACTGCCATGGCGAGGGCTGCCAGAAGCACGGAAACCAGCGTCGCAACGCGGAATCTTGAGTTCCACACCATTCGAAGCTCAGCGTGTCGGCCAGTTGTTGGGAGCCCGACTTGAGAGCTGCGCACGCGTCAGGCGCTTTCGACGACCTCTCCCAGATCGACGCTGTCGAGCGTGACGGCCTCGGTGGGCTCCTGCTGGATCTGATCCGCAACAGCGCGAGCGTTGTCCTCGGACTCGAAGACGATCGTGCCCCTGCCCTTGTCGCCCCCTTCGATCCTGA
>DATBPT010000189.1:0-2793 GCA_036561205.1 Solirubrobacterales bacterium
GAACTCAGATGGCCACGCCTGAACCTCCCCACCAATGCGTCGAGCTGTGCCCGATCTGCCGCGGCGCCGAGATCCTGCGGGCGACCTCGACGCCGGAGCTACGCGGGCAATGGCAGTCGGTCCAGCGCGAGGCGCTGGTGACGATGCGGGCGATGATCGACCACTATCTCGAGCGCCTCGACGAGTTCGAGTCGCGCACCGGCCCCGAGGTCGAGGAGATCCCGATCGACTGATCGCCTAAACGGGGTCAGACCCCCTTTAGGATTGGTGCCGGTCGGTCGTATCCTGCGTGCATGAATTGCGCCTCGTGTGGCACCGCCAATCCGGACCGCGCGCGGTTTTGCATGTCCTGCGGAGCGGCTCTGGCGAGCGCCTGTCCGAGCTGCGGAGCGGAGAATCCTCCCGAGGCGAAGTTCTGCATCGCCTGCGGCAGCTCGCTGACCGGCGCGATGTCGCCGGCGGCCGCCGGCGGCGACCAACCGCCGGAGGAGCGCCGCACGGCGACGATCATCTTCGCCGACCTCTCCGGCTACACCGCGGTCTCCGAACGGCTCGACCCGGAGCGGATGAAGTCCCTGGTCGACCGGGCCCTGCGCCGGCTCGGCGACGAGATCGAGCGCCACGGCGGCACGATCGACAAGTACATCGGCGACAACGTGATGGGCGTCTTCGGCGCCCCGACCTCGCACGAGGACGATCCCGAGCGCGCGGTTCGCACCGGGCTCGCGATGCAGGCGGCGATGGAGGAGATCAACGAGCGCATCGCGGCCGACGTCGGTGCCGACTTCGCGCTCCGGGTCGGGATCAACTCGGGCGAGGTGCTCGCCGGCCGCGTCGGCGACGGCTACACGGTGATCGGCGATCCGGTCAACGTCGCCGCTCGCCTGCAGGCGGCCGCCAAGCCCGGCACCGTGACCGTCGGCGAGGTAACCCACCGGCTCACGCGGGCGGCAATCGAGTACGTCGAGCTCGAGCCGCTCGAGCTCAAGGGCAAGGCCGAGCGGGTATCCGCGTGGGAGGCGGTCAGGGCGGTGGTCCGCGGCAGAGCCGTGCGGGCCGGCGGCTCGTCCACCCCACTCGTCGGCCGCGCCGACGAGTCCGACCTCCTGCTGTCCCTGTTCGAGACCGTGATCAGCGAGCAGCGGCCGCACCTGGTCACCGTGATCGGGCAGGCCGGGGTCGGCAAATCGCGCCTCCTGCGCGAGCTCACCCTGAGCGTCGGCGATCGGCCGAGCCCGCCCGCGATCCGGCTCGGCAGCTGCCCCGCATACGGCGCCGGACTCGCCTACTGGGCGCTGGGCGAGATCGTCCGCGGCACCTTCGAGATCGTCGACACCGACGACACCGGCTCGGCCTGGCGCAAGCTCTGCGGCGGGATCGAAGAGCTGACCGCCGACGCGGATGCCGAGGAGCCCGCCGAGCGGCTCGCCGCAGCGCTCGGGCGTCCACTCGGGATCGAGCCCCCGGAGGGGTCCGCGCCGGAGAGCTTCGAGCACGAGGACCCGCAACAGATGCGCGAGCGCCTGTTCTCGGCGGTGCGCACGGTGGTCGAGGCCGGCAGCCGGCGGCAGCCGCTTGTGTTCGCGGTCGAGGACATCCATTGGGCCGACGAGGGGATGCTCGACCTGATCGAGCACCTGGCGCGCTGGGCCCGCGGGCCGGTGCTGATCGTCTGCCTCGCCCGCGACGAGTTGCTCGACCGCCGCCCGGGCTGGGGCGGCGGCCGCATCAACGCGACCACGATCACGCTCGACCCGCTGGCCAGCGGGCAGGCGCACGAGCTGGTCGCGGCGCTGCTCGGCGAGACGGCCGGCGACGGCGCCGAGCTCGCCGCCCAGGTTGCGGCGCGCTCGGGCGGCAACCCGTTGTTCGCCGAGGAAATGGTCAACCGGATCGTCGAGGAGGGAGCCGCCGAGGCCGAGGCGCTGCCGGAGACGGTGCACTCGGTGCTCGCGGCGAGGCTCGACTCGCTGGCGCGCCACGAGCGCCGCGTGCTGCAGGCGGCGTCGGTGGCCGGCCAGACCTTCTGGGAGGGCTCGGTCGGCGACGCCGGCGAGGATGGGCTCGACCTCCGGGCGACGCTGGAGTCGCTGCGTGGCAAGGACCTGGTGGTGCCGACCGCCGGCAGCCGCCTCGCCGGCGAACGCGAGTACGCGTTCAAGCACGTGCTGATCCGCGACGTCGCCTACTCGACCCTGCCGAAGGCCGTGCGGGCGCGCAAGCACGCCGAGGTCGGGGCCTTCATCTCGGCCCGCGCGGCGGACCGCTCCGAGGGCGTGATCGGGATGGTCGCCGAGCACTACGCACGAGCGGCGACGCTCGGGGCGGCGGCCGACCTCGAACCCGGGGAGCTCGAGGCCTTCGAGTCGGCGGCGCTGGAGGCGCTGGAGGCGGCCGGCGACGCCTCGGCGGCCCTCTACTCCAACAGCGAGGCCCAGGGGCACTACGAGACCGCGCTCTCGCTCGAGCACCGGCTCGACCAGGCGGCGATCGCCCGGATCGGCGAGAAGCTGGGCGACGTCGCCCTGCGGCTGGGACGGGTCGAACGCGCTGTCCGCGCCTGGGAGCGGTGCATGGACTATCACCGCGGCGAGGAGAACCTGGCGCGGGTCGGCGACCTGCACCGCAAGATCGGCGCCGGGCTCTGGCACAAGGGCGACCGCGAGGGCTCGATCGAGCATTACCAGCGCGGCATCGACCTGCTCAAGGACGGACCGCCATGCCTCGAGCTCGTACGCCTCTACGAGGAAGCCGCCTCGCTCTACATGCACACCGGCGACAACATGCTCGCCA
>DATBPT010000190.1:0-3165 GCA_036561205.1 Solirubrobacterales bacterium
TCCGCCGCCAGGTAAAGCGTTACCGCGAGAAGCGCCGCGGGCGGGCTCGCAGCCGCCGTGCGATGGGCCGCTGGCGCGGCCGAACCGCTTGAGTCGAGGCCTAGCCGGACCGCTACCCTGAGTCGTTATGGCCCGGGGAATCATCGATCGCGCCCTGCGCCTCGGCGAAGGCCGCAAGCTCAAGGAGCACGGCCAGGCCGTCGAGGCGATCAACCGTTACGAGCCGGAGCTCGAACTGCTCGACGACGCCGAGATCCGGGCCCATGCCGACGAGCTGCGCCGGCGCGCCCGCGAGGACTCGGAACCGCTCGACGAGCTCCTGCCCGAGGCCTTCGCACTCTGCCGCGAGGCGGGTAAGCGGGCGCTCGGCCAGCGCCACTACGACGTCCAGTTGATCGGCGGCATGGTTCTCCACGACGGCGCGATCTCGGAGATGAAGACCGGCGAGGGCAAGACGCTGACCGCGACCAGCGCCGTGTTCCTGAACACGCTCGCCGGCGACGGCGTCCACCTGGTCACCGTCAACGACTACCTCGCCTACAGGGACGCGAACTGGATGAAGCCGATCTACGACCTGCTCGGGGTCTCGGTCGGCGTGATCCAGTCGGAGATGGACCCGGCGCAGCGGCGCGAGATGTACGCCCGCGACGTCACCTACGGGACCAACTCCGAGTTCGGCTTCGACTACCTGCGCGACAACATGGCGAACACGCTCGAGGAGTGCGTACAGCGCGAGCACGTCTTCGCGATCGTCGACGAGGTCGACAACATCCTGATCGACGAAGCGCGCACCCCGCTGATCATCTCCGGTCGCCCCGAGCAGGCCGCCGACACCTACTACACCTTCGCCCGCCTCGCCAAGCAGATGGTCGGCGTGGAGATGAAGCCGAAGCTGAAGTCGCTGGGCGAGTCGCGCGACACCTCCGAGGCCGAGCACGACTACGAGTACGACGAGAAGCACAAGACGGTGGCGCCGACCGAGGGCGGGGTGTCGAAGGCGGAGAAGTTCCTCGGCGTCGACAACCTCTACATCTCCGAGCACGGCTCGCTCGTCAACCACCTGATCCAGTCGCTGAAGGCGGAGTCGCTGTTCAAGCGCGATACCGACTACGCGGTGATCGACGGCGAGGTCAAGATCATCGACGAGTTCACCGGCCGCATCCTCGAGGGCCGGCGCTGGTCCGACGGCCTGCATCAGGCGGTCGAGGCGAAGGAGGGGGTGCGGATCCGCGAGGAGAACCAGACCCTGGCGACGATCACGCTGCAGAACTACTTCCGGCTCTACGAGAAGCTCTCCGGGATGACCGGCACGGCGCTCACCGAGGCGACCGAGTTCATGAAGATCTACAAGATCCCCGTGGTCGAGATCGAGACCCACCGGCCGATGATCCGAGCCGACCACAACGACCAGATCTACAAGACCAAGCCGGGCAAGTGGGCGGCCGTCGTCAACGAGATCGCCGAGCGCCATGAGCGCGGCCAGCCCGTGCTCGTGGGGACGATCTCGGTCGAGATCTCCGAGATGCTGAGCGGCGAGCTGACCCGGGCCGGGATCGAGCACGAGGTTCTGAACGCGAAGCCCGAGTACGCCCAGCGTGAGGGCGAAACCGTCGCCCAGGCCGGGCGGCTGGGGGCGGTCACGATCGCCACCAACATGGCCGGTCGCGGCGTCGACATCAAGCTCGGCGGCGATCCCGAGCAGCTCGCGATCGAGGAGCTGCGCAAGCTCGGCGTCACCCCCGAGCACGAGAGCTGGGATACCGAGCTGGCCGAGCACACGGAGCGCTTCAAGCCCCAGACCCAGGCCGAGGGTGACCAGATCCGCGAGCTCGGTGGTCTCTTCATCTGCGGCACCGAGCGCCACGAGTCGCGCCGGATCGACAACCAGCTTCGCGGTCGCTCCGGGCGCCAGGGCGATCCGGGCGAGTCGCGCTTCTTCCTCTCCGCCGAGGACGATCTGATCCGGCTCTTTGCAGGCGAGCGGATCTACAAGATCCTCGACCGTCTCGGCCCGGTCGACGAGGAGGGCCACGAGTTCCCGCTCGAGGCCAAGATGCTGACGCGGACGATCGAGAACGCGCAGAAGAAGGTCGAGCAGCAGAACTACCTGATCCGTAAGCGGGTGCTCGAGTACGACGACGTGATGAACGAGCAGCGCCGGGTGATCTACAAGTACCGGCGCGAGATCCTCGAGGGCCGCGACATGTCCGACGTCGCCCACGACGAGACCGAGGCGGTCGTCGCCCGGCTGGTCGAGACCTATACCCCGGGCGAGATCTTCGAGGACTGGGACCTGACCGGGCTCGCCGGCCACGCCGGCGGGCTCTGGCCGCTCGGGGTCGAGGTCGGTGAGCTCGAGCCGCAGACCTCGAACCGCGAGCAGATCACCGAGAAGCTGATCGCCGACGCGCTCGCGGCCTACGATCGCCGCGAGGAGGAGTTCGGTGCCGAGCTGATGCGCTACCTCGAGCGCCAGATCCTGCTCCAGATCATCGACAACCGCTGGCGCGAGCACCTCTACGAGATGGACTACCTGCGCGAGGGCATCCACCTGCGCGGCTTCGCCCAGATCGACCCGCTGGTCGCCTACAAGAACGAGGGCTTCACGATGTTCCAGGAGCTGATGGCCTCGATCTGGGAGGAGTTCGTGCGCGTGATCTTCCACGTCGAGGTCAACATCGAGCCCGCCCAGGCCGAGCAGATGTTCGGCGAGGAGCAGCGGCGCAGCGGCGACGTCCAGTACTCCGGCGCTGCCGGCGAGGAGCGGCCCTCGGCGATCAGCGAGGCGCAGGGTGGCGGCGTGGCGACGGCGGCGGCGGCGAGCGGTACCGCGGGCGCCGCGGAGACCGCCGGCAACGGCCAGGGCGTGAACCCGGCGACGGTGGTCAAGTCAGAGGACGAGAAGCTCGGCCGCAACGACCCCTGCTGGTGCGGCTCCGGCAAGAAGTACAAGAAGTGCCACGGGGCCTAGCGGCGTCCTTCGCAGCGATCGCGGTCGGGGTGGCGCTCGTGGCTGCCGGCTCCAGCGAGTCTGCGGCGCCGACGGTGACGATCTCCGGCCGCGCCTACGCCTTCAACCACAGCGATACGGGGCTCGCCGGGGCGACGATCCGCGTCCGCGAGCTGCCGGGAGTCTCGGCGGTCGCCGACGGGAACGGCGACTAC
>DATBPT010000191.1:0-11164 GCA_036561205.1 Solirubrobacterales bacterium
GGTGATCGCTCCGCCGCACGCGTAGGAGGAGAGCCCCGGGACGAAGCTCAGGTTGACGTTGGTTCCGTCGATGTTGGCCCGCCCGATCGCGTTGTTGCCGCCGCCCCAGAAGAGGTGGGTGCTGTTGACCGCGACGCCGCACGGGTTTCCGGTCGGAATCGGGACGAAGCTCTCTTGGACGCCGGTGCCGTCGAGATTCGCGCGGCCGATCCCCGAGGCGGTGCCCGGGCTGTGGGCCCAGTAGACGTGGGCAGCGTCGACAGCCACCCCGCACGGGTGGTTGGCGCCGGTGATGAAGCTCTGGTTGACACCGGTCCCGTCGACGTTGGCGCGGCCGATGTTGAAGCCGGCCCCGCCCGTGCCCCAGTAGACATGGGTTCCGTCCGTCGCCACCCCGCACGGGAAGCTCAGGACCCCCGTGATGAAGCTCTGGTTGACGCCGGTGCCGTCGAGGTTGGCGCGGCCGATCGTCTTCGTGCTCGAGTTCGCCCAGAAGATGTGCGTGCCGTCGGAGGCGACGCCGCAGGGACCGGCCGCACCGGTGATGAAGTTCTGGTTCACGCCGGCGCCGTCGGTGTCTGCCCGCCCGATCGTGGTGCCGCCCAGGTTGGTCCAGTAGAGAGACGCCGCCTGTGAGCTCGCGCCAAGCGCGGCGGACACCGCTAGCGCAGCAAGCACGGTCAAGAGGACGAGACGCAGCCGTCGCGATGCCATTGGTACCTCCGTGTGCGGGTCCCGGCGCTCCCTGCCGAGATCGTTGAGCCGACCCTAACGCGGGCGGACGGTCGCGGTCAAGCGGTCGCGAAGTCGCCGATCAGCTCGGTGAGGCGCTCGGGCTGATCCTCGGAGACGAAGGTGCGGGAGTCGTCGATCCACTCCAGCCGCGAGCCGGGTATGTCGGCGGCCAGGCGCTCGGCGAACCTCGGCTTGAAGAAGCGGTCCTCGGTCGCCCAGGCGAGCATCGTCGGCCCCTCGAAATCGCGCAGGCGCTCGGCCGCCTCGAGCGTGTAGCTGTTCGAGATCCCCCGCAGGACCTTGCGCGCGTCGGCGCGCACGCCGGGCTCGCGGATGATCGGCGCCGTCCAGCCGGCGAGCACCTCGGCCGGGATCCGGCTCTTCGACAGCCAGCCGAAGGCGAGCGGCGTTCGCCGCACCGCCGGGATCCGCATCGACTGGGCGACGGCGCCGACCCCGCCCGGCACCCGGGCGAGCAGCTGCAGGTAGCGGAAGGCGGGCGGGAGGAAGTTCTCGTACGCGTCGCAGGGGGTGAGCACGAGGCGGCCGACCCGCTCGGGGTGGCGGGTGACGACGAGCTGGCAGATGGCGCCGCCGGTGTCGTTGCCGACCAGGGTCACGCGCTCGAGCTCGAGCGCGGCGAGGAAGTCGGCGATCAGCTTCGCCAGGCCGGGCGGGGAGAGGTCGGCCTCGAGGCTCATCGGCGTCTGGTGAGAGCCGAGCGGAAGGTCGGGAACGATGCACCGCATCGACGCCTCGAGCTCCGGCACGACCTTGCGCCAGAGCCGTCCGTCGACGAAGGCGCCATGGATGAAAACCACCGGCGGGCCCTCGGCGACGCCGGTCTCGGAGTAGGCGATCGTCCCCTGTGGGAGGGTGACGGCGCTTCTCATCGCGCCAGCCTCGCACGCAGGAACGTCGGCCACGAGCGGGGGCTGAGGGCGATCCCGCCGAGCAGCTCGAGCGGGTCGAGGCTGGCGAGGCGCTCGACCGCGACCCCGCCGCGGAGTGTGATCTTGTCGATCGTGTGCAGGGCGACCGGGCGACCACCGGCGAGCTTGGCGTGAATCGTGAGCTGGATGAAGACGATCTCGTCGTCGCCCTCGGCTCGCGAGGCCCAGGACTCGACCGTGCCGCGGATCTCGTGCAGAAGCGAGAACAGCGGTCGCGCGAACTCCTCCCGGAAGGCGTGCCTGCCGACCGTCTCCGGCAGCTGCGGCTGGATCAGCCTCATCTCGTCGCTGAGCAGCGGCTCGAAGTGATCGCAGAAGCTGTCGGCGTCGGTCGGCGCACGCCAGCCCTCGGCGAACCCCTGCACCCACTCGGCCGCGGTGCGGGTGGCGGTTCCGTTCTCGGTCGCGGTGCTCACGACAATCCGAGCTGGTCGAGCGCCGCCTGCCAGTCGAGGTACGTGTGCTTGGCGGTCAGTTTTCCGTCGGCGACCGTGATCATGTCGAGCGCGTCGATCTCGAACCGCGAGCCCGGCGCCGCGACCTTGGTCCCGGCGGGATAGGGCTCGGCCAGCGTGCCGCTCATCGTCCACCGCACGACCCAGCCCCACGCGCCCGAGATCAGCTCCTGCTCGGCGAAGGCGAGGTCCGGGAAGACCGCGAGCAGGCTGGCGAAGGTCTCGCGAATCGCCTCCCGCCCCTCGACCGGCGCGGCGTTGGAATGGAGGTGGAAGATGCCGTCGTCGGCATGGTAGGAGGCGATCAGGTCGGCGTCGCGGGCCTCCCAGGCGGCCGAATACTCGGCGATCAGCGTCTCGATCGTGGTTGCTGGGGCGGTGGTGGTCATCGTCCGGGGCTCTCCGATCTCGGGGGTAACATACAGCCGGTAGGTTTCTAACATACAGGCTGTATGGATGTCAAGCAGAACCCAGGCTGAGCGCTCCGAGACGACCCGAGCCGCGTTGATCGGCGCGGCGCGTCCCCTGTTTGCCGAGCGCGGTTACGCCGACGTCGGCACGGAGGAGATCGTGCGCGCGGCGGGCGTCACGCGCGGCGCGCTCTATCACCACTTCGACGACAAGCGCGACCTGCTGCGGGCGGTGTACGAGCAGCTCGAGGCCGAGCTCGCCCAGGAGCTCGCCGACCGCTTCACGCCCGGCGCCGGGGCGCTGGAGACGCTGCGCGCCGGCGCCGAGATGTTCCTCGACCACTGTCTCGAGCCCGAGGTCCAGCGGATCGTCCTGCTCGACGCTCCCGCGGTGCTCGGCTGGGAGGAGTGGCGGGCGATCGGGGCCCGCTATGCGCTCGGCCTGATCGAGGCGCTGCTGACGGCCGGGATGGAGTCGGGTGAGATCCGCCGGCAGCCGATCGAGCCGCTCTCCCATGCGCTGCTCGGGGCGCTCGACGAGGTCGCGATGCTCGTCGCCCGCGCCGAGGACCCGGCCGCTGCCCGGGCCGATGCCGGGCAGACGCTGGCGACGTTGCTCGCGGCGCTCAGGCCGTAGCCGCCCGCGGCACGACCAGCACCGGACAGGCGGCGGATCGGATCACCTCCCAGGAGACGTTGCCGACCAGCGCGTGGCGGAGCGGCCCGTAGCCACGCGACCCGACCACCAGCAGGTCGAGGTCGCGCGAGCGTTGCACAAGCGCCTCCGCCGGATCGCCCTCTTTCTCGGCGACGGTGATCGTCGTCAGCTCCGCCTTCAGCTCGGCCGCCAGCGCCTCGGCGACCTCCCTGGCGTGACCCGCCTCGGTGCGCCCGTCATAGCCGACGCCGATCGAGCGGACCTCGAGCCCGGCGCGATCGGCGAAGCCGCTCGGCGCCACGAGCACTGCGCATGGGGCCCCGTGGAGCAGCCGCTCGGCGACGCTACCCGGGACCACGCGCCCGAGGCCGTGGCGGTGGGTCGAGCCGAGCACGATCACGTCGGCCCGCTCGTCTTCCGCCACCTCGTGCAGGGCCCGCGGAGCCGCGACGCCGCCGATCACACGCAGCCGGAACGGGGTCTCGCCCAGGCTGCGCGCCGCCTCCGCGCCAAGCCGCTCCTCGGCCTCGGCCATCGCCCGCTCGTAGGCGGCGGCCGGGGTCGCCAGCGGATCGAGCTCGAGCGCGACGCAGAGGACGAGCTCGGCGCCCTCGATCTGCGCCAGGCCGCGGGCGAGGGCGAGCGCGTCGTTGCCGCTTGGGCGGCCGTCGTAGCCGACGAGGATCAACCGGTACATGGGGCGGGGAGACTATGCCCAGCTAGAATTGAAGGCGATGAAGACCGGGATCCACCCCGAATACGGCCTCTCGCACGTGCGCTGCTCGTGCGGGAACGAGTTCTACACCCGCTCGACCAATCCCGAGATGCACGTCGAGATCTGCTCCGCCTGCCATCCCTTCTACACCGGCAAGCAGAAGCTGGTCGACACCGGCGGCCGTGTCGAGCGCTTCCGGCGCCGCGCGGCTCGCAGCAAGCGCGACTGACCGGCGCTCCGTCGATGAGTGCCGACGGAGGCCCGGATATCGACGTGACCCGCATGCCGGATGGCATGCCGGTCGCCTCCAAGGACGCCCCGGTCGGGGGCCAGGCCGTGCTCGAGGGCGTGATGATGCGTGGCGTCTCCACCTGGGCGGTCGCCGTCCGCAAGCCGGGGCCCGAGGGCTCGAACGGCTCCGAGCCGGCGCTGGGCGAGATCGAGGTCACCTCGGAGCCGCTCGTCTCCTGGGCGAAGCGCCACCGGCTACTGCGCCTGCCGGTGATTCGCGGCGTGGTCGCGCTCGGCGAGTCGCTGAAGATCGGCTTCCGGGCGCTGGCGATCTCCGCCAATGCCCAGCTCGTCGACGAGGACGGCGAGCAGCCGGAGCCGATCGGCGGCTTCACCTGGGGCCTGACGATCTTCTTCTCGATGGCGCTGGCGATCGGGCTCTTCTTCGTCGTCCCGGTCGGCGCCACGAGCCTGATCAAGGACCAGCTCGGCTCGGCCTGGCTGTTCTGGCTCGTCGAAGGCGTGCTGCGGACGGCGATCTTCATCGGCTACATCTGGGCGATCAGCCGCCTGCCGGACCTGCGGCGCGTGTTCGAGTACCACGGCGCCGAGCACAAGACGATCTCCTGCTTCGAGGCCGGCGACCGGCTGGTGCCCGCCCGCGCCGAGACCTACTCCCGCCTGCACCCGCGCTGCGGGACCAGCTTCCTGCTGATCGTGATGGTGCTGGCGATCTTCGTCTTCGCCCCGATCGGGCTGCCCGCCTGGTACTGGCTCGTGCTCTCGCGGATCCTCGGCATCCCGCTGATCGCCGGCCTCTCCTACGAGGTGATCAAGTGGGCCGGGCGCAACCGCCGCAAGCGCTGGGTACGGGCGCTGATGTGGCCCGGTCTGATGTTGCAGAACCTGACCACCCGTGAGCCCGACCGCGACCAGCTCGCGGTCGCGATCGCGGCCCTGGAGGCGGTGCTCGCGGTCGAGAACCCGGCCGAGGCGGCCAAGGACCCGCACGCGATCGAGATCGTCGCCTAGTCCCGGCGTCGCGGAAAGCGGCGCTAGCCTCAGCGGCGTGATCGAGAAGCTGGTCGAACAGATCGAGGAGCGGTTCGCCGAGCTCCAACGCCAGATGTCGGATCCGGAGGTGATCGGCGATCGCGAGCGCTACGCCGAGGTCGGGCGTGAGTACAGCGAGCTCGAGTCCGCGCACGAGCTCGCCGCTCGCTGGCGGCAGCTTCGCGGCGACCTCGAGGGCGCCGAGGAGATGCTGGCCGAGGACGGTGAGGACGCGGAGCTGCGCGAGTTGGTCGCCGCGGCGCCCGCGCAGCTGCGCTCGCTCGAGGAGGAGCTGCGCCTGGCGATGGTCGAGAACGACCCCAACGACGCCAAGAACGTGATCATCGAGATCCGTGCCGGAACCGGGGGCGACGAGGCGGCGCTGTTCGCCGGCGACCTCTACAAGATGCTGACCCGCTACGCGGAGGAGCGCGGGTTCACGACCGAAGTGCTCTCGCAGTCACCGGCCGAGGTCGGCGGGTTCAAGGAGATCACCTTCGAGATCCGCGGCGCCGGTGCCTACTCCGTGTTCAAGTTCGAGGGCGGGACCCACCGTGTGCAACGAGTGCCGAAGACCGAGTCCCAGGGACGGATTCACACCTCGACCGCGACCGTCGCGGTCCTGCCCGAGGCCGAGGAGGTCGACGTCGAGATCAACCCAAATGACCTCAACGTCGACGTCTACCGGTCGTCCGGCCCGGGCGGGCAGTCGGTGAACACGACCGACTCCGCGGTCCGGATCACCCACGCACCGACCGGGATCGTGGTCTCGATGCAGGACGAGAAGTCGCAGCTTCAGAATCGCGACAAGGCGATGAAGGTGCTGCGGGCACGACTCTACGAGCGTGCCCGCGAGGAGCAGGCGGCGGAGATCGCCGCCGACCGCCGCTCGCAGGTCGGCACCGGCGAGCGCTCGGAGAAGATCCGCACATACAACTTCCCCCAGGGCCGGGTCACCGACCACCGGATCAAGCTCACCGCCCACAACCTCGACGAGATCCTCAACGGCGACCTGAGCGAGTTCACCTCGGCGCTCGGGGCCGAGGAGAAGCGGGCGCGGCTCGAGGCGCAGACCGCGGAGACGGCCGGATGACCTCGGCGGTCGTCGGCACGGTCAGCGAGGCGCTCGGCTCGGCCGCCGACGCGATCGCCGCCGCCGGCGCCGACTCACCACAGCTCGATGCGGCACTGTTGTTGAGCGCGGCGACGGGCCTCGACCGAGCCCGGTTGGCCGCCGAGCCCGAGCTCGGGGTGGACGCGGTCGCGGCGCGGGCGTTCGGCGCCATGGTTCGCCGCCGGGTCACCCGCGAGCCGGTGGCCTACATCCTCGGCCGCAAGGGCTTTCGGCGGATCGAGCTCGAGGTCGATCCGCGGGTGCTGATCCCGCGGCCGGAGACCGAGCTGCTGGTCGAGGTGGCGCGCGAGCTCGCGCCGGCGGCGGTGCTCGACGTCGGCACCGGCTCCGGGGCGATTGCGCTCGCGATCGCCGACGAGCTGCCCGCCGCGGCGGTCACCGCCACCGACACCTCGCTCGACGCGCTGGCGGTCGCGAAGCGCAATCGCGAGCGGCTCGGGTTCACCGAGCGCGTGCGGCTCGCCTACGGCTCGCTGGAGCCGGGGCCGTTCGACCTCGTGCTCGCCAACCTGCCCTATGTGGGCGAGGGCGAGTGGCAGGGGCTGGCCGCTGAGATCCGCGAGTTCGAGCCCTACGAGGCGCTGGTCAGCGGGCCCACCGGCCTCGAGGCGATCGAGGTCCTGCTCGCCGACCTCGGCCTCGGCGGGAGCCTGCCGGAGGCGATCGCGCTCGAGGTCGGAGCGGGCCAGGCGACGATCGTCGCCGAGCTCGTCCGCCGCGCCGGGTTCGAGCGGGTGGAGACGCGCCCCGACCTGGCCGGGATCGAGCGACTGGTCGTCGGGTGGCTGTGAGGCGGAGCGAAGCGAAGCCGAGCCGCGCCGCCGTTGAGGCGCCTGATGTGAGCGAGGCCCGCGGCCCGCTCGAGCGTTGCATCTTCGACGGCGGGGTGGCGCTGTTTCCGGCCGACGGCCTCTACGGGCTCGCCTGCGACCCGACCCGGGCGGAGGCGATCGAGCGCATTCACCGGATCAAGGGCCGAGACGACGGCAAGCCCTCCGCGGTCATGTACTTCTCGCCGCTGGCGATGCGGGAGTTGCTCGCGGCGCTCGGGTCGCGGACGCGCGACGCGCTCGCCGCCCTGCTGCCCGGCCCGGTGACGCTCGTGGTCGCGAACCCCGAGCGCCGCTACCCGCTCGCCTGCCGGGAGGATCCGGAGCGGCTCGGGGTACGCCTGATCGAGGGCCCGCTCGCCGGCGCCGCCTGCGCGATCTTTCAGACCTCGGCCAACCGCGCCGCTCAGCCGGCGCCGGCCAGGTTCGCCGAGATCGACCCCGAGATCGTCGACGCCGTCGACCTCGCGATCGACGGCGGCGAGCTGACCGGCCTACCGTCGACGGTCGTCGACGTGACCGCGATCGAGGACGGGGGAGAGCCGGTGATCCTGCGGGAGGGAGGGCTCAGCCGGGCGGAGGTTCTGCGGCGGCTCGAGCCGATTCGACCGACGTGAAGAACTCGAGCCGCAGCAGCTTGCCGTGGGAGGCCGTTGCGATCGCCACCGCCGGCTGACCGGCCTCGATCCCGCTGTGCTTGCCGCGGGCGTGGATGATGAACTCGACGATCACCCGGCCGTCGTTGAGCTCTGAGTAGTTGAGCGCCTCGAGGTAGACGCGGTCCATAGCATCGAGGAACTCGAGCCACCAGCGGCGCACGCCCTCCGGGCCCCGGTAGGTGTTGGGCTCGCTCGCCACCTCGGCCGTGGTCACCATCTCGAACTCCTCGTCGACGATCGGCAGCACCTGCTCGTAGGTGTTGGAGTCGAGCAGCTCGAAGGCGCGCTTGATCAGCTCTAAATCCGTCGCCACGGGCGGTATCGTGCCAGCCCTGATGCCCGCGCTTCCCGACGACTTCCAGACCGCCCCCCTGGCCGAGGTCGACCCGGCGATCGCCGAGGTCCTGCGGCGCGAGCTCGAGCGCCAACAGGCGACCCTGGAGATGATCGCCTCCGAGAACTTCGTACCCCAGGCGGTCCTCGACGCCGCCGGCTCGGTGCTGACCAACAAGTACGCCGAGGGCTATCCGGGGCGCCGCTACTACGGCGGCTGCGAGGAGGTCGACGTCGCCGAGCAGCTGGCGATCGACCGGGCCAAGGAGCTGTTCGGGGCCGGCTACGCGAACGTCCAGCCACACGCCGGCGCCCAGGCCAACAACGCCGCCTACATGGCGCTGCTGCAGCCCGGCGACACGATCATGGGCATGGCGCTCGATCACGGCGGCCACCTGACTCACGGGATGAAGCTCAACGTCTCGGGCAAGCTCTACGAGGTCGTCGCCTACCACGTCCGCCGCGAGGACCTCCGCTGCGATATGGAGGAGGTCGAGCGGCTCGCCCACGAGCACCGGCCAAAGGTGATCGTCGCCGGCTGGTCGGCCTACCCCCGCCAGCTCGACTTCGCCGCCTTCCGCGAGATCGCCGACTCCGTCGACGCGAAGCTGATGGTCGACATGGCCCACTTCGCCGGGCTCGTCGCCGCCGGCGAGCATCCGAACCCGGTCGAGCACGCGCACGTGACCACGACCACGGTCCACAAGACCCTCTGCGGCCCGCGCAGCGGCATGATCCTCACCGACGACGAGGAGCTCGCGACCGAGATCAACCGCGCCGTCTTCCCCGGCCAGCAGGGCGGCCCGCTGATGCACATCATCGCCGCCAAGGCGGTGGCGCTCGGGATCGCGCAGACGGAGCCC
Source organism: Solirubrobacterales bacterium (assembly GCA_036561205.1). GTDB lineage: Bacteria > Actinomycetota > Thermoleophilia > Solirubrobacterales > 70-9 > WHSW01. The sequence continues at coordinate 9,031 of DATBPT010000191.1, forward strand.
TTCCGCGCCCGCCAGCGGCAGACGATCGCCAACGCGCAGGCGTTCGCCGAGGAGTTGATCTCGAACGGGGTCGAGGTGCTGACCGGCGGCACCGACGTCCACCTCGTGCTCGTCGACCTCGGGCCGACCGGCCTCGACGGCAAGACCGCCGAGCAGCGGCTCGAGCAGGTCGGGATCACGGTCAATCGCAACGCGATCCCGTTCGACGAACGGCCGCCGATGAACCCGTCCGGGCTGCGGATCGGGACGCCGGCGCTGACGACCAGGGGCCTGGTCGAGGACGACATGCGCGAGATCGCGCAGGTGATCGCCGCGGCGCTCTCGGACCGCTTCGAGGGCGAGCGCGAGGCGCTGGGCGAGCGGACGCGCTCCCTGATGGAGCGCTATCCGCTCTATTCCCAGCTGGCGGCGACAGCCGCCCTCTAGTTCGCGCAGCGGTCTGACTACTGCACTACGCCCGCCCAGAGGCCGGCGTTCTGGAACGTTGCCGCTCCACCGCCCGGGTTGCTGTACCGGAGCGAGAACGTGTACGTGCCCGGCTGAACCGGCGAGAAGACGAGGAACCCGGCTCGAGTCGGGTTCCCGACGCCGCCGACATCTCCCGCTCCGGGGACCGTGTAGCGGATTTGCGGGTCGGCCCCGTTGAACTCCATGATCGTTGGGTTGCCCGGCAGGATCGTGGGCTCGAACAGGTGCACGCGCGCGAGCGCGTTGGCGCCGCCGCCGTTGATCTGTCCTGTGACCCTGGCGTAGAGCATGATCAAGCCGGTCTCCGGCACCTTCACGCTCACCGTCGGTCCGCCGAGATCGACCGGCGTCCCGGATGCGGTCGAGAACGGGCCGACGAGCCCCTGGGTCTTGAACAGGTCGAGCGACGGTGGGCGTACCGCGAGCTTGTGGATGTCGGCCGCCTTCACCGCTCCCGGGGCGATGTCGTTGGACTTGACTGAGTTCTTGCCCTTGAGCGCCACGGCCGAGCCGGTCAGGCCGACGATCAGCGCGCAGATCGCCACCAGCATCGCCGGCGAAGGCAGTCTGCTCCTCTTCATATGGACCTCCCTTTGGAGTGCCTACGGAGCCTTCGGCTCCTGTCGTTGACTCCCCCCACCGATCAAACCCCCGGAGCTGCCCGTAAGTTTCGGCGCGCGATGAGGATCTGGGTCGACTGCACCGCCGCGGCTCATCCGCTCGTTCTGCGGCCGATTATCGAGCGCCTGCGCCTGCGCGGCGACGCGGTCGAGATCACCGCCCGCGAGTACGGGCAGACCGTCGGCATCCTCGAGCGGCTCGGCCTCGAGCATGAGGTGATCGGCAGCCATGGCGGCGGCGCGACCGCCCGCAAGGGGCTGGCGCTGGCGCGCCGCAGCCGGGCCCTGACCGGCTGGGCGCGAGCGCGGCGCTTCGACCTCGCGATCGGCCACGGCTCGGTCGACCTCGCCGTCGTCTCCACCGTGCTGCGCGTGCCCTCGGTCCAGATGCAGGACTACGAGTACGCGGGGCTGCAGCGCCAGCTCGCCTTCCGCGCCGCGCGCCGCGTGCTCGCCCCCGACGCGATCGGGGTCGAGGCGATGCGCCGCGCCGGAGCCGCCGAGCGCAAGCTCGTCCGCTACCCGGGGCTGAAGGAGGACTACTACCTGGCCGACTTCCGGCCGGATCCGTCCGTGCTCGCCGAGCTCGGCGTGGATCGCGAGCGGGTGCTCGCCGTCGTCCGCCCGCCACCGGAGACTTCCGCCTATCACGAGCGCAATCCCGTCTACGACGAGGTGCTCGACCGGCTCGCCGCCGAGGATCGGGCGGTCGCGGTCGTCATCCCCCGGACCAGCGGGCAGGCCGAGGCCGTCCGCGCCCGCTCGGAGAGCTCGCTGATCGTGCCCGAGGCGGCGATCGACGCCCAGAGCCTGATCGCCTACGCCGACCTCGTGGTCAGCGCCGGGGGGACGATGAATCGTGAGGCGGTTGCGCTGGGGACGCCGGTCTACACGATCTTCAGCGGCCGCATAGGCGCCGTCGACGAGCGCCTGATCGCCGAGGGACTGCTGCGGCCCCTGTCCGAGGCCGGGGCGCTCGAGCTGGTCAAGCGAGCGCCCGAGCCCGGCCCGCGCCACCCACGCGACCCCGGGTTCCTCGTCGACGG
>DATBPT010000192.1:0-11639 GCA_036561205.1 Solirubrobacterales bacterium
GTCGCCGGGCTGCAGTCGCGCAAGGTGATCACAGCCCACGAGAAGCAGGTGGTCGCCTGGCATGAGGCCGGCCACGCGCTCGTCTCCGAGCTGCTGCCGAGCGTCGACACGGTGGAGAAGGTCTCGATCGTGCCCCGCGGCAAGGCGCTCGGCTACACGCTCAACCTGCCCCAGGAGGACCGCTACCTGAAATCGCGCCAGGAGCTGATCGACTACATGAAGGTGCTGCTCGCCGGGCGTGTCGCCGAGCAGATCACCTTCGGCCGGGTGACCACCGGAGCCTCGGACGACCTCAGCAAGGTGACCGTGATCGCGCGCTCGATGGTGCACGAGTACGGCATGGGCACCTCGATTCGCTCACATCAGGTGCCCGGAGACGACCAAATGCTCTCCGAGGCGCTGCGGCAGACGCGCGACGAGGAGATCCAGGAGATCGCCGAGGAGGCTTACCGCGGCGCCACCGAGCTGCTCACCGACCATCGCGACCTGCTCGACGAGATCGCCGAGCGCCTGCTGCGCCAGGAAGTGATCGAGCGCGAGGAGATCCAGGAGATCATGAACGCGCACCGCGACAGCGGCGAGCGGCCGGCCGAGATCCACGAGCCGGCCCCGGGGAGCCCCGCCGAGGCGCTGGTCAGCAAGCCCCCTCGCGAGCCCGGGACCGAGCCCAAGTAATCTCAGCGCCCGGATGTTCGGGCTGATCGATCACGTCGGCGTCGCGGTCGAGGACCTCGATTCGGCGCTGGCGCTCTACGAGGGCACCCTCCGGATGCCGCTTGCGCATCGCGAGACCGTGGCCGAGCAGGGTGTCGAGGCGGTGCTGCTCGACGTCGGCGACTGCCACGTCGAGTTGCTCAGCCCGCTCGGCCCCGAGACCCCGGTGGGAAGGTTCCTCGAGCGCAAGGGGCCCGGGCTTCACCATGTCGCCTACCGGGTCGACGACATCGAGGCCGTGCTCGCGCAGCTCGCCTCGGAGGGCGTGGCGCTGATCGACAGCGAGCCGCGGACCGGGATCCGCATGAGCCGCGTCGCCTTCCTGCACCCGAAGGCGACCGGCGGGGTGCTGACCGAGATCGTTCAACCTGCGGAGGGACACTGAGCCATGGCGGAAGAGAAGACAAAGGTCGAGATCGGATTCGGGATCGGGCAGGTGCTCTCGGTGAAGCTCGCCGAGAGCGAGCTAGCCGACCTGCGCAAGGCGGTCGAATCGGGCAAGGGCTGGTTCGACATGCGGACCCAGGAGGGCACGGTGGCGCTCAACCTCGCGACCGTCGTCTTCATCCGCGTCGACGACGCCGCGCACGAGATCGGGTTCGCCGGCTGATACGGCCCCGTCAGCTTCTTCTCGGCCTCGTCCTCGCCACCGCCGCGGCGGCGCTCTGGTGGCGCAAGAACCCCTCCGCCTGCCCCTATGGCCAGCGCTTCTGGGTCGAGGCACCGCACCCGCTGATCACGCGCGAGCGCCTGCGCGCGACGCTGCAACCGCAGGCGGGCGAGCGCGTGCTCGAGATCGGCCCCGGCACCGGCTATTACTCGCTCGACCTCGCCGGATGGCTCGCACCCGGCGGCGAGCTCGAGCTCTTCGACCTGCAGCAGGAGTTTCTCGACCACACGATGAAGCGGGTCGCCGAGCGCGGGCTGACCAACGTCAGCGCGACCCGCGGCGACGCGACGGCGCTGCCCCACGGCGACGACTCGGTCGACGCTGTCGTGCTCACCGCCGTGCTCGGCGAGATCCCCGACCAGGACGCCGCCCTGAGCGAAATCGCCCGCGTCCTGCGCCCGGGAGGGCGCCTCGTCGTCGGCGAGCTGATCGGCGATCCGCATTACACCTCGCCGAGCGCCCTGCGACGCCGGGCGGAGGCGGCAGGGCTGCGGCTGGAGAGCCGCAGCGGCCCCGCGATCGGCTACTTCGCCCGCCTGGTGGCCTAGCGCCGGCGATCGGGTAGGTTCCCCTGAAAGCGGGACCCCGCCGAGCGGGAGACACGAGGGAGGACAAGCGTGCCAGCCAAGCTTCGCTACCACGCCGCCCCCGCAACGCCGCTCTCGCTTGCGGTGGTCCTCGCCCTGACGGTGGCCGGCCTGCTGACGTTGAGCGGGGCCGAGGCCGCTAACAAGCAGCCGCAGTGCGGCGACACGATCACGGCTGACACGAGGCTCCACAGCGACCTCGTCGATTGCCCGAGCAACGGGATCGTGATCGGCGCCGACGACGTAACCCTCGATCTGAATGGCCACACGATCTCCGGCGACGGCGAGGCGTTCGGGCAGTGCCCCGGGCGCGAGTTCTGCGACTTCGGGGTGCTCAACATCGGCCACGATGGCGTCTCCGTGAAGAAGGGTTCGGTGCGCGACTTCTTCAACGCCGGAGTCCTGATCGGCCGCGTGCGCGAGAACCGCGTGATCGACGTTTCCTCGAAGGGGAACGGATTCTTTGGTTTCGTGGTCAGCGAGTCGGCGCGGAGCCTCATCCGCGACAGCTCGGGAAGCCGCAACCCGGCCCCCGACGGGGACGGTCTCGGGATCTTCGCCTCGCACGACATCCGGGTCGTTGACAACTCGTTCAAGCACAACGCCCAGCCGGGGATACACGTCGCGCTCGGTTCCAATGACAACGTGATCGAGGGGAATCTGATCTCCGACTCCGGGCCCGGGATCCTGATTGAGAAGGCCGACCGCAATCGGGTGCGGCGCAACCGCTTCGTTGGCAACAGTGCCGGCCTCATCGTTGCCCCCGGTAGTCACAACGTGATCGCCCGCAATCACCTCTCCGGAGACGGAGACGGCATCGCGATCGAGAAGGGACGCGACAACGTGGTCAAGCGCAATCTCGTCGTTGGCGCCAGCGGGGACGGCATCTACCTCGGGCTCGACGCGCCTCCCGTCGGCGGGCTTGACAACGTCGTTCGTCGAAACGAGGTCAGAGGAAGTGGCGACGATGGGTTCGACGTGAGAAGGAAGGACAACCACAGCGTCCTGACGCGCAACCTCGCAGTCGGCTCCGGAGACGACGGCTTCGACATCGAGAGCCGCTCTACGAGGCTCGCTCGGAACCGGGCGACGCGCAACGGCGACCTCGGGATCGCGGTCCGGCGCGGTGCGATCGACCGTGGCGGTAACCGGGCCGGCGGGAACGGGGATCGGCGCCAGTGCGTGCAGGTGAAGTGCCACGGCGCCCCCCGGCGCTAGGGCACGATCGCGACGACGCGGGCCGGGGCGCCGCTGGCGCCGACGATCCGCAGCGGGAAGCAGGCGACCTTGAAGCCGGAGTCGGGGAGCGCGCCGAGGTTGACCAGGCGCTCGATCTGCGAGTACTCGAGATCGGCCTGGTGGGCCTCCCAGAAGATGCCGGGCTGGTCGCGCTCGATCGCCTCCGCCGCCTGCAGGTGCAGCGGGCGGTCCCAGCCCCAGGCGTCGATGCCCATCACCCGAACCCCGCGATCGTGCATCCAGCGGGTCGCCTCCGCGCTGACTCCCGGACCGCGCGCGATGTAGTCGAGCTCGCCGTAGAAGCGGTCGGTGCCGGTGTGCACGAGGACGATCTCGAGCGGCTTCAGCGTGTGGCCGATCCGCTCCAGCTCGGCCTCGATCTCGGCGGCGGTGATCACCTCGCCGTCCTCGCGCCCGGTCATCTGGAGCCGCACGCCGTCGGAGAAGAACCACTCCAGGGGCAGCTCGTCGATCCGCTTCGCCGGCTCGCCGCGGATCGTCGAGTTGTAGTGCCAGGGCGAATCGACGTGCGTGGAGCTGTGCGTACCGAACTGGGTGAACTCGTCGTTGGCCCAGCCTTCGCCGTCGCGCAGCAGGCGGCTCGGAACCCCGAACAGGGCCTCGATCTGCGCCGCTCCGGCAGCGTGGTCGGAGTACTCGAGCTTCACCTTCAGCGGCTCGAGCAGCTCCGGCGGGCTGGGCTCGATCGGGGCGCTGAGGTCGATCAGTCCCACGCGCTCAATCCTTCACCTTCGGTGCGGATCCGAGGTTGGCCTCGAACGCGTCCAGGGTCGCTTCGAACCAGCCCTCGGGCGCCGGCGGCAGGAAGCCGCCTCGCGGCTCGACCGCGGCGGCGATCCGGTCGCGCGACTGGAAGGCGAGCTCGCGCGCCCGGGCGTCGTCGCCGATCAGCGAGCCGGCGAGCTTCACCGGGCGGCCCGCGACCAGCACCCCGTCGACCTCGTTGATCCCCGCCTGCATGACGATCTGGGCGACCGGGTCGTTGGCGGGGGAGAAGGCGGGGCCATCGGCCCGCAGGAGCACCAGGTCGGCGGCCTTGCCGATCTCGATCGAGCCGATCTCGCGCTCGAGCCCGAGCGCCTTGGCGCCGCCGAGGGTGGCGAAGCTCAGCATCTCGGCCGCGCTCAGGGTCAGCGTCTCCGGCATCACCCCGGCCCGCAGCTCGGTCTCATTCGTGCGAGCGCGCTCGCAGGCGAGCCCGAGGCGCATCTGGGTGAACAGGTCGCCGCGGTTGTTGGAAACGATGTCGCAGCCGAGGCTCGGGATCATCCCGCGCTCGAGCAGCCGCTGGGTGACGGGAAAGCCCATCCCCATCTGCAGCTCCGTCTCCGGGGTCACCGAGACCGAGGCGCCGGCGTCGGCGAGCAGGTCGAGCTCGCGGCCGCTGCAGGCATTGCAGTGGACGTGGACCTGGCGCTCGCCGAGCAGGCCGGCCGCGTGCAGGAGCGCGACCTCGGGCCGGCGGCGGTCCGACCACACGGTGCCGATGTGCGCGCTTACCGGGGCATCGAGCTCACGCGCGAGCTCGACCTCCGCGATGGTCGTCTCCCAGGGCACGAGGCCGAGCTCGGTCAGCGCGATGCCCATCCCGAGCAAGCCGTCGGGCGAGGAGAAGTGGCGCTCGCGCACCCGGCGGGCGTCGGCGGCACGTTCCTCGACCCCGGCGAAGGCGGGAGCCTCGAGCGGCACCGGGTACATGCCGTAGGCGAAGGTCCCGCGGATCCCGGCCTCGCGCAGGCCGCGCACGGCCTCATCGGCGTGCTCGGGCGAGTTGAGGCAGTGGGAGAAGTCGAGCACGCAGGTGACCCCGGCGTCCAGCGCCTCGAGCGCGCCGACGTAGTTGCCGGCATAGACGTCGTCGGGGGTGTAGACGGCGGCCGCGTTGACCCGGATGCCGAGGAAGTAGTCGAGCAGCGTCCAGTCGGCGCAGATCCCGCGCATCGCCGTTTGCCAGAGGTGGCGATGGGTGTCGACGAACCCCGGGATCGCCAGCCGCCCACCGGCATCGATGCGCTCCGCATCGGCCTCCAGCCCGGGCCCGATCGCGGCGATCCGGCCGTCCTCGATCAGCAGGTCGGCGGCCTCGACCCGGCCCAGTCCCGGGTCGCCGACGAGGACCTCACCGCCGTGCAGGAGTGTGCGCCCCATCCGGGCAGGGTAGAAGTCCTGCCCATGCCGCGCCTGCGCCGCGTCGACTGCTCCTCTACCGGGATCCGGCGGCTTCGCCGCGGGCGCGGGTTCAGCTACGAGCAGGCCGACGGAACGACGATCGGAACGTCGGAGGTGATCGAGCGGATCCGCGGGCTCGCGATCCCCCCGGCATGGAAGGACGTCTGGATCTGCCCGCAGCCCAATGGTCACATCCAGGCGACCGGGATCGACGCGGCCGGGCGCAAGCAGTACCTCTACCACCCCCAGTGGCGGGCCAACCGCGACCGCGAGAAGTTCGCCCAGATGGAGGAGTTCGCGAGCTCGCTGCCGGCAATGCGCGAACGGACCGAGGCCGACCTCGGACAACGAGGGCTGACACGCGAGCGGGTGCTCGCCTGCGCGCTGCGGCTGCTCGACCTCGGCTTCTTTCGAATCGGCAACGAGCGCTACACGGAGGAGAACGAGACCTTCGGCCTGGCGACGCTGCGCCGCAAGCACGTCAGCGTGCGAGCCGGGGTGGCGAGCTTCCGCTACACGGCGAAGGGCTCGGTCGACCACCGCCAGGAGGTCGCCGATCCGTGTGTCGTGCCGACGATCAAGGCGCTGCGCGAGCGCCGGGGTGACGGCGAGCTGCTCGCCTACAGACAGGGACGCGGATGGACCGACGTCGACGCGGCGGAGGTGAACGATTATCTGAAGCAGGTGATGGGTGGCGACTACAGCGCCAAGGACTTCCGGACCTGGAACGCGACCGTGCTCGCCGCGGTCGAGCTGGCGAGCAACGGAGCCGAGGCGAAGACGAAGACGGCGCGAAAGCGCGCCGCGACCGAGGCGACCAAGCGCGTCGCCGCCTACCTCTCCAACACCCCCGCGGTCTGCCGCAAGTCATACATCGACCCGCGGGTCTTCGACCGCTACGACAGCGGCGAGACGATCGGCGCCTCGCTGCGGCGAATGGTCGCCGGCGCCGAGCCGGGGGAGTTCGTCGAGCGCGAGCGGATCGAGCGCGCCGTGTTGAGGTTGCTCAACTGACCAGCGCCGGCCAGAGCCGCTCTTCCGCCTCCAGCACCGCCTTTGCGCGTTCGCCGATTCGCGCCCAGCCATCCTGGTCCGGGACCTCGGACTCGCTGGCCGCGAGCAGCTCGCCGGCCAGCGCCGTCCAGCCGGCCGCCGCCTCGGCGGCGACCTCTGCCTCGCCGCGGCCGGCCTCGGCGAGAAAGCGGGAGTACATGAGCCGGAAGTTGCCGCCACCGGTGCCGCGGCGCTCGATCACCTGGTAGCAAAAGCGCGCCGACCACTGCCAGTCCTCGAGCTCCTGCGGCCAGCGCGGCAACTCGGCCGCGAAGCGCCGCAGCGCCGGCAGGCCCTCGAACTCCCCGAGCGCCGGCTCGATCATCTGCTTTGCGTTACGGGCGATCGCCCGGTCCGCCGCCACACGCGGGTCGACGAGCAGCTCCGGCTCGGGCACGGTCAGCATCTGGCCGTCGAGCGGGAACACGGGGTGGGAGCCGTGGCGGGCGCGGGCGAGGTTCTCGAGCCGCGTCGTCTGCAGCTCCTCGAAACCCGTGTCGGAGAGGTAGGCGACCTCGCCGTCATAGCCGGCGAGGACGACGGCGTGGCCGGGGAAGTGGGCCGAGTTGCCGTAGTGATCGAGGTAGTAGAGGTCGGTGATCAGCAGCGCCGGGCGGCCCGCGTCAAGCGCCGTTCGCGCCGCCTCCCACGACTGCTCCGGCCCGTCAAAGGTCTCGAACGCGAGCGGCTCTCCGGTGAGCTCGAGGAACTGCTCCTCGAGGCGCCCGACCCGGCCGTTGGTGAATCGCGAGGGCGACTGCCCATCCAGGTGCAGGTAGTAGAAGCAGACCCCGGCGCCGAGGCCGAGCGCCATCTCCTCGGAGATCTCAACCCCGTCGAAGGCGAGCAGGTTGCGCAGCGCGGTCGAGCCGCAGTGGTTGCCCGGCAGGTGGCAGTAGCCGGCGAGCATGGTCGCGCTCACGCCGCCCCCCTGATCAGGCTCAGATAGGCGATCCGGGCCTTGAAGCTGGTTCGCATCTCGTCGGTGAGCTCCTCGAGGAACTCCTCCCGGTAGGTCGAGTCGGTGAGCATCGCGACGGCGAAGTAGAAGCCCGAGAAGGCGGCGAGGCCGCCGGCGACGCGAAGCAGCTCCTTGCTGAGCTCGAACTGGTCGCCACCGATCGAGACCGTGACCAGGACGTCGACGGGCCGGCCGATCCACGATTCACGGGCCGCCTCGTCGATCGCCAGCATGCCGAAGAGAACGAAGAAGGCGCCGATCGAAAGGCTGACGAAGAGCACCTGCAGCGCCTGGCTGACGAACAGCACGAGGCCGACGTTGAAGCGCTGAGAGCGCGACAGAGGCGGCCCTTCGGCGCCCGCCTCGCGCTCGAGCCGGCGCGTCTCGAGCGGAACGCGGACGGCGAGGAAGGCGCTGCCGAGGAGAACGAAGAGGCCGATCGTGCAGACGTAGGCGAAGTCGCTGAGGGTGGCGAAGATCTGCCACATCTCCTGGCTCGCGAACGAGAGCAGGGCGAAGATCGCCAGCAGCGGCACCGCCTTCGCCAGCAAGCCGAGCGAGGAGCGGAGCTGACCGGCGAGCCTGCCGAAGACCCAGCGCAGGATCGCCAGCAGCCCGTAGACGAAGACGGCGTAGATCAGCAGCAGGATCAACAGGTTGACGGCGATCGTGGTCGCGGCGCTGCCGAGCTGGCCGCCGAAGATCAGCGGCAGCAGAGCCGGGAGGATCACGAACGCCGCCAGCTCGGTCTTGCCGAGCCGGTTCGGGACCGCGCGCGCGGGACGGCCCTGGGCCATGTTGATGATCGCGATCCCGGCGAGCACGAAGGCGACCCCGCCGCAGATCGCGAGCACGTTCTGCCACCAGCTCCAGTCGAGCTGGCCGGCGCCGAGGATCTCGCCGAGGAAGACGAGGCCGAGGACCGGAGCGGCGCGATTGAAGACATTGGTCGAGGCGGAGAACCCCTGGACGAACATGGGCAGGCCGGCGCGCCGGAACTGGCGCTCGTAGGCGGCGACTTGATCCCCCGAGCTCACGGTTGGATTCTGCCCGGTTTCCCGGCCGGCCCGCCCGGGTAGGTCATCGGGGCCTCCGGTAGCCAGGGAAGGAGACCCTCTCATGACCATCGCCGTGATCGTCGGAATCTGCATCGTGCTGGCGATCCTCGCCTTCCTGCTCCCGCGCGCCTCGTGGTGGCCGCAGAAGGGCGTCGACAACACCCTCGGCGCCGGGCAGGACGCGGCCGCCGAGCTCCCGGGCAAGGCCGGCGAGCTGGCCCAGAAGCCGTTCGAGACCTCGCGCAGCGCGGCCAACAAGAGCGCCCAGAAGGGGCGCGAGGGCCGCTCCAAGCTGCCCACCTAACGGCGTGATCGCATTCCTCGCCAACCCGGACTCCGGGTCGGGCGAGGCGGGGGAAGTCGTGCGCCTGCTGAGAGAGCGGCGGATCGAGGTCTCCCGCTTCGATCTTGACCGCGCCGACGAAGCCGTCGCCGCTGCCCCGGAGCGGATCGTGGTCGCGGGCGGCGATGGCTCGATCGGGGCCGGGGCCGACGCCGCGGCGCGCGCGCAGGTTCCGCTCGGCGTGGTCGCGGTCGGCACGGCCAACGACTTCGCTCGCGCGCTCGAGCTTCCCGACGATCCCGCCGCGGCGCTCGAGCTTGCGCTGACCGGGTCGCGCACAACCCGCCTCGATCTTGGCCGGGTTGGCAAACGCCCGTTCGTGAACGCGGCCAGCGCCGGGCTGTCCCCGGTCGCCGCCGACAGCGCGCACAGCCTCAAGCGCGCGCTGGGGCCGCTCGCCTACACCGTTGGCGCCCTGCGAGCCGGCCTGTTCGCGGACCCGGTCGCGGCCCGCGTCCGCGTCGACGGCGACCAGGTGTTCGCCGGCGACGCGTGGCAGGTGATCGTCGCCGTCAGCGGTGCGTTCGGAGGCGGCGCCGAGGTCGACGCCGATCCCGCCGACGGTTACCTCGACCTGATCGCGATCGAGGCGCGATCGCGACTGCGCCTCGCCCTCCACGGCTACGGCCTGCGTTCCGGCCGAGTCGAGGAGCAGGATGGCGTGATCACCGCTCGGGGCACCCGGATCGAGGTCGCGACCGACGGGGCCGGGTTCAACATCGACGGCGAGCTGATCAGCGATACCTGTCTGCGATTCACGCTCGAGCCACGGGCGTTCGAGGTTGTGATCGGCGAATGAACGTCGACCCGCGGGTGTTGAGCCGCAAGTACTGGCCGCTCGCGGTCGCGGGGACATCGGCGATCGGGTGGTACGCAGCCGACAGCCTGCGCCACCGCCGCGAGGGCGCCTTCGGCTACGAGATCGGCACCGACCTCGAGGTCGGATCGCGAGACTTCTTGCGCGCGGCCGAGGCGCTCACCGGGGCGCCGATCTCAAACGGCAACCGAGCCGACCTGTTGATCAACGGCGACGCCATCTTTCCCGCCTTCCTCGAGACGATCGCCGCCGCCGAGCGCACGCTGAACTTACAGACGTATGTCTACTGGCGTGGCGAGATCGCCGCCGACGTCGCCGGCGCGATCTCCGACAAGGCGCGCGAGGGCGTGCGCTGCAACGTGATCCTCGACGCGCTCGGCTCGGCGCAGATGGAGCGCTCGCAGATCCGCGAGATGCGTGACGCCGGGGCCGAGGTGCTGCTGTTTCGGCCGCTGAAGCCGTATGCGATCAAGCGCGTCGCAAATCGCACCCACCGGCGCGTCCTGGTCGCTGACGGGGAGGTCGGGATGACCGGCGGCGTCGGGATCGCGGCCGAGTGGATGGGCAACGCGGATGATCCCGACCACTGGCGCGACACCCACCTCCGCGTGCGCGGGCCGGTCGTTCGCGGACTGCAGGGAGCCTTCGCCGAGAATTGGCTCGAGGGCACCGGCGAGGTGCTGGCCGGCGACGAGTACCTGCCCGAGCTCGAGCCGCTCGACGACGGCATGCCGATGCAGGTCGTCCGCTCCAGCGCCAAGGTAGGCGACACCAACGCCGAGGCGCTCTACTACCTGGCGATCGCCTCGGCGCGGCACTCGATCGACCTCACCGCCGCCTACTTCGTACCTCGGCCGGCGTTCACCGAAGCGCTCTGCACGGCCGCCAAGCGCGGAGTCGACGTGCGCATCCTCGTCCCCGGGCCCGAGATCGACAAGGGCTTCGTTCGCGCCGCTGGCCGGGCCGCGTACTCGCAGCTTCTCGATGCCGGGGTGCGGCTGTTCGAGTACCAGTCGACGATGCTGCACGCGAAGACCCTCTGCGTCGACGGCAGCTGGTCATCGGTGGGCACGATCAACTTCGACAACCGCTCGTTCCAGCTCCACGACGAGATCACGCTCTGCGTCTGGGACGATCGCTTCGCCGCCGAGCTCGGCCAGGAGTTCGAGCGTGACCTTCGCAGCTCCGACGAGATCGAGGCCGAGAGGTGGAGCCGGCGGCCCCGTCGCCATCGAGCAGCCGAGGCCGCGACCGCCGTGCTTCGCCGCGAGCTCTGACGCCCGTATCCTGCCCCGGGTGCTGAAGCGAGCCAAACCCACCCGGCGCGCCCGCGTCCGCGGCCTGCTCCCAGGCCGCCGGGTCACCCGCCGCAGGCCGGTACTGGCGGCCCTCGGCGACGCCGATCAGGCGCTGCTGCGCCTGCTGCGCACCCGCGGCCACGCGGAGCCGGTCGAGACCGTGGCCAAGGCGCTCGGGCACGCAGGCGAGTTCGGGGCCGTCTGGGCCGGGATCGGCGCGGTCGGCGCCTCCGTGGACGAGCGGCGGCGCGGCCAGTGGCTCGTCGCCGGGCTCACCGGGCCGGCCGCGATCGGGGTCAACTTCGTCGTCAAGCTCGCGATCGGCCGCCGCCGACCGCTGATCGAAGACCACCCGCCGCTGGCGAAGGCTCCGACGAAGCTCTCCTTCCCCTCGGCGCACGCGACCTCCTCGGTGGCCGCCGCAACCGCCCTCGGGCGGGTGCAGCCGCGGGCGCGCCCGTACCTGTTTGCTCTCGCCGCGGCGATCTCCGTCGGGCGGCCGTACCTCGGCATGCATTACCCGTCCGACGTGCTCGGCGGAGCCGTGCTCGGGCTCTGCCTCGGCTCGATCGTGCCCGGCCTCGGCGGCCCACACACCGAGGATCGCCTGTTCGACCTCGCGGTCGACGCGAACGAGCGCGCGCAGGCCACCCGGCGCTCGGGCGGCAACGGGGGCGCCGCGGCGCCGGTGGCGAGCGGCGCTCCCGGG
>DATBPT010000193.1:0-12948 GCA_036561205.1 Solirubrobacterales bacterium
CTGCTCACAAACGACGACGGAATCGGCGCCCGCGGCCTACAGGAGCTGCGGCGCGCGCTCGGCGAGCTCGAGCAGGTCGAGGTCAAGGTGATCGCACCGGACTCGAACCGCAGCGCCAGCGCCCGCAGCATCACCACCCGCTCGCCGATCTGGGTCGAGGAGGTCGAGTTCGACGACGGCGAGCGCGGCTTCGCCACCGAGGGCACGCCGGTCGACTGCGTCCGCTTCGCCGAGCTCGGGCTGCTCGGCGCGCGCCCGGACCTGATCGTCTCCGGGATCAACCACGGCTCGAACCTCGGCGACGACATCACCTACTCGGGCACCGTGGCGGCGGCTTTCGAGGGCATCGTCCTCGGCATCCCGGCGCTCGCGGTCTCCCAGCAGGCCGCGATCGGGGGCATGGGCTACGCGGGCCGGCAGTTCGACTTCACCTACTCGGCCGCCGTCGCTCGTGAGGTCGTGCGCCGGGTGATCGCCGAGCCGCCGGCGCCCTCGACCCTGATCAACATCAACTGCCCGGCCGGCCAGCCGAGCGGAATCGAGCTCACCCGGCTCGGCAAGCGCCTCTATGACGACGAGCTGAAGCTGGTCGACGACGATGGCGACGCTCGCAAGCGCTACAAGATCTACGGCTTCGAGCCCTCGTTCAAGGACGAGGAGGGCACCGATCTGGCGGCGGTCGCGCGCGGCCGGGTGGCGATCACGCCGATCCACTTCGACCTCACCGACCACGGCGAGATCGAGCGCCTCGCCGACTGGGATCTGGACGCGCTCGGCGCCGGGCTCGGCCTGGCGACGCACGGATGAGCTCAGCGAGCCCAGAGGATCGCGCCGCCGAGCTGCGGCGGCTGATCGCCGAGGCCGACCACCGCTACTACGAGCTCGACGACCCGACGATCGGCGACGACACCTACGACGACCTGATGCGCGAGCTGCGTCAGCTCGAGCAGGCCGACCCGGGGCTGATCACACCCGACTCGCCGACCCAGAGCGTCGCCGGGCGACCGGGCGACCGCTTCGAGCAGGTTCGCCACCTGGAGCCGATGCTGTCGCTCGGCAACGCAAGGGGCGACGACGAGTTCCGGGCCTGGGAGCAGCGGCTGCTCAACCGCCTGCGCAGGCTCGACATCGAGCCCGGCGAGGTTCGCTTCGTCGCCGAGCCGAAGATCGACGGGATCGCGATCTCACTGCTGTACGAGGACGGCGAGTTCGTCCGCGGGGCGACCCGCGGCGACGGCGTGATCGGCGAGGAGGTGACGGCCAACCTGCGGACGATCGACGCGATCCCGCAAACGATCGAGGACGCGCCGCAGACGATCGAGGTCCGCGGCGAGATCTACTTTCCGCGCAGCGGCTTCGCCGAGCTCAACGAGCAGCGCGCGTCCGAGGGCCTCTCGACCTTCGCCAACCCGCGCAACGCGACCGCCGGCACGATCCGCCAGCTCGACCCGGAGGTGACCGCGTCGCGGCCGCTGTCGATGTGGAGCTACGGGATCGGCGGCCACCGCGGGATCGAGTTCGAAAGCCACTCGGAGGAGCTCGAGTGGATGCGTGAGCGCGGCTTCAAGGTCAACGGCGACATCTCCACGCACGAGGACGTCGACTCGGCGGTCGAGCGCTGCCTCTGGTGGGAGCAGCGGCGGGAGACACTCGACTTCGAGATCGACGGGGTCGTGGTCAAGGTCGACCAGCGCTGGCTCTGGCGCGAGCTCGGCGTCACCGGGCGCGAGCCGCGCTGGGCCGTCGCCTGGAAGTTCCCGCCGATCACGGCGACGACGACGCTCAACCGGATCGTCTGGAACGTCGGGCGGACCGGGCGCCTGCTGCCGTTCGCGATGCTGGAGCCGGTTCACGTCGGCGGGGTCACGGTCTCGACCGCAACCCTGCACAACGAGGAGGACCTGGCGAAGAAGGACGTGCGCGAGCGCGACGAGGTCGTCGTCACCCGCGCCGGCGACGTGATCCCGCAGGTGATCGCGCCGCTGATCCAGCGCCGCGAGGGCAAGCGGCTGCGGAAGGCGAGGCCGCCGAAGAAGTGCCCGATGTGCGGGACGCCGACGGTGAAGCCGGAGGACTCGGTGTGGACGATCTGCCCCAATCGCCGCGGCTGCCCCGGCCAGAACTTCCAGCTGGTCAAGCATTTCCGCGGGGCGATGGACATCGAGGGACTCGGGGAGAAGAACGTCTATCGCTTCCTCGACGAGGGCCTGATCACCGACCCGGCGTCGATCTACGACCTCGAGGCGGAGCGGATCGCCGAGCTGGAGGGTTTCGGCGAGACCTCGGCGGAGGCGCTGGTGCGCGAGATCGAGCGTTCGAAGCAGAGCCCGTTCGGCCGGGTGCTGTTCGCTCTCGGGCTGCCCGGGATCGGCTACGTGAACGCGAACGCGATCGCCGAGCACTTCGGCTCGATCGATGCCCTGCTCGAGGCCGAGACGGAGGCGATCACGGAGGTTGAGGGGATCGGTCCGGTGCTCGCCGAGTCGCTGCGCGAGGAGCTCGCCGACGAGGCGATCGTGGAGCTGATCGGGCGCCTGCGGGAGCGCGGGTTGCGCTTCGAGCTCTCCGATGCGGAGCGCCGCGCCGAGGGCGGACCGCTCGAGGGCAAGACGCTCGTGCTCACCGGAACGCTGCCGAGCGTCAGCCGCGACGAGGCGACGAAGCGGATTCGTGCCGCGGGAGGCAAGGTCACCGGCTCGGTCTCGAAGAAGACCGACTACCTGGTGGCGGGCGACAGCCCGGGTACCAAGCTGGCGAAGGCCGAGGAGGTCGGTACCGAGATCCTCGACGAGGACGGGCTGCTCGAGCTGCTCGGCTGAGCGACCCGGTGGCCGTCGCCGCTGCTAGCCGCCGCCGTAGACGACGATGAAGTCGGTGATCACTCCGGCGGCGAAGCCGACGGCGAGCATCAGCAGGCCGAGCTCGCGGTGGCCGAAGCGCCGCATTCCCTGCCAGATCTCGCCGATCACGTAGAGAATCGCGCCGCCGGCGACCGCGTAGAAGGCGAGCTCGAGCGGTTCGCTGGTGACGTTGTAGCCGAGCATCGCTCCGAGCAGGACCGGTGCGCCGCCGATCAGGCCTGCGAGGCCGATCCAGCGCCAGGTCGGCCGCACGTCGCCGAGCGGCCCGACGATCCCGAAGCCCTCGGTTGCGTTGTGAAGGGCGAAGCCGACGATCAGCACTGTTGCCAGGCCGATCTCGCCCGCCTGTGCCGAGACGCCGATCGCGAGGCCCTCGGCGAAGTTGTGAAGTCCGATCGCGCCGGCGATGATCAAACCGGTCTGCAGCGCCCGCGCCCGAGCCGACGCCGCCTGCGCCTCGAGCGCGTTCAGCTCGTCGACGGCGAGCGTGTCGGTGGCGCCGCCGGCGATCGGCGGCAGCGGCTGGTTTCGCCGCAGGCGCTTCTCCAGCACCCCGAGGCCGGCGCTTCCGAAGGCGAAGCCGCCGACCAGCAGCAGGGCGAGCCCGGCGGCCTCCCCGAAGCTTCCCTCGCCGTCCTTGTACGCCTCGACCGCGTGCTCGGAGATCTCGAATCCGTGCGCGAGCACGTCGACGAGCAGGAAGACCAGGATGCCGACCGAGAACATCGCCAGGGCGACCCGCGTGCGTGAGCTCAGCAGCTGCAGCCGCGCGACCGGGAGACCGAGGTAGATCGTGAAACCCGCCAGGCCTCCGAGTAGTGCTGTTTCCGCAAACGACACGCGGTCCTCCCGCTTGGCTTGTTAGGGCACCCTAAGGTCGGAGAACCGTAGCAGGCCCGGGCGCCCTTGGCGAGGGTTTCGTGATCGATCCGGTGCTCGGCCGTAGAGTCGATGGATGAAGACCCCCGCCGCTCGAACCTGGTTCGCGCTCGCTGCCGCGACGGTCGCCTTCGCCGCCGGGCTCGCGATCTCCGCCGCCGCGGTTCTCGGCACCTCCGCCGGCCCCGGGCTCAATGAGCGCCCCGCACACGCGGGTTTGGCGCAGTTCGGCTCCTGCGACGGCCTGCGCGGCTACCTGCGCCGCCACCGCGATGCGCTCACCGGGGGGCCGATCGCCGGGCTTCCGTTCGCGGCCGAGGACTCGGTGGGAGGGGCACCGGCGGCCGGCGGGGAGGCGGCGGCGCCGGCCTCGTCGACCACGGTCCAGGAGGAGGGAGTAGACGAGCCCGACATCGTCAAGGCGAGCGGCTCGACGATCTTCGCGCTGGCGGGCGAGCGCCTCCGCGCGGTCGGGATCGGCGCCGGCACGCCGGCGGTGCTCGACTCGCTCGAGCTTCCCGACGGGCCCGGCGCGATCCCGTACGCCTCCGACCGCGAGTTGCTGATCGCCGGCGACCGGGCGCTGGTGATCAGCCGCTCCTACGGGGCCGAGGTCGACTACTACGGCGGCGCCGCGCGCACGCTGCTGACCGAGGTCGACATCTCCGATCCGGCGGCGATGCGAGAGCTGGCGACGATGAGCGTCGAGGGCGACTACGTCAGCGCCCGGCTCACGGGCGCCACGGCGCGCGTGGTAGTCGGCGCCTACCCGGAGGTCCCGGTCGCCGACTCCGGTCACGGCCGTGCCTTCATGCCGAAGGCGGTGCTGCATGACCGGACCGCCGCGCACGCGTCGCATCGCAGTCTGCTCGGCTGTCGCGACGTGCGCAGGCCGATGCGGTTCTCCGGCGGCGAGATGCTGAGCGTGCTGACGATCGACCTCGAGCGCGGGCTGCCGGCGATCGACACCGACGCGGTGATGACCGGCGGCGAGATCGTCTACGCCTCGCCGACCAGCCTCTACGTCGCCACCGAGCGCTGGCAGGGGACCGATCCGGCCGCCGGCGCGGTCTCCGACGTGAGCACCGCGATCCACCGCTTCGATACCGCCGATCCGCAGAGGACCGAGTACGCGGGCAGCGGCTCGGTCGACGGCTACATGCTGAGCCAGTGGTCGATGTCGGAGTACGAGGGCGTCCTGCGGGTCGCCTCGACCACCTCGCCGCCCTGGGCGGCAGGCGAGGCCCAGGCGCAGAGCCAGAGCCTCGTGACGACGCTGGCCCAGGGCGACCGGCGCCTGGTCGAGGTCGGCCGGCTCGGCGGCATCGGCCGCGGCGAGCAGATCTACGCCGTCCGCTTCATCGACGGGCTCGGCTACGTGGTCACCTTCCGCCAGGTCGACCCGCTGCACGTCGTCGACCTCTCCGACCCGGCCGCGCCGCGGCTGGCGGGTGAGCTCGAGATCCCCGGCTACTCGGCCTACCTGCACCCGGTCGGGCCCGGACTGTTGCTCGGGATCGGCCAGGACGCGACCGCGGACGGGGCTCTCAGGGGAGCCCAGGCGTCGCTGTTCGACGTCTCGGACCCGGAGGCCCCGGTGCGCCTCGATCACGCCTCGCTCGGTCATGGCAGCTCGACCGAGGTCGAGTACGACCACCATGCGTTCACCTGGTCGCCCGAGCACGCTCTGGCGGTGCTTCCGGTCGAGTCGTGGACGGGCGCCGGCTTCAACGGTGCGGTCGGCGTCCGCCTCGGCGCCGGCGGCCTCGAGCTCACCCCGCGCACCTCGCACGGCGCCTCCTACGAGTCGGCGATCCGGCGCTCGATCGTGATCGGCGACCTCGTCTACACGATCTCCGACCGGGCCGTCGCCGTCCACGACCCGCGGACGCTCGAACGCCTCTCGCTCACCCGCTTCGCGGGCCAAACCTAAATGGGGTCAGACCCCTCTCATGAAAAGCGCGGAGCGCCGTCGGGTCCCCCGGGGTTGAAGCATGTGTGCCTCGCAAGCCGCGGCAGAACCTTGAGGGAGGCGTCTACCACGTCTACGCGCGGGGGAACGCCCAGTCGCTGATCTTTGCCGACGACGCGGACCGACGGATCTATCTACGGCTGCTCGGCAAGGTCGTCGTCAGGCAACGCTGGCGGTGCTTGGCCTATTGCCTGATGGGCAACCACGTTCACCTTCTCCTCGAGACGCCGTGCGCGAACCTCAGCCCAGGGATGCAACGGCTGCAGGGGAGATATGCGCAGACCTTCAATTCGCGCCATGGCCGCAGCGGCCATGTCTTCCAGGGGCGCTATGGGGCGGTGCGGATCACGTCGGACGGGCAGTTGTGCGCTGCCGCGGCTTACATCGCTCGCAACCCGGTCGAGGCAACGCTTTGCGAGCGTCCGGAGCAATGGCGGTGGAGTAGCTACCGGGCAGCGATCCAAGGATCGCCGCCGACTTGGCTCGATGCGCACCGCCTGCTCTCCTACTTCGGGACCGTCGACGGTGCCGCTCGCCGACGGTACGCACAGATGAGCGGCGGCGCCAACCTAAAGGGGGTCAGACCCCTTTCATGAGAGGGGTCTGACCCCGTTCAGGGGTTGTAGCGGGCGATCGCGGCGGCGATCCGGTCCTGGGCGACGTGGGCGGCGTTGATGTCGACGCTGTTGTTGAGGACCGAGAAGGCGATCGTGTGGCCGCCGGCGTTGCAGTACCCCGAGAGCGCCGAGACGCCGTCGAGGGTGCCGGTCTTGGTCGCGCAGTTGCCCTCGGCGGCGGTCCCGCGCATGCGGTCGGCGACCGTGCCCTCGCGCCCGGCGATCGGCAGCGAGTCGTGGAAGGCGTCGCCGTTGTCGCGGTCGCGGGCCATCGCCACGAGCAGCTTCACCACCTCGTGGGGAGAGACCGCGTTGCGCCGCGAGAGCCCGGAGCCGTCGACGGCCTGGACGTCGGTGCCGGCCGACTTGGCGAACTTCTCCACCTCGGCGGCGCCGTCGAGCCGCGTCCCGCGCGAGCCGTCCGCGGCCGCGAGCCGCTTGAGCAGCATCTCGGCGAAGAAGTTGTTCGAGGGCACGTTGGTCTCCTCGATCAGCGTGGCGACGCTCGGCGAGGCGACCGAGGCGAGCGGTCTGCGGTCGGTGACGCTGTCCGGGAGGTTGACGTGGCCGACGCGGCCGGAGACCTGGACGCCGCGCTTGCGAAGCGCCTGCTTCATCGCCCGCGCCGCGAGCAGCTCGGGATCGCGGGCGTAGCCGCCGGCGGCGTCGTAGCCGTCGTTGAACGACAGCCCCGAGAGCGGGCTCAGATCCGGGCCCGCGGCGCGCTTGCGGTCGAAGATCGAGTCGTCGGCGAGCACCCGGCCGGTGATCCGCTTCACTCCGGCCTTGGCGATCTCGCCGGCGAGACTCGAGACCCGGGTCACAGGCTGGTCGTTGGCGCGGGCGAACTTCGCCGTGCCGAAGGCAGGGTCCCCGTCGCCGACCACGACCAGGTCGCCGTCGAGGGTCGAGTCGCCGGAGCCGGTGAGCTCGCCACGGGCGAAAGCGCGGGTCTCGAGGTGCGCCTCGGGGCCGAGCTCGTCGAGGAAGGCCGCGGTCGTAAACAGCTTCTCGTTCGACGCCGGCACCCGGCGCTCGTCGGCGTCGTTGCCGTAGACGGCCCCGTCGCCGTTCGCATCGACGTCGAAGACGAAGGCGCCGCTTGCCCCGCCCGCGCCTCGCATCGCGTCGGCGAGCTGCGCGCGCAGCTGCGAGGCCGAGAGCGCGCGCTCGGAGGCGGCCGCCGTGCCCGGCTTGGCGACCGGCGTCGAGCCGCCGTCGTCGATCGCGGCAGCGGCCGGGGCGGCGCTCGCGGCGAGCGCCAGCACGGTGATCATCAGGCGGCGAAACCGGCTCATACAGGAGGCACGCTAGGCGTGACTGCGGCGGTACCCCCGCCGCAATTGGAATAATCCCCATACCTATGGGCAAGGTCGTCGATTTCGAGCCCCCGAGCGACCCCAAGGGGGCGCGCCGCTCCCGTGGGCGCAAACGGCCGTCGAAAACCGCCCTGGTGCTCGGCGGCGGCGGTTTCACCGGCGGTGTCTACGAGATCGGGGCGCTGCGGGCGATCGACCTGCTGGCGACCAACTCGACCGTCAACGAGTTCGACATCTACGTCGGCACGAGCGCCGGCGCCTTCGTCTCCAGCCTGGTCGCCAACGGGGTCACCCCGGAGGAGATGATGCGGGTGCTGAACAAGGATCTGCCGTCGCCGATTCGCGACATCGACCTCTCGACCCTGCTGTCGCCCAACTACAGCGGCTTTCTCAAGGGCTCGCTGACCTTCCCGTTCAAACTCGTCTCGGTCCTGCGCGAGACCCTGGGGCAGCTCGGCGAGGTCTCCGCTGTCGACCTCGTGATGGGGCTGTCGGCGGCGCTCCCGAACGGGGTCTACTCCGGCCGCGGGATCGAGCGCTACGTCGACGAGGTGCTCTCCGATCCCGACCGCACGAACGATTTCAGGCTGCTCGAGCGCGAGCTCTACCTGACCGCGACCGACCTCGACACGACCGAGCGAGTGATCCTCGGCGAGGGCGAGTGGGCCGAGGTGCCGATCTCGAAGGCGGTCGCCGCCTCCGGCGCGCTGCCGGGGATCTACGAGCCGGTCGAGATCGGCGGGCGCGAGTTCATCGACGGCGGCATCCTCTCGACCACCAACGTCGACGTCGCGGTCGAGCGCGGGGCCAAGTTCATCGTCGTCATAAATCCGCTCGTCCCCTACGTCAACGACTTCCAGAAGAACATCCCGACGATCACCGGCTCGCGCGCCCGGCGCGTGTCCGACATGGGGTTCGCGGCGATCCTCAACCAGACCTTCCGCCTGCTCTCCCACGACCGCCTCCATCGCGCGGTCGAGATCTGGGAGCAGCGCTACCCCGGCGTCGACATCATCCTGATCGAGCCCGAGGTCGACGACGAGCTCATGTTCGGCACGTCGATCCTCGATTACCGCGCCCGCCTGCAGATCGCCAAGCACGGCTTCGAGTCCGTGACCCTGAAGCTGGCTCGCGACTACGACCGCTACAAGGCGATCGCGGAGCGCCACGGGATCGAGATCTCGGCCCGGCGCGTCCGCCACGTGCTCGACCAGGTCGACCGCGAGCGGGAGAAGATCTCCGCCTGGCGCCGGGTGCTCGAGCTGACCAACACCGCGTTGCTGCGCAACTCGCCGGCGCCGGTCGCCGAGCCGGAAGCCGCCGAGGAATCGGCGGACGCCTAGTCGCGGCACGGACACCGTCAGCGGCAGATCCGGACCCGCTTCTGCAGGCTGAGCACCCGTCCGTCGAGCATCTCCGCGATCACCCGTACCTCCGGCTTGCGCTTCTCGCGCAGCAGCCGTGGGCGGATCTCCTTCTTGAACGGTCCCGAGGTGTCATGGCCGGCTTCCTCGGCGCCGACCGCGAACGTCGCCCGCACCAGCTGACCCGCCACCGAGCCCCGCACGCGGGCGAGGAAGTCCTTCGGATCACGGCAGGAGCGACCGTGCTCGCGGTGTGAGCGCGGTAGCTTCAGCTTCAGATCCGGCTTCGTCCGGCAGCTCTCGCCGGCGCACTTGCGTAGCGACGCAAGGCGCGTCGCGAGCGCTGCCTCGACCGCATCGTAGGCGGGGTTGGTGATCTGGTTCTGGAGCTGGTAGGGGTCGAGCTTTAGGTCGTAGAGCTCGAGCTCGCCGGTGGTGTCGTCGACGTAGACGTAGCGGCTCGTGCGCACGGCGGCGAAGGTGCCGCTCTGCGGGGTCCCGTCGTCGACATCGTCGACGACGTCGCCCTTCTCGAACAGCAGCTCGCGGCCGTGGAAGCGGTCGGGGTGCTCGGCGAACGGCAGCAGCGATTTGCCGTCCTCGGGCAGCCCGGCCGTCGCCGCCGCGGCGTCGACGATCGTCGGCGCGAGGTCGGCATTGACCGAGAGATCGTCGACGGTGACGCCCTCGGGGACGCCGGGCCCGCGGATCACCAGCGGCACCCGCACGGCCTCCTCGTAGACGCGGTTCTTGCCCGACTGAACCCGGTGCTCGCCGTGGAAGAAGCCGTTGTCGGAGGTGAAGACGATCAGCGTGTTGTCGAGCTCACCGGCCGCGTCGAGCGCGTCGACGATCCGCCCGACGCCCTCATCGACGGAGAGCAGAGACTCGATCCGGCAGCGGTACTTGCGCTGGATCGTGGTCGTCTCGGCGTCGGTGATCGGGGCCATGCTCTGGATCGCGACCGGCTTGTCGGAGACGTCGGCCTCGTTGTAGTTCGGCGGTATCGGCAGCGGCTCGGAATCGAACGCGGTCGCGTGCCTGGGCGCCGGCTTCGCGGTGGCGCCGCAGTTCGACGGCGGCTGAGGGTTGGGATTCGGGCCGCCCGAATGCGGCGCCGTGTACATCACCCCGAGGAAGAACGGCCCCCCGGGTGCGTTGCGGTTGATCGCGTCGACGGCGAGGTTCGAGAACACATCCTGCTTGAAGTCGGCGACCGCGCTGCCGTAGTCGACCAGGGAGCCGTTCTGGTTCAGCTGGTAGTTGTAGACCGTCTGCGTCGTCCCTCCGGTGCCCGCGTACCACTCGTTCCAGCCCGGCGGCACGTACGCGGGGTCGGTGCCGCCCTCGCCGTAGCCGTTCAGGTACTTACCGATGTGGACCGTGTGGTAGCCGGCGGCCTGCAGCCAGACCGCCAGCGTGCTCGAGTCGTTGAACTTGGTGAAGCCGCCGTCGGGCGGCGAGTTGCCGAGCACGCCGTGGTTGTGGGCGTACTGACCGGTGTAGAAGGTGCTCCGCGACGGGCAGCAGAGCGGCCAGTTGGTGAAGTTGTTGGTAAACGTGGCGCCATTGCCGGCGAGCTCGGACTCGACCGTCGCCATCTTCGAAAGCGAAGCCTGGGTCTGGTCGTCGGTCATCACGACGACCACGTTCGGAGGCGGCGGATTCGGGCCGGCCGCGGCCGGGCTGGTCGCACCGCCGACCGCGACGATCGCCACCAGGGCCACCGTCATCGCTCCCGCCCCCGCGTAACGCAACGCTCCCATCGCCCCCGAAACCCGCCAAGGCGAAGAAAGTCGCGGCAGTCCGGCTAGGCCGCGTACAGAGCCTCAACCTCGTCCGCGTACTTGTCGGCGACGACGTTGCGCTTCACCTTCATCGAGGGAGTCAGCTCGCCGCCCTCCTGGGAGAAGTCGGCGGGCAGGATCGCGATCTTCTTCACCTGCTCGACGCGGGCGAACTTCTGGTTGATCTTCTCGACGTGGGCCTCGATTGACGCCCGCACGTCCGCGTTGGCGGCGATCGCCGCCGGATCCTGGGGCAGGCCGCGGTCGCGCGCGTAGGTGGCGGCCTCCTCGGGGTCGAGGGTGACGACGGCGACCAGATACGGGCGCCGGTCGCCGATCACGACGCATTGCGAGACCAGCGGGTGCTGCTTGATCTCGCCCTCCAGGTTGGCGGGGGTGATGTTCTTGCCCCCGGCGGTGATGATGATGTCCTTCTTGCGGCCGGTGATCTTCAGGTAGCCGTCCTCGTCGAACTCGCCCAGGTCGCCCGTGTGCAGCCAGCCGCCGACGAGCGTTTCGGCGGTCGCCTCCGGGTTCTTGTAGTAGCCCTGGAAGATGTTCGGCCCCTTGGCCAGGATCTCGCCGTCCTCGGCGATCTTCACCTCGCAGCCGGGGAACGGCTTGCCGATCGTCCCGAACTTGAAGTCCTCCGGGGTCGCGATCGTCGCCGCGGTCGAGGTCTCGGTCATTCCCCAGCCCTCGAGGATGAGCACGCCGGCGGCGTCGAAGAACTCGAGGATCTCCGGGTTGATCGGCGCCGCACCGGTGACCGCGAGCTTCAGCTTGCCGCCGAACAACCCGCGGATCTTCGACAGCACCTGCTTGTCGGCGATTCGGTGCTGGAGCGAGAGCAGCGGACCCGGTCGCTTGCCCTGGCGCTCGAGCGCGCGGACCTTCTTGCCGACGCCGACCGCCCAGTCGAAGACGGTCTTCTTCAGGCCGCCCTCCTTGTCCACCGCCGCCGTCGCCGCGGTGTAGATCTTCTCGAAGATCCGCGGCACCGAGGGGAAGTAGGTCGGCTGTACCTCGGACAGGTTGGGGAGGATGTTCAGCGGGTCGCGCTCCCAGTAGGCGAGCGCCGCGCCGAGGTCGAAGGTCCCGAGCTGGATCAGCAGCGCGAACGAGTGCGCCAGCGGCAGGAAGAGGTAGGTGACGTCCTCGGAGTCGAGCACGCTGACCGAGTGGACCATGTCGAGCATCGCCCGGTAGTTGCCGTGTGAGATCACGCAGCCCTTCGGCGGTCCGGTCGTCCCCGACGTGTAGATGAAGGTGCAGATGTCGTCGGGCGTGACCGAGCTGTAGCGCTGCTCCCAGTCGGCCTCGCTGCCCGAGGCACCGCGCTCGGCGAGCTCGTCGAGCGAGATCGCGTCCCCCGACCTGCCCGCCATCCGGATCACGTGCTCGAGCTTCGGGCAGTCGTCGCGAATGCGGCGGATCTTGTCGAGCTGCTCGTCGTCCTCGACGATCACCGCGATCGCGTCGGAGTTCTCGAGCACGTACTGGCATTCCTCCGGCGAGTTGGTCTGGTAGATCGGAACCACCGTGGCGCCGGCCGCGAGCGCGGCGAAGTCGAAGTACGTCCACTCGGGGCGCGTGTTCGAGAGGATCGCGACCTTGTCGCCCTTCTCGATCCCGAGGTCGATCAGCCCCAGGGAGAGCTTGCGAACGATCTCACCGACCTCGGTGTAGGTCTTCGAGGCCCACTCGCCCGAGTCGGTCTTGTAGATCACCGCGCGCTTGCTGCCATGCTTGCGCGCCGCGGCGGGAAACAGGTCGGCGAGCGTCTTGGCGCCAGTCGCCGCCTCGGTCGCGGATCCTTCGACCGTGGCCGATTCCATTCAGTTTCTCTCCCTCGTGGGTAGCGTCAACGGCGGGCCGGGTGCCGCCCCTGGGCGACAAGCTACCTGAGGGTGTGAGCGGCGGCTACGAGGCGGCTTGCGCGGTGCTCGGCGCCTTGCCGATCTGGCGCAGGTTGGAGACGAAGAGCGTCTTGTCGATACGACCGTGGAAGATCGGGACGTTCATCTCCATGCACCAGGAGATCACCTCCCGCCGCTTCATGTTCATCTCGTCGGCGAGTTCGGTCGGCGTCAGATGATTGGGCACGTACTCACTCCTCTCCCGCTGTCGTCGGAACCCGGATTCTTAT
>DATBPT010000194.1:0-9556 GCA_036561205.1 Solirubrobacterales bacterium
CGCTCCCCAGGCCGGGGCCCGGCGGCCCGCTGCTGCCGGTCGACTTTCGCCGCTGCCGCTCGCCGAGTTGCGCCGCGCCCGGCGCCCGCCCCGGGCTCACCGCCTCCAACCGCCGGGTGACCATGTTCGTCTCGGTCGACGACCGGCGCACCGCGGCGGGCTTAGTCGAGATCACATATTGGCTCTACCGACCGGCTTTAGGCTGGGAGCGGGTCACGCGGTTCGCCAGCTCGGCAGACGTCGCGGCGCTCGCCTCGACGCCGCTGCTCGACAACGCCGTCCCGGCCCTGGTCGCACTCGAGACCCTCGACGGGCGCAACCAGTACGAGTTCGCCGCCGGTGAGGACCCGCCCTGGCGCTGGCGAGTCGAGTCCGTCTATCCCTGAGGGCGTGAGCTACCAGTGGGCGTCGTGGTGCTCCATGACGCCGAACGCCTCGGCGAGCTCGAGCCCGCCCGGGAGGGCGCCGGTGAAGGTGCCGAAGGGCTGGCGGTAGACGTAGCTGGCCCAGGGCTTGCTCTGCTCGTCGCGGCGCTCCACCTCGGCGGCGAACTCGAGCCGGGCGCCGTCGACCTCGATCGCCTCGAGTCCGTCGAAGGTCGCGGGGCCGGGCTCGCTGGGCTCGCCGTCGACCCAGATCGCCCGCTCCGAGCCCTGCGGCGGGTCGTTGATGCCGCTGACCAGGTTCCAGCCAACCGCGCGGCCGTCGGTGGTCCGGCCGACCCCGGCTGACCAGTCCCAGACCGTGTGGTGCGGGTGGAAGCCGCAGGACTCGTCCTCCACCCCGCGCGCTTGGCAGCGGATCCGCCGCTCGCCGATGCGCACGTCGCAGTCGACCTCGACCACGCGCTTGCGCGTCCAGACGTAGCCGTCGTCCTCGCCGGTCGGGCAAACGGCCTCCGCCCACTTGCCCTCGCCGGCCCGCAGGAAGGCGCGAATTTGCTCCTCCTCATCCCCCTTGGGCGACGCCTCGACCCGGACCAGGGTGCCGCCGTGCTCGGGCGCCCAGTCGATCCGTCCCGTGTGCTCGCCCTGCGCGAGCTCGGTCCAGACCTCGCCCCGGGCGAGCCGCGGCGCGAGCAACCGCGTGCGCTCGTGAAGGCGGCGCTGTTGACGGTCCCAGATCGCCCAGAAGGTCTGGCCGAGCGGCCCGACCTGAACCCGCGCCGCGCAGAGCAACAGCTCGTCGCAGAAGACGCCGAGGTAGCGCCACTGCTTGCGCCAGCTCCCGTTTCGCCGCAGCGGCACCTTCGCGGGCGGCAGCCGCCTTTCCGTCACAGAAGGCCCCTCAACAGCGGGGCACCTCCGCGCCGGCCTGCGGCCGCCGCGATCACTCGATCACGCAGATCGTGTCGCCGGAGTTGATCGCCGCGCCCTCGGCGACGTTGAGCTCGGTGATCTTGCCGGTCCGGTGTGCGGTGATCTCGTTCTCCATCTTCATCGCCTCGATCACGCAGATCAGCGCCCCCTCCTCGACCTCGGCGCCCTTCTCGACCGCGACCTTGAGGATCGTGCCCTGCAGCGGTGAGGGCAGGGCCGGGCCGCTGGCTCCGCCGCCCGAGGCGGCCGATTTCTCGCGCTTCGGCGGCCGGCGTCCCGGCGCGGGGCCGGCGGCGCCCGCCGCCGGTGCGCCGATCACCCTGACCGCGTGCAGGCGGCCGTCGACCTCGACCGAGTAGGTGCGCTCGACCTTGTCCTCGTCGCCGTCGTCGCCGCCGCCGGTGTCGCCGGGAGGCGCGTCCGGGGCAAGCGATTTGAGCCACTTCTTGTCCTCGGTCAGATCACGGCAGGTCTCGCCCCTGGCCCACTGCTCGGTCGCCAGGATCGCCTCGTGGAAGGGGATCAGGGTCGTCAGCGGCGCGATCTCGTACTCGCCCAGGGCCCGCAGCATCCTCGCCGTAGCGTGCTCGCGGTCGACGTCCCAGGTGATCAGCTTGGCGACCATCGGGTCGTAGATCGGGGTCACCTCGGAGCCGGCTTCGAGGCCCGAGTCGACGCGGACGCCCGGTCCGGCGGGCTCGATGTAGTGGTCGATCCTGCCCGGCGCGGGAGCGAAGTTCTTGTGTGCCGCCTCGGCGTTGATCCGGCACTCGATCGCGTGGCCCCGCAGCTCGACCTGATCCTGGCTGAGCGAGAGTTCCTCGCCGGCGGCGATCCGGACCTGCTCGCGGACGATGTCGATCCCGGTGACCATCTCGGTCACGCAGTGCTCGACCTGGACCCGCGTGTTCATCTCGAGGAAGAAGTACTCGTCGCCGACCTGCATCCCCTCGACCGTGCCGGCGCCGCGATAGTCGACCGCGAGCGCCGCATCGGTGGCGATCTTGCCGATCCGCTCGCGCATCGCCTCGTCCACGTGCGGGCCGGGCGCCTCCTCGATCAGCTTCTGGTGGCGGCGCTGGATCGAGCAGTCGCGCTCGCCGAGGTGGATCACGCTGCCGTGCGAGTCGGCGAGCACCTGAACCTCGACGTGGCGGGGATCGTCGAGGTAGCGCTCGAGATAGACGCGGTCGTCGGAGAAGAACTTCTCGCCCTCGCGCGCGGCTCCCTCGAACGCCTGCTCGAGCTCGTCCGCCGTCTGGGCGACGCGAAAGCCCTTGCCGCCGCCGCCGCCCGCGGCCTTGCAGGCGACCGGGTAGCCGATCTCCTCGGCTGTCTTGCGCGCCGCCTTGATGTCGGGCGAGGGCTCGGTCGCCCCCGGGACGATCGGGACGCCGGCGTCCTTCATGATCTCGCGGGCGCGGGTCTTCGAGCCCATCGCCTCGATCGCCGAGGCGGGCGGGCCGATGAACACGACCCCTGCCTGCTCGCAGGCTTCGGCGAAGGCCGCGTTCTCGGCCAGGAAGCCGTAGCCGGGGTGAATCGCCTCGGCGCCCGAGCTGGCTGCGACCCCGAGGATCTTCTCGATCGAGAGGTAGCTCTTGGCGGGCGACGCGGGCCCGAGCAGGAAGGCCTCGTCGGCCTCGCGCACGTGCGGTGTCTCGCGGTCGGCCTCGGAGTAGACGCCGACCGAGGCGATCCCCATCTCCTTCAGCGCGCGCATGACCCGGATCGCGATCTCTCCCCGGTTCGCGACCAGGACCTTCTCAAACATCGGGCCGCAATCTACCTGCCGCCCGCCCACGACCGGCCTTCCCTCTGTGAGGCCAATCACCGTAACCGTGACATATTTCGGTGTAACATCGGGTAATGGCACGGTAAGCCCGTCCGACGGCGGCGCCTCCGTCAAAGCCAACCAAGGAGCCTTAGATGAACACCGTCGATTCCGCCCCCGCGGGAGGCGCAGAGCTCGGTCAGGTCTTCGCCGCCACCGGCGGCGCGATGCTGGCCACCGCCGTCCTCCTCTATCTCGGCTGGGCCCATCGCAGCGGTCGCACCGACCTGCTTCGCCGCGTCTCCGGCTTCGCCGCACGCGACACCGGCTTCGCCCCCTGGGCCGCGCTGCCCTCGCTGATCGCCGCCGGCGCACTGCTGGTGGCGCTGCTCGGGATGTACTGGGACATCTCCCTGCACATCGACGACGGCCGCGACGCCGGACCGCTCGCCAACCCCGCCCACTACCTGATCCTGGCCGGGCTCTTCGGCATCTTCGCCGCCGGCTTCCTGGCGATCGTGCTGCCCGACGGCAAGCCCTCGGAGCGCGCGATCCGGATCAGCGGCGACTGGTACGCGCCGCTCGGCGGCGTGGCGATGCTCGCCGCCTCGGCCTTCGCCCTGATCGGCTTCCCGCTCGACGACGTCTGGCACCGGATCTTCGGCCAGGACGTGACCCTCTGGGGCCCGACCCACCTGATGCTGATCGGTGGCGCCGCCCTGACCCTGATCGGCAGCGCGATCCTGATCGTCGAGGGCCGCGGCGAGCAGGTCGAGGCCCCACCCGGGCGGCGGCTCGACCGCATCGTCGCCGGCGCCGCGCGCTACCGGCGCTACTTCGCCATGGGCGGCCTGCTGATCGGCCTCTCGACCTTCCAGGCCGAGTTCGACTTCGGCGTGCCGCAATTCCAGCTCGTGCTCGAGCCGATCATGCTCGCCTTCGCCGCCGGGGTCGCCCTGGTCGCGGCGCGGGTCTGGATCGGTCCCGGCGCGGCGCTCGGCGCGGCCGTGTTCTTCATTGTCGTCCGCGGGGCGATCGCCCTGATCGTCGGCGACGTCTTCGGCGAGACGATGCCGCATCTGCCGCTCTACCTCGCCGAGGCGCTCTGCGTCGAGGCCGCCGCCCTGGTGATCTCGACCCGGCGGACGTACGCCTTCGGCGCCCTCTCGGGCGCTCTGATCGGCACGATCGGCTTCTTCGCCGAGTACGCCTGGTCGCACGTGTGGATGCCGATCCCGTGGCCCCAGAGCCTGATCGCCGAGGCGATCCTGCCCGCCCTGGCGACCGCGATCGCCGCCGGCGTCGTCGGCGCCTATCTCGGCGGCTCGTTCGCCGCCGCCGGCTCGCGGCGGCAACGCTTCCCGGCGCCGGCGATGGTCCCGGCGGCGCTGGCGACCGCGGCGATCGTCGCCGTCGTCGGCCTCAACGTCGGCGACCAGACCCCGAGCGGCTGGAGCGCCCGGGTGAAGCTCGACGAGGTCAGGTCCGGGCCCGAGCGCACGGTCAACGCAACCGTCCACCTCGACCCTGCCCAGATCGGCGACGACGCCTACTGGCTGCAGGCGATCGCCTGGCAGGGCGGCGGCCTGGTCGTCGACCAGCTCGAGCGCGTCTCGCCGGGCGTCTACGAGACCACCGAGCCGATCCCGGTCCACGGGACCTGGAAAACGCTGATCCGCCTCCAGCGCGACAACTACGTCGCCGGGCTGCCGGTCTACATGCCCGAGGACTCGGCGATCCCGGCCCCGGCCGTGAACGCAACGGCGAGCTTCGAGCGCCCGTTCGTCGACGAGACCCAGATCCTCCAGCGTGAGCTCAAGTCGGGCGTTCCCGGCTACCTCGCCGGCATCGCCTACTCGGTGGTCGCCTCGATCGTGCTGGCGCTGCTCTTGCTGCTGGGTTGGGTGCTGAACCGGATCGCCCGCCCCGAGGATGGCGGGCCGCGCCGCGATTCCGCGCCCGCGGCGCGCCCCGCGGCGCCCAGGGAGGTGACCGCATGAGCATCCTCGTCGCCCACGCGGGCCACTGGCTGATCGCGGTCGGCTTCGCCGGCGCGCCGCTGACGGTGATCGCCGGAATCGTCGCGATGGCGCTGATCGAACGCCGCCGCGGCGGCGGCGACCACAGCGTCTAAACCTAAAGGGGGTCTGACCCCCTTTAGGTTTGGAGCCAGGCGTCGCGGATCTCGGCGAGGTGGCGATGGTCGGTGCCGCAGCACCCTCCGAGCACGTTGAGGCGCGGTAGGCGCTCGCGCAGGCCGGCGTAGCGCGCGCCGAGGTCGGCCGGATCGCCGTCGTCCAGATCCGTCGCCTGATCCAGCTCGGCATGGCTGCGGGTCGATGCGTTGGCGCGCAGGCCCTGGATCCGCTCGGTCCAGGCGCCCTCAAGCACAGCCTCGAAGTGGCTCGGATGGGCGCAATTGACCATGTAGTAGGCGGGGCGCACCGCGGCCCGCCGATCGACCTCCTCAATCGCCTCGCCCAGCGGCTGACCGCTCGGTAGGCGGCCGTCCGTCTCGACTGTGAACGAGATCGCACCCGGAATCTCGGCGCCGGCGGCCGCGTCGGCGATGCCGATCGCCTCGTCGGCATAGGTCATCGTGACTGCGGTCACCATCTCCGCCGGGGTGTCGGCGAAGACCGCGATCTGGGTCGCATGGTAATCGCGCGCGGCCCCCGCGGAGAGCATCTCCGCCGGCTCGTAGCCGTCGTCGTGGGGACCGACGCAGCCGCTGATCACGATCTGCGAGCCGGAGCCGGCCGCCTCGCGAATCTCGACCATCAGGGCGATCGCCCGCCGATTGAAGGCCTCGAGCTCGTCCTCGGAGTAGCCGATCTCAGCCGCCCAGCGAGGGTTCGCGCGCCAGGTCGGGCTCTCGAGCACGAAACCGAGCCCCCGCTCGGCCGCCAGCTCGAGATAGGGGGTGTAGTAGCTGCGCAGCGCCTCGGTCCCGCGCTCGTCCTTGAGCAGGTCGAAGGCGGCGAACGCCGGCAGCTCGTGCCCCTCGTGGAAGATCAGCACCGTCTCGAGGCCGCCGTCGGTGAGGAAGAGGTCGCCGGCGAGCTGTGGCAGTGGGCTCATCAGGCCGCGCGCAGCTGGGTCGAGCCGGTGCGGATCACCTGCTCGCGGCCGGGGCCGACACCGACCAGCGCGATCGGCACGCCGGCGCCCTCGGAGATCGCCGCCAGGTAGTCGCGGGCCTCCGGCGGCAGGTCGGCCTCGCTGCGGGCGCCGCTGATGTCGTCGTCCCAGCCGGGCATGTCGACGTACTCGGCGCTCGCCGTGTGCAGGATCGACTGGTGGTAGGGGAACTCGTCGAAGACGGCGCCCTCGGTGCCGCGGTAGCGGACCGCGATCCGCAGCGGGTCGAGCCCGGAGAGCACGTCGAGCTTCGTGATCGCCAGCGCCGAGAGCCGGTTGAGCCGGGTCGCGTAGCGCAGCGCGACCAGGTCGAGCCACCCGCAGCGGCGCTCGCGCCCGGTCGTGGTCCCGAACTCGTGGCCGCGGTCGCGCAGGTGCGCGCCGACCTCGTCGGTGAGCTCGGACGGGAACGGGCCCGCCCCGACCCGGGTCGTGTAGGCCTTGCAGACGCCCCAGACCTCGTCGATGTCGGTCGGGCCGACGCCGGCGCCGACGCAGGCCGCCCCGGCGACCGGGTTCGAGGAGGTGACGAAGGGATAGGTGCCGTGATCGAGATCGAGCAGCGCCGCCTGGGCGCCCTCGAAGAGCACCGTCTCCCCCGCGTCGAGCGCCTCCCAGCAGAGCCGCGAGGTGTCGGCGATGTGGGGCTCGAGCCGGTGTCCGTGGCGGAGGTACTCCTCGGTCATCGCGTGCAGGTCGAGCTTCGGGTCCCGATGGAACGGGCGCAGCAGCTGCTGCTTGGGCTCCAGCGCCGCGGCGATCTTCTTGCGCAGGATCTTCGCATCGAGCAGGTCCTGGACCCGGATCCCGAGGCGGGCGGACTTGTCGGCGTAGCAGGGGCCGATGCCGCGCTTGGTGGTCCCGATCTCGAGCTTGCCGAGCTTCGCCTCGCCCGCGGTGTCGAGCATCACGTGGTACGGCATGATCAGGTGGGCGTTGGCGGAGACCTTGAGCGCGCCGGCATCGATGCCCCGGCGGCGCAGGCCGTCGATCTCGCCGGTCAGCACCTCCGGGTCGACGACGACGCCGTTGCCGATCACGCAGGTCTTGCCCGGGTAGAGGATCCCCGAGGGGATCAGGTGGAAC
The DNA here is from genome assembly GCA_036561205.1 of Solirubrobacterales bacterium. GTDB lineage: Bacteria > Actinomycetota > Thermoleophilia > Solirubrobacterales > 70-9 > WHSW01. Next base: position 7,321 of record DATBPT010000194.1, read on the forward strand.
TTGAACGTCTCGCCGTCGCGGACGATCGTGTGGCCGGCGTTGTTGCCGCCCTGGAAGCGGACGACCATGGATGCGTTCTCGGCGAGCAGGTCGACGACCTTGCCCTTGCCCTCGTCACCCCATTGGGTCCCGATGATCACCACGCCTGGCATAGCGGCCAGTGATTATGCGCGACCGGGCGCGCGGCGGCTCCCGGCGCGGCCGCGTGGCGGCTAGCGGCTGACCGAAACCTCCCCCGCGGCAGCCTCGAGCCGGTCTACCTCGAGGTCGCCGAGGCTGTCGGCGACGAACTGCGCCGCCGCCTCCGCTGACGCGTCGGCGCTCGCCTCGTCGGCGAACGAGGAGACGGTGATCACGACCCCGTTGCCGCAGTCGATCGCCTGATAGGAGGCGAAGCCGGGAACGGCCGCGATCTTCGGGGCGAATGTCTGGTCGACCCTGGACATCAACTCAGCGACGTGCTCGGGCTCGACCCGGTACTTGCGGACGCTGGCGTACATCTGGAACCTCCAAGTGAGTCAGGCGGCGTAACGGCGGTCGCCGCCGTACATCGGCAGCGTCTCACACATCTCCGCCAGCCGGGAGACGGTGCGCTGGCCGATCTGCTCCTCGAGCTCTGCGATCTTCATGTTCGTGGTCACGACGATCGAGCGATTGGTCGCGTAGCGCTCGTCGACGATCGCGTAGAGCTGCTCGAGCACCCAATCCGAGCGCTTCTCGGCGCCGAGGTCGTCGATGTGCAGCAGGTCGACCGAGGTCAGCCGGCGGAAGAACTCGAGGTAGGAGAGCTCGCTCGCATCGCCGTCGTAGGTGCGGCGGATCCTCGCCAGCAGGCGGGGCAGCGAGTAGATCGCGACCGAATGGCCGGCCTCGATCGCCTTCTTCGAGACCAGCATCGCGAGCGTCGTCTTGCCGGTCCCTACGTCACCCTCGAGCCAGAGGCCGCGGCCGTCGCCGATGTTCGCCGGCAGCTCGTCGATGTAGGTCCGCACAGCCTCCAGCACCACCCGCGTCTGCGGGTCGCGGGCCATGTCGGCAACCGGCGGGCGGTCGAAGCTGACGCCCTGGTACTTGGCGGGAAGCACCGTGCGCACGCCCCGCGTGCGCGCCTGGGCGATCCGCCGGTCGCGGCACTCGCAGGCGCGGGCGGTGTCGTCCGATTCCTCGATCCAGCCGCTGCCGTCGCAGAGTCCGAGCGGGCAGGAGGCCGGCAGCTTCTCGACCTGCGCGTTCACCTAAGGCGCCTCAACGGCGGCGCGGCTCGGCGCCGGCCTGACGGCCGCCGCCTCACTGGTCGACGGCGTCCACGAGCGGCGGACCCTCGTCGGCCTCGACGGTGAAGCTGCGGTCGGTGCGCGCGAGGTTGCGAAACGACGCGTACTTGTCGATGAACGCCAACTGCACCGTGTCGATCGGCCCGTTGCGGTTCTTGCGCACGATCAGCTCGGCGACGCCCTCGAGCTTCGCCCGCTCCTCCTCGTCGACGTCGTCGTCGCCGAAGTTCTTGTAGTAGTCCTCGCGGTAGATGAAGGCGACCAGGTCGGCGTCCTGCTCGAGGTTGCCGGACTCCCTCAGGTCGGAGAGGATCGGGCGCTTGTCGCGGCCGGTGCGCTGCTCGGGCGCGCGTGAGAGCTGCGAGAGCGCAATCACCGGGACCTTGAGCTCGCGGGCGAGGATCTTCAGGCCGCGGCTCATCTGGCCGACCTGCTCGACGCGGTTGGCGCGCGCGTCCTCGGCCCGCATCAGCTGGATGTAGTCGAGCACGATCAGCGCCAGGCCGCCGTTGCCGTTCGACTTCTCCTGCGCGTGCAGCCGCCGCGCCTTGGCCCGCAGATCGAGCATCCCGAGGTCGGAGGACTCGTCGATCCACAGCGGCGCGCTCTCGATCTCGTTGCAGACCTTGAGCACCTTGGCCCACTCCTGCTCACGCACCTGTCCCTTGCGCAGCTTGTCCGAGGGGATCCGGGCGCGCTTGGCGATCAACCGCTGGGCGAGCTCGGAATCCGACATCTCGAGCGAGAAGAAGGCGACCGGGCGGCCCTCCTTGACCGCCACGTGCTCGGCGATGTTGGCGACCAGTCCGGACTTGCCCATCCCCGGGCGGGCGGCGAGGATGATCAGGTTGCCGGGCTGAAAGCCACCGGTGATCTTGTCGAGCTCGGCGAACCCCGACGGCGTCCCGGTCACGTCCGCCTTGCCGCTGGCGAGCTCCTCGAGCCGGTCGACCTCGCGCGAG